>NZ_CP131022.1:0-554363 GCF_035187685.1 Phytoplasma sp. | reverse complement strand
TTTCATGTTAAATTTGCCTTTGATAAAATTATTTATATATAAAGGTTTTTTTAAAAAAATTATCAGAAAATTTTACCAAATCTTCTGATTTCACAATTGATTTTAAAAAATTAAATACTACAACTTTCGCATTCGAAAATTTTTAATTTTTGTGTTCTAGTATAATAAAGAGTTTTAATTCCTTTATATTGAGCGTATAAATAATATCTTTGTAATTCTCTAGTAGTAATATCAGAAGTAATACATAATTCAAATGATATCCCTTGATCGATATGTTTTTGTACTGTCGAAATAACATCAATCAATTTAAATTTATCCATTTTATAAGCTGTCTTATACATAAAAGCATATTCTGATAATCCTGGAGCTGGAAAATAAGTTTTTGAATTTCCGTAAGTTCTTTCTTCTATTAATTGTTTAATTGGTGTTAAAGATGGAGTGGCAGACATAATATAACCAATAGATCCGTTAGGTGCTATTGCTAAACGATGAGAATTGTATAATCCATATTTCATAACATCTTCTTTTAAATTTAACCAATCCTCATCAGAAGGAATCATTATTTCTTCAAAAATTTTTTTAATACGTTTAGACATTGGATAAATCGCTTTTTTATCATTAAAATATTCACCGTTAGCATATTTAGATTTTTCAAATTGAAAAAATTTTTCACCTGTTTCTTTAGCTTTTAAACAAGAATGTAACAAAGAATAATAATTAACTATATTAAAGAAAACATCAACTAATTCAATATTTTCTTTGCTTCCAAACTCAATCATTTCTTCTGCAAGAAATCCATGATGACCCATAATTCCGAAACCAACACTACGATTCAACTTATTTGCTTTGTAAACCGCTGGAACATGTTTAATATTAGTTTTATTAGAAACTGAATTCATAATATCCATAGCTGAAAAAACTGTTTCTTTAATTGCTTTGTTTTTAATCATGTTTCCCATATGTCCTGAAGCTAAATTACAAGAGACATCCATCCCTATTTTTTCTTTTTCTCTTTCGTGATAAGAAGCATAATGAGATGTAATAGTTGGTTGTAAAATTTCAGTACAAAGATTTGAAAATTTAATTTTTGATTCCGAAGTATTAACAATATTTGCGTTATCACAAAACATTAAATATGGATAACCACTTTCACCTTGAAGTTGTGCGATTAATTCTAATAAAGAACGAGGATTAATAAATCTTTTTCTAACTTTAGGGTCATTTAATAAAATATCATACCATTTATCCATTTCCACACTAATATCAGCAAAATTTAATTTATAAGCTTTATAAACAGTATTGGGGTAAAAAAGAGCCATTTTTTCATTTTTTTTAGCTAATTCAATCATCTTATTAGGGATGACTACTCCTAATGATAAAGTTTTTAAACGAATGTCTTCGTCGGCATTTAATTTTTTAGAATTTAAAAAATCTTGAATGTCTGAATGAAAAACATTTAAATAAATAGCCCCTGCTCCTAAACGTTGCCCCATTTGATCAGCATATCTAAAGGCATTATCTAATAATTTAGCAACTCCAATAACTCCTTTACAAGAATTATTAATTTCTTTAATTGTTTCACCTTTAGCTCTTAAATTACTAAGATTAACTGAAACTCCACCACCTATTTTAGATAATTGCATAGAAAATTCTAAAATACGAGAAATATCATTTAAAGAATCCCCTGCTTCAATTAAAAAACAAGAAACAAATTCTCCTCTTTTTTTTAAACCTGTATTTAATAAAGTTGGCGTTGCTGGAGTAAAATTTTGTTTTATTAAATTTTCTATTAATTTTTTTGCTAATTCAAAATCACCAGAAGCATGATATAAAGCATTAATTACTAAACGATCTTCATAAGTTTCAAGATAATTTTTTTTATCTCTTGTTTTTAATGAATAATCTTTATAAAATTTAAAAGCTCCTGTAAATGAAGAAAATTTAAAATTTTTATCATAAGCTAATTTATAAATTATTTTAATTTCTTCCCAAGAATATTTTTTAAAAAAATCTTTTTCATAATAATTATTATTAATTAAAAATTCTATTTTTTCTTTTAAATTTGGAAATTTTTTTAATTTAGGGTTGATTTCTTCTTCAAAATAAGCTTTTAAAGCTTCTTTTTCTTTATTTAAATCTTTAATATTTCCTTTTTCATCAATAATTTGATTATTGAGAATTATATAAGATGGTATTTTGTTATAAATGTTTTTATTTTTAATTTCTACTTCATTTAACCATTTTTTTATGTATTTAATATCTTCTTCAAATCCTTTACCTTCAAATTTTAAAATCAAAGGAATATTAAATTTTTCTGAAATTAAATGTCCTGCTTTTCCAAAATTTTCTCCATAATTTCTATTTCCAGAAACAGCTACACCTATTATCAAATGATAATATTTTTTTAAAAATTTTTCAGTATTTTCAGGAATTTCACCAAATTTAACAGTTTTAGTTACTAGAAAAATATTTTCATTATTGTTTTTAAAATTTGTAATTTTTTCCGATTTATATTCGGGAAATTCTTTAACAAAATCAGAAACATTCCCTTTTTCATAACTATCATAAACTATTTTTAAATTTTGTGTATTCATTATTTTTCTGAACCTTTTCAAAAATTTTATTTTCTGAATATTTTTTTAAAAAAATATTATCATTTTTATTTATTATTTTTTAATAATTTAATTTTTGTTATATATTAAAATTATATCTTTAATTATATCTTTTTAAATTAAAAAATTTTAAATAATAAAAAAATTTTTTAAAGTTTAAATTATTATTTTTTATTGTTTAAAATTTAAATTGTTATTATTAGTGATCATTAAAATATGTGACTAACTTTTATTATTATTTTTTATTTATACCAAAAAAAGATTATAAAAATAAAAATATTTTTTAATAATAATAAAAGTTAGTCACATATTTTTTAAAGTTAGTCACATATTTTTTAAAGTTAGTCACATATTTTTTAAAGTTAGTAATGTGTTTTTAAAATGAAATAAAAAATAATTTATTAAAATTTTTCTATTTTTCTATTTTTCTATTTTTTGTAAATTTTTGAAATAAAAAATAGAAAATAAAAGTTCCTAACTATAACTTAGTCACTTTTGAGAAATTTAAAAATCCTTTATAATAAACAGTTTTTAGTGATATAAAAACTGTTTATTATAAAATTTAGTAACTTTTTAATAAATATGATTAACTTTTATAATAAACAGTTTAATAAAATATTTTTATTTTTTTTGTTAAAATGTTTATATAATTCAAATAAAATTTATTTAAATTTGTTTATCTAAATGTTTTTATTTTAGATATTTTTATATATAAGGAAGTTTTAAAAAATGAATTTTTTGAAAAAAAATCATTATGATATTTTTAAAATTATTAGTGATGAAAAAGAAAGACAAGAAAAACATTTAGAATTAATTGCTTCTGAAAATTTTGTTTCTAAATCGATTTTAGAGGCCCAAGGAAGTGTTTTAACAAATAAATATGCTGAGGGATATCCTCAAAAAAGATATTATTGTGGTTGTGAATACGTAGATAAAATAGAAAAAATAGCAATTGAAAATGTTAAAAAATTATTTAATGTTAAATTTGCTAATGTTCAACCACATTCAGGTTCTCAAGCTAATATGGCCGTTTTTCAATCTTTATTAGAACCTAATGATGTCATTTTAGGGATGTCTTTGAATGATGGAGGCCATTTAACACATGGTTCTCGTGTTAGTTTTTCTGGTAAATTTTTTCGTTCTTTTAGTTATAAAGTTTCTCCTGAAACAGAAAAAATTGATTATAAACAAGTAAGAGAAATAGCACTTAAAGTAAAACCTAAATTAATTATAGCTGGTGCTTCTTCTTATTCTCGAATTATTAATTTTAAAAAATTTAGAGAAATTGCTGATGAAGTAGGTTCTTATTTGATGGTTGATATGGCTCATATAGCTGGATTAGTAGCTGTTGGTCTTCATCCTTGTCCTTTTTTGGCTCAAGCAGATGTTGTTACTTCGACTACTCATAAAACTTTAAGAGGTCCTCGAGGTGGAATTATTTTAAGTAATAATGAAGAAATTATGAAAAAAATAAATAAAGGTGTTTTTCCAGGAATACAAGGAGGCCCTTTAATGAATGTTATAGCAGCTAAAGCTATTGCTTTTGAAGAGGCTTTAAAAAAAGATTTTAAAATTTATCAAAAACAGGTATTAAAAAATTCTCTTTCTTTAGCAAATACTTTTCTGAAATTAGGTTATCGTTTAGTAAGTGGAACAACTGAAAATCATTTAATTTTAATTGATATAAAACATAAACATCCTCATTTGAATGGCAAAATAGCTTCAGAAAATTTAAAAAAAGCTAATATTATTGTTAATAAAAATGTTATACCTTTTGAAAAAGAAAAAATTTTTTATACTAGTGGAATAAGAATAGGAACACCAGCTATGACTACAAAAGGTTTTAAGGAAAAAGAATTTATTGAAACTGCCTATTTAATAGATGAAATATTAAATAATTATCAAAATGAAGAGGTTATTCGAAAAGTTTGTCAGAAAACATTATTATTAACAAAGAGATTTCCTTTTTATAATAAAAATTAATTTTTTAATGAATTTTTAAATTTTATAAATGTTATAATAAAAAATGAATGTATTTGTTTATAATTTATTTTGAATTTTAAGATTATTATTGATATTTATTTAATAAATATAAAAAAGATTTATTGAGGAATTTTATTTTATGAAAAAAACAGAACAGCCAGAATTTTATGAAATCGAAGTAAGTTGTCTTACTTGCGGTAAAAAACATAAAATTGGAACAACTGCTAAACAAATTAAAATTGAAGTTTGCTCTAATTGTCATTCTTTTTATACTGGAAAACAAGTTTTTGCAACTGTATCAGGACAATTAGATAAATTTCGTAAACGTTATAATCCTCAAAAAAAAGAAGAAATTTTTTTAGAGGAAGAAAAAAATAAATAATTGTTTTCAAAATTTAAAATATCTTTAAAGGAAGGTTTCTAACATAAAAATGGTTTTGAAAAAAGAAGGTTTTATCGAAATCATTTGTGGACCTATGTTTTCAGGAAAAACAACAAAGTTAATTCAAAGAATTAAAACTTTTGAGTCTTTTGGTTTTAAATTTTTGGTTTTTAAACCTAGAATTGATGACCGTTATTCTAAAAAAAAAGAAATAACAACTCATTGTTTTAAAAGTTTCCCTTCATTAATTATAGATAAAAGCAAGGATATTTTGAAATTTATAAATAAAGATATTTTTGTTTTGTTTATTGACGAAATACAATTTTTAGATCGAGATATTGAAAAAATTTTAAATGATTTATCTTATCAAGGAATTAATATTTTTGCCAGTGGTTTAGAACTTGATTTTTGCGGAAGACCTTTTGGTTCTATGCAATATTTATTATCAATTGCTGATGAAATTATTAAATTAAAATCTTCTTGTGTTGTTTGTGGTAAAGAAGCAAATAGAACTCAAAGGATAATTAATTATTTAGTTCCTAAAACAACCGATCCTATTATTTTAGTAGGTAATGGAAGTTATCACGAACCACGTTGTAGAAAATGTCATAAATTTGAGGAATAATTTAAAAATAAAAAATTATTATGGAAGAAAAACAATTTTTTTTTATAAAAGAAGCTTTTAAAGAAGCTCAAAAAGCTTTTTTAAAAGGAGAAGTTCCGGTTGGTGCTGTTGCAGTTTTAGATAATAAAATTATTGCTAGGGCTCATAATAATGTTGAAAAAAAGAAAATATTTTTTGGACATGCAGAATTTTTAGTTTTAAAAAAATTAAATAAAAAATTTCAAAATTATAGATTTAATGATATAATGATTTATACTACTTTAGAGCCTTGTATAATGTGTATGGGAGCATTAATCGCAGTAAGAATAAAAAAAATATATTATAGTGCAAATAATATAAGATTTGGCTTATGTAATAATTATTCTTTGTTTCAAGAAAATATTAAATTTTTTTCTAAAATATCTTGTAAATTTAATTTTTTAGAAAAAGAAAGTGAAAATATTTTAAAAAAATTTTTTGCCAATCTTAGAAAAAAAGAATTTTGATTTTTTAAAAAAATCTCTTTAAAAATCATCATTCAATATGATAAAAAAGAATCTGGTCAGGACTTGATTGTAGCAGCCATAATTTTTTATTATATGTGGGTGGTGATTTTTAAAGAGATTTTTTTAAAAAATGATTAAAAAAAATATTTTTTTTGAATAAGTTTATTTTAAAAACGAGGAGAAACTAAAAAAAATGACTTTCGAAGGTATTGTTGTTGGTGGTGGTCATGCAGGCGTTGAAGCTGCTTTATCATTAGCCAAAAAACATAAAACAGTTTTAATAACAGGTAATTTAAAACAAATTGCTTCCTTGCCTTGTAATCCTTCTATTGGAGGTCCAGCTAAAGGAGTTGTTGTTAGAGAAATAGATGCTTTAGGTGGAATAATGGGAAAAGCAGCTGATTTATCTCAAATCCAAATAAAAATGTTGAATACTTCTAAAGGACCTGCTGTTAGAAGTTTAAGGGCACAAATAGATAAAATAAAGTATCCTAAAATTATTTTAAATATTTTAAAAAAAACACCTAATCTAACTTTATTAGAAGGTTTTGTTAACGATTTAGTTATAGAAAATAATAAAGTTTTAGGAGTGAGATTAAATGACGGAACTATTATTTATAGTAAAGTAGTTATTTTAACAACAGGAACTTATTTAGCTAGTAATATTTTAATTGGAAAGAATAGAATTAATTCAGGACCTAATAATTCTATCACTACTTACAATATTAGTAAACAATTAAAAGATTACGGATTTGAAATTATCCGTTTAAAAACAGGTACTCCACCAAGGGTTAAGAAAGATACTATTGATTATAGTAAAACAAAAATTCAATTAGGTGATAATATTTTACAAACTTTTAGTTCCCCTTCTGTAATCAAAGAATTATCTATTCAAGAACCTTGCTTTTTATTACATACTAATGAACAAACTCATGAATTAATAAAAAAAAATTTAGATAAATCATCTATGTATGGTGGTTATATTGAAGGCAAAGGACCGCGTTATTGTCCTTCTATTGAAGATAAAATTGTTCGTTTTTGTGATAAAAAAAGTCATCAAATTTTTATTGAACCTGAAAGTTTAGAATTGGATGAAATGTATCTTCAAGGACTTTCAACAAGTATGCCTGAAGAAGTTCAGGAACAAATTTTAAAAACAATTCCTGCATTAGAAAAAGCAGAAATTACAAAGTACGCTTATGCTATTGAATATGATGCTTTTAATCCTAATCAGTTGAATTATAATTTAGAAACAAATAAGATTAGAAATTTATTTTTTGCTGGTCAAATTAATGGTACTAGTGGTTATGAAGAAGCAGCTTGTCAAGGTTTAATAGCTGGCATTAATGCTAGTTTAAAAATTGAAAATAAAGAAAGTTTTGTTTTAAAAAGAAACGAAGCTTATATTGGAGTTTTAATTGACGATCTAATTAATAAAGGTGCAACAGAACCTTATCGTTTATTAACTTCTAGAGCTGAATTCCGTCTCCTTTTAAGACATGATAACGCTGATTTAAGGTTAACTCCTTATGGATATAAAATAGGTTTAATAGATCAAAATATTTATAACAAAGTAGAACAAAAACGTTCTGATATTGAAACTTTTAAAAAAGAATTAAAAGAATTTATCGTCTTTCCTAATGAAGTTAATTTGAATTTTTTAAAAAAATATAATTCTTCAATTAAAGAAAAAATGAGTCTATATAAACTTTTAAAAAGAACTGAGTTAAATACTGGTATTATAAATTTTTTTCTTAAAAAATATTATAATAAAGAAGTTTTAGAACAAACAGAGATGCAAATTAAATATGAAGATTACATTTTAAAAGCAGAAAAAGAAGCTCAAAAAAATTTAATTTTGGAGGCAAAACAAATACCTTTAGAAATTGATTATAATCAAATTCATAATTTATCTATGGAAGCTAAAGAAAAATTAACATTAATTAAACCTAATAATTTAGGTCAAGCTTCAAGAATATCAGGAGTAAATCCTGTTGATATTTCACTTTTAAATGTTTATTTACAAAGATATAAAAATGTTATTTGAACAGTTATTAAAAAAAGAATTTTATTTGAATGCTTTTCAATTAGAGAATTTTAAAAAATATTATTTTTTTTTGAAAGATTATAATCAAAAAATTAATTTAACTGCTTTAATAACTGAAAGAGATATTTATTGTAAACATTTTTATGATTCTTTATTAGTTTCTAAGGTTTTGGACTTCAATAAAATAAATAATTTATTTGATTTAGGTACAGGTGCTGGTTTCCCCGGAATTCCTTTGAAAATTTTATATCCTAATTTAAAGGTTTTTTTAATTGATTCTTCTTCAAAAAAAACAGTTTTTTTAAAATTATTAATTCATCATTTAAATTTATCAGATGTTTTGGTTTTTAAAGGGAAAATTGAAAATCATTCTAATAAATATAATTGTGTTATCGCTAGAGCTTTAGGAAAATTAGATTTAATTTTAAAATTGGCTTCTTTAGTTCTTAATAATAATGGTTATTTTATAGTTATGAAAGGTCCTAATTACAAAACAGAATTACAAAATATAAAAAAAAATTATCCATTTAAATTAAAAAATAAGTTTTTTGTTGAATTACCTGAAAATTTAGGTAAAAGAGTTAATTTATTATTTCAAAAAAATGTTTAATATTTGTTAATAAAAAAATCCAATATCATTTATCAATGATATTGGATTTTTTTCAATAATATTATTTAATTTGTTTTTTTGGTATTGATTTTAAATTATAAAAATAGCCGAAAATATCACATTTAACAAATTTTGGATCTAATTTTACGGAATAACCAATATAATTATACTTGTTTTCTGTTAGCGGTAATAAATAATTTTGTTTATTTAAATATCGTTCTATATCTAATATAATTTCATTGTATTTTGTTTCATTTGTTTCTATTTCAGCTTGTTTTATTTTTTGTTCCAAATATAATTCATCTTCTTCATTCACACCACAAAAGTTACTTTTGTTATTATTGGTTAAAAAATAATCACTATAAGTTGGATGTGGATATTTGTAATCAAAAGATTCACCGAAAATACTCATGTTATATTTTTTATTAATAGTATTTGCTACTAAATTATTAAAGTTTGGTGTATCTAATTCAACTTCAAAGCCAATATTAGTTAATTTGTCTATTATTTTATATATCAGTGGTGTTGTTACACCAACACCTAATTTTAATTTTTTTTCTTCTGGTTTTAATTGTTTAACTAGTGAATTAGATAAAATCATAAAATATAAATAAAAAAATTTTTTCAATAATCTTTAAAAAAATTATATTTTCTTATTTATATTAAGAAAATTAATAGATTATCGTCTAACCATTTGTAAAATTGGTTGTTGTTGATATAATTTATTTTATGATATTATATAACATTCTTATTTTAAAAAGTTAATTTTTTCTAAAAACTTGTAGAACATTATATTTTTTTACATATTAAACAAAAAATATATAACAACAATATATATAAATAAAAAAATATAAACTATTTATTTTTATAATAAACAATTTATATTTAATTTTTTTAAATATTATTATTTTGGAGAAGATCATATAAATTATTATATTTTCCTATTTAAGGAGTTTATTTTTTGTCTTTAATATAATTAATTTTCGAATTAGGATAGTAGATATTGATCAAAACACCTTTATAATTATAATTTTTTGATAACATCATCGACGTTATTTTTTATATTTTATAATATTTTCTTTTTTTTCATTTTTAGATTTTAGTTTTTTCAAATTTTATACACTTTTTTAATTATTTTTAATAATAATATAAAAAATAATTTTTTTAGAACAAATAAATTTTAAAAATATTTTTTGTTGTTGATGTTATGTTTGGTCGATATAAAATATTAAATAAATTTCATTTCCGTCTCGATTGATTTTAAATAAAGAGAATTTTGTTGCCATATTGTTATTTATTTTTTTATCTAAAATAAAAATATTAAAAAAATGATAAAATATTATTATGTACTTTTGTTTTAATTTTAAAATTGAAATTTTAATTTTTCGATTTTAAATTATTTAAGGAAAATAAAATTAAATTATATGAAAACTAAAGATTTTTTAAATTATATTGATCAATTATCTGAAGAGTATGAATTAACTAGAGAACAAACTTTGGAAGCTTTTGAAAAAAGTTTGATTTTTGGTTGTAAAAAAAATTTCCAAATTAAAAGTTGCCATTTGGTTTTTAAAAAAGAATATCAAGAATTGTTTTTGTATAAAGAGTATTTGGTTATAGAACCTAAAAAAGTAGATGAAATATCACATGAAGATGATATTGATATTAAAAAAATAACTTGTATTACCGTTGAAGAAGCTACAAAATTTAAAAAGAATCCACAAGTAGGAGAAATTATTAGAATCGAAGTCAATCCTAAAGATTTTAGTTTTTATGCTAGTAAAGATTTTAAAAATAAATTTAACGAAGAAATAATTAAATATAAAAAAGAAAATATTTATAATTTTTTTCAAAATTATGAACATAAATTAATTAGTGCTAAAGTATTTTCTATTAAAAAAAATTTTTGTGTTTTAGAATTAGAAAAAGAAGTTCAAACTGTTTTATTTAATAAAGATAAATTGTCTAATGATGATTTTGAGATAGGCGAAAGAATTCAAGTTTATGTTTTAGAAGTTCAAAAAACTACTAAAATGCCAAAAATTTTAGTAAGTCGTGTTTGTTCTAATTTTGTTCTTGAAATTTTCAAAGAATTTATTCCTGAAATCCAAGAAGGTATTATTGAAATTATAGTAATTGCTCGTTTTCCTTCGGTAAGAGTTAAAGTAGGTTTGTTATCTCATAATTCTTCTATAGATGCTATAGGTTCTTGTATTGGTGAAAATAGTACCAGAATAAAAAATATTATCAATGTTTTAAAAGGTGAAAAAATAGATTTATTTTTATGGAGCGATGATCCAAAAGCACTTATTGCTAATGCTTTACAACCAGCTAAAGTTTCTCAAATTAATATTTTAGATTTAGAAAATAAAAATGTTTCTGTTTTGGTAAACGAAAATCAAGTTTCTTTAGCTATTGGAAAGTTTGGTACTAATGTTCAATTAGCTATTAAAGCTACTAAATGGAATATTTCTATTCAGGTTATTTGATTTTGAAATATTTTAATATTTTTTTGTTTAAACAATTCAATTGTTAAATTTTTCAATAATTAATAAAAATTATTATTTATGAAGTTTAAATATTGTAATTAAGAAAGAGAGATTGATAAATATGACTGAAGAAAAAAAAGATAATAATGTTGTGGAAAAAATTAAAGTTAAAAGTTATTTATTTAATCCAAAACATACTGTTAAAGATTTAGCTGATATTTTACAAGTTTCTAATATTTTTTTAATTAAAAAATTTATAGAATTAGGAATTAAAACAAATATTGATCAGTTTTTAACTAAAGAAATTCTAGAAATATTAGGTTTATTTTTAGATATAGAAATTATTTTTGATTCTCAAGAAGAAAAAGCTTTAGAGGAAAAAAATAAAAAAGAAGTTGTCGATTCTAATTTAACAAAAAGAGTCCCTATCGTGATTATTATGGGTCATGTTGATCATGGTAAAACTACTTTATTAGATGCTATTAGAAAAACTCGTTTAGTTGATAAAGAATTTGGTGGAATTACCCAACATATTGGAGCTTATGAAATTGTTCACAAACAACAAAAAATTACTTTTATAGATAGTCCTGGTCATGAAGCTTTTTTTCAAATGCGTTCTCGTGGAGTTAAAGTAACTGATATTTGTCTTTTGATAGTGGCTGCTGATGACGGAGTAAAACCACAAACAATTGAATCTGTAAAACACGCTCAAAAAGCTCAAGTTGAAATAATTGTTGTTATTAATAAAATAGATAAATTGAATAATAAAAAAGAAAGTATTATGACTGATTTATCTAATTTAGGTTTGATTCCAGAGGAATGGGGTGGAACAACATCATATGTCGAAATTTCAGCTTTAAAAAAAGAAGGTTTAGATAAATTATTAAAATTAATTTTATTAGTTAGCGAAATGAAAAATATTACAACAGATTTAAATAAAGTTGCTCAAGGTGTGGTTTTAGAAGCAAGTTTAGATAAGAAAAAAGGGCCTTCAGCTACTTTTATTACTTTGCAAGGTATTTTGAAACTTGGAGATGTTGTATTTGTAGGAGATAGTACTTATGGAAAAATTCGTTCTATTGAAGATGATTTAAAACAAAGTTTTCAAGAAGTTTATCCATCACAACCTGTTTTAATAACAGGATTAAATTCTGTTCCTAAAGCAGGCGAAGTTTTTGAAGTAGTTAAAAACAAAAAAATAGCTAAACAAATTATCGAAGATAAAAAGAATTTGTTAAAAGAACATAATAAAAATAATGATGAACCTCGTGAATATATTTATAATAATGTTTTAACATCGCAAGAAAAAGAAAATAAATCTTTAAATGTTGTTGTTAAAGCAGATACTCAAGGTAGCTTAGAAGCTATTGTTGAATCTTTAGAGAAATTAAATATTCAAGACATTAAAGTCAATATTTTGAAAGCTTCTGTCGGTTTAATTACTTTGAATGATATTGATTTTGCTAATATTTTTAATTCTTGTTTGATTAATTTTAATACACCCATTAGTGGTTCTTTAGAAAAAATTGCTAAAAACCTTAAAGTAGATATGAAAAACTATAACATTATTTATAAAATGATTGAAGATTTAGAAAGTAAATTAAAAAGTCTAGTAGAACCTATTTTAGAAGAAAAAGTTACTGGGCAAGCTCAAATTAAAAAAATATTTACTATAAGTTCTATAGGTATTATTGCGGGTTGTTATGTTACTAAAGGAACTATTTTTCAAAATTCTTTAGCCAAAGTTATTCGTGATCAAAAAGTTATTTTTAAAGGTAAGATTGTTTCTTTAAAGCATTTAAAAAATAATATTAATAGTTCTAATCAAGGTCATGAATGTGGCATTTTACTAGATAATTTTAATAGTTTTCAAATTGATGATATAATAGAATCATCTAAAATAGAGAAAGTGATGTTTTAAAATGAATAATATTACAATCAAGAGAAGAGCTAATGTCATTCATGAATTTTTAGTTGAAATAATTAATGATGTTATTACAAACGACCAAATAGGTTATATCAGTTTAACAAGTATTGATTTATCTAATGATTTATCTTTTTGTAACATTTATTACACTATTTTAAATGATAAATCAGAAATTTTAAATTTGGTCAAAAAAGTTTTAGAAGAACATAAAAAAGAAATTCGTATAAGATTAGCTAGTAAAATTAAAAATATTAAAAAAATTCCTGAATTAATATTTAAATATGATGAATCTTTGACTTATGGAAAAAAAATTGATAAACTTTTAGATAATATCATAAAAGAATAAATAAAAAAGATAAATCAACCGATTTATCTTTTTTATTTATTTAAAACTTAAAAAATTATATCAAAGGCTAAAAACATGTTATATACAGAAGTAATAGTAGATAATAAAATTCCTAATTTAATTAAAATTTTTGATTATTTGGTTCCTAAAGAATTTGAGAATATAATTGAAAAAGGAATGAGAGTGATTGTTCCTTTTGGTTCTAAAAATACTGAACGTTTAGGTTATGTTTTAGCATTAAAAACAGATACTTTAATAAATAAAACACGTATTAAAACCATTATAGAAATTTTAGATGAAACTTCTTTTTTAAATGAAGAACTTTTTTTATTAACAAAAGAAATATTAAAAATTCCTTTTATATCTCCTTCTTTAGTATATAATACTATTATCCCAAGAAGTTTTTTAAGCACTTATAAGAGAAAAATTACAATTTTACAGGAAGATAAGATACCTTTAGAAATAAAAGAATATTTAATCCAAAAAGAATGTCTTTTATCTTTGAAAGATAATTTCTTTTTAAGAGAACAAATATTTGAATTACAAAAAAAAAGAATTATTAAAACGCAAATTATAATTTGCAAAAAAGATTATCGTCCTCTAATTAGGAATAAAAATAAGATTAGGACGATTTTAGATCAAAAGAATAATGACATAATTTTAAATCATAAAGATTCGTTTTGTTTAAATAAAGAACAATATTTAGTTTGGAAACAGATTTTTTTGGATCGTTATGACAATTATTTATTATATTATGATCATTATGAAGATAAGATAGCGATATATTTAAAATTAATAGAACATTCTTTAAAACAAAACAAACAAGTTTTGATTGTAGTTGCAGAGATAATTTTAATTACTTTTTTAAAAGATAAAATTCAAAAATACTTTCCAGAAATTACTTTAAGCGTTTTAATAAATGCTTCTAGCTTAACAGAACATTATCAAATAAATCAAGATATTCAAGAACAAAAAATTTGTATTGTTATAGGAACAAGAAAGGTTATATTTGCTCCTTTAAAAAAAATAGGTGTTATTATTTTTGATGAAGAAAATGATGAATCTTTAATAGAAAAAGAAAAAAGTCCAAATTATGATTCTAAAGAATTAGCGCATATTCGTGCTAAATATCATCAAGTGCCTTTAGTTTTTTTTACAACAATGCCTTCAGCAGAAAGTTATTTACTAATAAATCAAAAAAAAATTATTTTTTGTGATTTAACAAGAAAAAA
The DNA here is from genome assembly GCF_035187685.1 of Phytoplasma sp. NCBI lineage: Bacteria > Bacillati > Mycoplasmatota > Mollicutes > Acholeplasmatales > Acholeplasmataceae > Candidatus Phytoplasma > Phytoplasma sp. The sequence continues at coordinate 539,625 of NZ_CP131022.1, read as the reverse complement.
TAATAAAACGATGAAATTAATTGATATGAAACAAGAATTAAAAAAAGGTAACTTATCCCCCTTATCTTATGATTTATTATTTAATTTAAAAAAAAATATAAAAGAAAAGAAAAAAACTATTTTATTTATTAATGTTTTAGGTTTTTCATCTTTTATTTTATGTCGTTTTTGTAGTTATATTCCTAAATGTCCTAAATGTTCTCAAAATTTAGTTTTTTTGAATAATGTTTATATTTTAAAGTGTACTTTTTGTCGTTACAGTCAAAAATTTAGTTCTGAATGTCCTCGTTGTCGTAATATTGTTTTAAAAAATGTAAGTTTAGGTATTGAATATGTTTTAAATTTTTTAAAAAAAGAAATACCTAATATAAATGTAGAGAGTATAGATTCTAATTCTATTAAAACAATAAAAGCTTATCAAAAAATTTTGAAAAAATTTGAAAATAATGAGATTGATATTTTGATAGGTACAGAAATGATAGTAAAGAATTTAAAATTACCTTTAATTGAAACAGTAGGTGTTTTAATGGTAGATGCTCTTTTGAATGTTCCTAATTTTAAAGCAATAGAAACAACTTTTCAATCATTAATTAAAATGTCTAATTATCTTACTGAAAAAGGAAAAATTATTGTACAAGGTTATAATATAAATCATTTTTCTCTTCAAAAAGCACAATATTATGATATTTTTTCTTTTTTAGAACAAATTTTAAAAGAGAGAGAAATTAGCCAAAATCCTCCTTTTATTTTTTTGAGCAAAATATTAATTTCTCATAAAAATTTCATTAAAGTTATAAATATTGCTAAAAAAATAAAAGAAATTTTAGAGAAAAGTTTTTTTGTAAAAATAAAAATTTTAGGACCTACTTACCCTTTAGTTTTTTATAAAAATAAATATTATAGAGTTTTATTAACTTTAAAATATGATGAATGGCCTTTAAATATAAATTTTATTATTGAACAAAATTTAAATGAAGATGCTTTTATTTTATTTGATCGTTTTGCTAATATTATTTAATTTTTATTATTATGTATAATAAAAACAATAAATTTATATATAATAAAAGTATGTACTTTTTTAAAATATTAAAATCAAATATTATTTGATATATTTATGTTTAATAATTCATGATCTTTTCGTTTAATTAATTAATATATACTTTGTTGATTAAAAATATTTTAATTTTTTTATGGATTAATTTTTAAAAAAAATTGTTTTATATTTCGAAGTTGCTATTTTATTATTGTGATATAAACAAATTGATGGAAAGGTTATTCATTTTTTTATGCTAATAAACTCTTCTGCTACTCAGAAAAAAAATATATTTGAACCGCAATCAAATAAAGAATTTCCTATTTGGATAAATTTGATTATTTTAGCTTTTCCTATTGCTTTGTATTTGTTATTTCAACATTTGGGTTCTGCTATAGATTTTTTTATAATGAAAAAATCAGCATCTACAAATACAAATATAGAAGCTGCTGTCACTTACATGAAACAAATAAAAAAAATACTTCAAAGTATTGCAATATCTTTAGGCGGCGCTGGTATTGTTTTAGTAGCTAGAGAATATAAACAAAAAAATAATGAAAAATCTAAACAATATGCAACTTTAGTTTTTGTTATTGCGGTTTTGAGTTCTTTAATTATTTTTTTTATTTTTTATTTTGGCTCTTTAATGCCTGCTCCTTTAGGTAATGTTTTTTTAAACAGCAAGTTTCATTCAGATGGTGGTTGGAAATATTATATTATTTCTTTATTAACTTTTGTCTTTATTACTATTAATTCTATTTTTATTGGTTTAGAAAGGTCTAAAAATAAAAATAGTTTTGTTTTATTTTTAAATATTTTGAATATAACTTTAAGAATTATTTTTTCTTTTTTAATTAAATATGTTCAAGATTCTAAATCTGAAGATATTACGATTGTTCATTTAGCTTGGGCTGATTTTTTTTCTAATTTTGCTATTTCTCTTTTTGCTTTTTATTTTATGTTTCATCCTAAAAATGATTTTCAAATTCAATTTCATAAATTGATTTTTTCTAAAAAAATTGTTAAAACTATTTTAAAATTATCGTTTATTTTAGTAATAGGAAAAGCAACTTATGAAATTGGAAAAAAATTTATTAATGATATGGTTACAAACTATTATGGTAAAGAATTATTAGCTATAACAGGGTTTGTAACAGTTGTGAACGGGATTTTTTATTCTATTTCTCAATCTTTTGAAGATGCTGAATTGGTAATGGTATCTCAAAGAGCCAAAATCGATAAAAACACAAATACTTTGAAAATTTTTAAAAATGTTTTTTTTATTACTTTAATCATTGGTATTATTGGAGTTTTGTCCAATATTTTTTGTGGTAAATTTTTTTTAAGTTGTTTGACAAAAGAAGCCAAATTGAATGATGAAGAATTTAAAGGTTTTAAAATAGTTTTATTTTTCGAACAAATGTCTTTATTTACTTCTATTTGGGCTTCTATGATAATGATTTATATTATGGCTTACAAAAAAAATGCTAATATTTTTTTATGGTTAAATATTTTAAGAATTGCAACAAGAATGTTTTGTTTATGGATTTGCCATTTTTATGTTGGTGAATTACTTGGAATAAATCGTTATTTTCAATTTGGTATTAGTACAAGTTTGAGTAATATAATTGTTTTGATAGTTATTATTATTTTCTTTATTCGTTTTATTAAAGAACACAAAAAAATAGAATTAAATCAAAATTTAAAGGGAGTTTAATAAGTGGTTCTCAAATTAGATATAGAAGGTGTAAAAACTTTTTTAAATTGGAAACAAGAAAGTTTAATTATAAAATCAAAAGTTACTGAAATACATAATATATTACATAAAGATGAAGAATTACAACAAAAATATTTAGGTTGGTTAAATTTACCTTTAGATAAGAATGTTATTTTAGATATACAAAAAATTAAAAAATTAAAAAAATTAAATCCAGATTTAGAAGTTTTAGTAGTTATAGGTATTGGAGGATCTTATGTAGGAGCTAAAGCGGGTATAGAATTCTGTCAAAAACCTTTTAATAAAACTAAACCTGAAATTATTTTTGCGGGACATCAAGTTTCAGGTAGTTATTTATATAATTTAATTCATTATTTAAAAGATAAAAAATGGGCTATTAATGTAATTTCAAAATCAGGAACTACTTTAGAACCTTCTTTAACTTTTAGGATTTTAAAAAAAGAAATTGAAAATAAATATGGTTTAACAGAAGCTAAAAAATTTATTTTCGCTACTACTGATGCTGATAAAGGTATTTTATTGGATATTGCTAAAAAAGAAGGTTATGAAACATTTGTTATTCCGAATTCTATTGGTGGCCGTTTTAGTGTTTTAACTAATGTTGGATTTTTACCTTTTGTTTTTGCTAATTTAGATGTTGAAGCTATGTTAGAAGGAGCTAAGCAAGCTTATCAAGATTCTTTAACTGATAATTTAGATAATAATTTGATGTATCAATATGCATTAGCTAGATATTTAATGTATACTAAATTAAATAAAAAAATAGAATTGTTTGTTAGTTATGAACCTCATTTATTAGCTTTTGCTGAATGGTGGAAACAATTATTTGGTGAATCTGAAGGAAAAGAAGAAAAAGGTCTTTTTGTATCTTCGATAAATAATTCTACAGATTTACATTCATTAGGGCAATTTATTCAAGAAGGTTCTAGAATAATGTTTGAAACAGTTTTAAATATTAGTATCATGAAAGATGATTGTCACGTTCCTATTATCAATAAAGATTTAGATCAATTAAATTATTTAGCAGGTAGATCTTTTTCTGATATAAATCAAACAATATTAATAGCTACAAAACAAGCTCATATAGAAGGAGGCGTTCCTAATATAGAAATTACTATTTCTCATTTAGATGAATATCATTTAGGTTATCTTATTTATTTTTTTCAAAAAGCTTGCGCTATGTCTGGTTATTTAATAGAAATTAATCCTTTTACTCAACCAGGAGTAGAAATTTACAAACAAAAAATGTTTGATTTATTAAAATAATAATAATTTCTTTTTGTTTCAAAATATTTAAAAATTATAACTTATTTCTAAAATAAATTTATTTATTGTTTTACATAATAATTAAAATATATTTTAAAAATTTGAAAATTTTTTAAATAAGGTGGAAGGGTTTTTAATATTATCAGAAAATAATATTAAAAATAAAAAGAATAATGATAAATAAAATAAATCTCAAAGTTTTTGTTTTAATTTTTATATTTGTTTTTTTTAATTCTTTTCAAACAATTTTAATAGCTGATACAAATTCAAATCATATTAAAAATATTGAAACAGTTATACCAGAAGACAAAAGAATTGTTGAAATATCGATAGCAGATAAAAATAATAGAGACAAAATTTTAGAAGAAATTAAAAAAATAAATCCTTCGTTATTAAAAGATTTATCACGTGAATATTTAATTATAGAAAATGATAATAAAATTATTGTTCGTATTCCTGAAAATAAAAAAGAAAAATTGAAATTATCGGAACAAGTTGTTTTAAGTATGAATATTAATGAAAATACAGACTTAAATTTGCCAAAAGTTAAAAATATTGAAACAATTATACCAGAAGATAAAAGAATTATCCAAATCTCAATAGTAGATCAAAATAATAAAGAAAAAATTTTAGAAGAAATTAAAAAAATAAATCCTTTATTATTAAAAAATTTAACTGTTGATGATTTTTCAATAACTGATGATAATAAAGATAATAAAAAAGAAGTTTGTGTTATTATTTCACAACAGACACAAGAAAAATTAAATCTTGCTGGTGTGGTAAGATTAAAATTAGATATTGTTAGAAATATTTCGGATAATAAAATTGTTAAATCATCTGTAAATAGATTACATGTTGTATTATGGATTATTATTGTGATTTTAGTAATAGTTACTGGTAGTATAGTTATTTATTTTTATAATAAATACAAAATAAAAAATGATATTTTATAAATTTTTTTTCTTTATATAAATATTTTTGAATTTATATAAAAAAATATTTATATAAAGAAAAAAATAAAGAAAAAAGAAATTTTTTATTTATTTTTTTACTTCTCTAAAATATATTTAGATAAAATAAAATAATCTTTATATATGATTAAATATTATTTCAACAGATGCATTAAAATACTACCTGCAACTCCAACATTTAGACTTTCAATATTATTGATGTCAATATAAAGAGAATAATCAGAATTGTCTTCTACTAAAGAAGAAACTCCTGCGCCTTCATTGCCTAAGATTAAAATTTTTTTCTTATTTTTGTTAAGATAAGAAACATTATTTAAGTTTATGTTTTTTTTATTGACAGAAGAACTAAAAATAGTGTAATTATTTTTTTTAGCTGATGATAAAAATTCTATTAAATTACCTCTTTCTAAAGATAAATGAAATATGGCGCCTTGGCTTGTTCTTATAGTTTTTTCATTATAAAAATCTACTGATCTAGAACTACTAAAAACATGTTTAAAATCAAAAGCACAAGCGCTTCTTAATAAAATTCCTACATTGCTTGGGTCTTGGATATCATCTAAAACCAAAATTTTATCACTTTGTAAAGTTTGAGGTTTTATTCGGCAAAGCGCGCATATTTGATAAAGCGTCTTATTTTTATTCAATTCTTTCATTAAATGATGAGAAATTAAAATACCTTGTTGAGATGGATAAATTGTATATATTTCTATAATAACTTTTTTTTTAAGAGCTTCTTGTACTAAATGTTCCCCGAAAATTAAAAATTCTGCATACAAATCGCGATATTTTTTTAAAGAAAGTTTTTTTAATTTTTTAAATTTTATATTTCCTTTGGAAGAAATCATTTTTATTAATTCTCTTTTAATTATTGACAATTTTAATATTTTATGACAAATTTATTTATTTTGTTTTTTTACAAGTGTTCCAAATATTACAGAACATATTACGAAAGTGAATATAGAAAAAATATATTTTATAATAACGTTTTGTCTTTTGTTTTTTTTTCTGATTAAATCTATTAAAAAAGATAAGGCAACAGCAACACTATCTATTGTTATTAACATATATTTTTTATTTATTTTTGATGCCTTTTCTACAAATGTGAAAATAACGTCAGTTCCGCCAGTAGCTGCACCATAATTTAAAATAGCACTAGTGCTTATTCCAGTAGATAAACCAGTTATTAAAGAAGATAAAAATAATCTATAAAAAATATTTTTTTTTATGAAATTAGGAAATTGTCTAATCATAGTATTAGGTTTTATTTTTATATAATTTAATATTTTTATAACAAAAGTAAAAAGAAAACTAAATAATATTGAAGATAATAAGATTTGTTGTGCATTTGTATATATAGTTAATAAACAGCAAGTTAATAATAAAATAGATATTCTTATAATAATGATGGTATTATTTGCACTTAAAAAATATTTTTGTTTTTGTTTTTTTTTGTCATAAAAAAATATTTTGTCTAAACAAATCAAATTACTTTCTAAACCGCCTATAATAAACTTTTCAGGTAAAAGGAAAAAATAAAATGTAAATATAGATAATAAAATTCCGATACAAATTTGAGTTTTTTTTATAAAAATATTTTTAATTGGATTGTAATAATCATAAATTCCTAATAATAACATGATTGTTAAGAAAAATATAAATAAAATAAAGATAAAAGTATTTTTTTTATTATTCATATTGTTTATATTCCGTACTTATTTTTTATTATTGACGTAATAAATTTATTAGATTAATTGAAGTAATAAAATTTTATTATGAATTATGATAAATAATTAAAAAAGTTATAAAATCGAAAAATATATATAATTCACGAATTCAGAAATTATATTTTCAAGATATAAATATTTAATTGTTTTGTATAAAATGTTAGTTTTTTTAATATAATTATAAATTTTAAATTATATTAAAAAAAGATCATAATCACAATTTTCTAGTGTTGATAATAAACAACTTATTAAATTATAACATAAAAAAATCGTTTTTTGATATAAAAATATAAGTTTTAATTATTAAGACGAAACAGATTAAAGAATAAGAAATTTTTAGATGATAAAGATTTTAAGTTTTTGCAAATTATATTAATTGAAAAAATTAAATATATTACATAAAAAACAAATATAATAGTTAAAAACAGTAAATTACTAGTTATTCATGATTTATTTGTTTTCTTTTGAGGAAAATTCATATTTATTTTTCATTTATAATTTATTTTTTTGATTTTAAAATAAAAAAAGATTCTAAAATTTTACTTTTAGAATTTTTTAATACTGATAAATATAAATGCTTTTTGTTATAGGATTTGTATTTCTATATTTTTAATTAATTTTCAAAAATTTTGTATACTTTTTATTCTTTGAAGTGTTTTTGAAAACGGAATCGATATAAAGTCTTAATTTGTTCTAAAAAAATTATTTTTTTAGAAATTCAAATTGTTTATTAATTATTTTAATAGTAACATGAAAAGAATTTTTTTAAATTTATAAAAGGTTTTTTAAGAGATTTAAAAAATTAATTTTATAATTAAGACGAAAGTTTTTTAAAAAAGAAAACAAGAAAAACAAATAAAAAAAATTTTCAAAAATTGTAGTAATAAAGTATATTTATAATAGTATTTATTATATACGATATACAAAAAAATAATTATATTTATATTTTTACAAAATTTTAAAAAATATTTCATTTTTATTTTATAAAAAATCATTAAATATTTATAAAATAATAAAATATTATTGATTTTTAGATATTTATTAAAGATTAAATATTTGTAAAATCGAAAAAAATAAAAATATTGTGGTGATCAAATTCTTAATTGATGTTTGGAGAGAAAATTCCTAACATAATTAAAAAAATCTTGCTTATTTTTGAGATCTTATAAGAAGTTATTTTGAAATTTTTTTAAATCATAAAAATAGTTTTGAAAAAATAATTTTCAAAAAATAAAATTTATCAATAAATCCTCTTTAAAATGAGGATTTATTTTTTTAACTAACAGTTCAACTTGAACTGAATCCTTCATTTAATACAATTAAGTTTAATAAAAGATAAAGAATAATCTCATTTTTTGAGATTCTTTTTTTATGAAAATTAATTATAGAAAAAAGAAGGATTTTATGGAAACAAAAAAAGAATTTATAGAAATAACAAAAGAAAAAAAAGATTACTTTTTAACAAAATATTTTGATTTGAAAAAAGAATATCAAGATCTATATCGGGATGAAATTATTAAAATAAGAGATCAACTTTATGATTTTTATTCACCTTGGATTCGTGAGTTTGTTTATAAAAGTTTTAGATTTCATCCTCAAACATTAACACATGATGATTTATTTCAAGAAGGTTCAATGAGTTTCATTTATTCTTTAGAAAAATATAATGATTTTTCTATTAATTTTGATTCTTATGCATTCAATAATATTAAAAGTTCATTAAGAGAAGTTATAAGAAAATCATATGTACCTTCTATTTCTCAAAACGAATACCGAGATAAAAGTGTTAAAAAACATCAAAATCTAACTTTTGAGGAAGACAAAGAGTATTTTAAAAATGCATCTTTTTCAAAACAATTAAATCCTCATCAGGTTTATATGAAAAATCTTCGAAAAGAAATTTTAATGGTAAGAATTGAAAAGAATTTAACTCAAACAGAAAAAAAAATTATGAATTTAATTTATGGTTTAAAAAATGGTATCGAACTTTCAATCGAAGAGGTTTCAAAAAAATTTAAAATTAAAAAAAAATTAGTTTACAATTTTATCGAAAATTCAAAACAAAAATTAAGAAAGTTTTATAAAGTTCAAATTTAATTTCGCATCCTTAACAAGATGTAAAAAGGTTAAATGAAAAGCCATGTGAATTAATAAATTCCAAATAATTTAAATATATTTTCATATTCTAAGTGATTTTCGTTCTCAAGATTCTTACAAAGAAATTTTTTTATTTAAACCAAAAATAATGAAAAGAGTAAATATGTTGAATAAACATGATTTAATTAAACAAATCTCCGAATTATCTTTATCTAATCTTCAACAAAATGTTTGTTAACTAAATTTTAGAATTATTAGAAAAAGTTATTTTAGATGTTATTATTTATCAAAATTTATCAGTTAAAATATTTTCTGAAATAGGAAATTTTGTAGTTAGAGTACAAAATCATTTCAAGTGGTTTATCCTAAAACAAAAGGCATTATCCAAGTTATCGAAAAAAGAATTGTTCAATTTAAAGTTTTAAAATCTTTAAAAGAACAATTAAAAAAATAAAAATATATAAAAGAAAGTACTAAATTATGAATAAAAAATAATCTTAATTTGTTATCGATTTTATCAAAAAACAAAAACAAAAAAAGATATCGGTTATTTGATTATATACGAAAAACTAGATGATTATGGCATTTTAAACAAATCATATTATAACATAAAAGATATTTTATATATCCATTTTAAAATGTAACTTATTAAAAATTTTAAGTATAAAATCTTAAAATTTTTATTTTTTTAAATTAACTTTTTTAATTTATAAAAATAAAAAATAAAGGATAAAAAATTATAAAAAATAAAACAATTAAAATCAAACACAGCAATCTCAAAGAATATAAATCAAGGACAACACAATTTAATTAAAATAATTCATGTCCGAGAGGATTATGAAATTGCGGCCATCATCAACTACATAATCGATTCAATTCAAAAAACCTTTTGAATGGTTTAAAAAAGTAAAAGTTATTAAAAAACTCTAAAAATAGAAGTATTTTCTTAAAATCTTTTTTATTATTAAATTTGATAATAATTATGACCTTATGATACGTCATTAAACTATCATTATTAATTAAAATCCTGAAAATGAATGAAATAAAAAATTCCGAATTAAAAAATAATTTTAAAATTCATAAAATTTTAGTATTTTAATGAAAAATAAATAAAAGGAAGTATAACATGTTGAACAAAACATTTTTTATCGGTAGGATATGTCACGATTTAGAATTAAAAACTTTTAATTCTAACAAAGGTGAAAAAACCTCTTTATTAAATTTTACTTTAGCTGTAGGAACTAAAAATAAAAATAAAACTGATTTTATTCCTATGGTTTCTTTCTATAAACAAGCTGAATTAATGAAACAATACCTTTTTAAAGGGTCGTTGATAAGTGTTGAAGGTCGCCTTTCGATTAATAAATTTGAAGATAAAAACGGTAATAAAGAAGAACAAATTCAAATTATTGTTGAAAACATTGTTTTTTTAGATTTTAAAAAAGAAAATGTTATAAATAATAATCCAAATCCATCATTACCTTTTTGATATTAATTCCTAAAAAAGTTTTAAACAATGGTGTAATATTTATTACCTTTATTTTTCGAATAACAAAGTTAAAATCATTCTAAAAATAACCTTTTTAAATGGAAAATTCAAAAAAATTAATTTTAAAAAAACAAAAGGTTAAAAAAAAGATTAATAAAAAGGATTGAAAAGATAAATATTATGAAAAAACCGAAATTATTAAGTAATATTGAAGAAAAAGAATTTGTAATAAAAAAAATAAATAAAGAATTTAATAAAGATTTTCAATTTAAAGACATTCACGATTTTTTTTCTGATGTGCGCAATTTTCGAAGACGTAACCGTTTTAGAAAACGAAAAGAAATACAAAAAAACAAAAGAAAGATAATTTTTCAAAAATTAAGAAGATTAAAATCAAAAAAATTATTTTAACTTTAAAACTAAGTTATACACTTTAAAGAAAGAAGTGCACAGATGATAAACCAACAAATTAGAAACAAACTTTCTAAAACACATAGAACAAACAATATTTTGACGTTGCTTTATGAACACACATTTAATAATAAAATTCAAAGACTTTATGTAGATGCACAAGGCAAAGAATTGGCTTTTTCGTTCGATGACAAAGGAAACAAAACTGCCGTTAATTTAGAAAATATCAAAATAGCTTATCAAAAAAATAAAACTTTTCGTCAACAAACATCTAATAAAAAAATTTCACTAAAAAAAAATAAAACCCAATTTATACGTGAAAATGAATTACAATTTGCTAAAAATTTGTTAAATAATTTTAAAGAAATAATGTTAAACGATTTATTGATTTTGAAACATCAAAAACAACAAATCGCTTCTAATTATATCTTTCGCATACATACCTTTTATGTTGACGAATCCATTTACGATGAAGTTAATCAATTTAAAAAAGAATTAATCTTAAATGTTGATTCTAAAAAAATTAAAAAACCGAAAACATTATTCGTTGAGGGTAACCAATTTAAAGTTGTTTTTAGAGATCCAAAAAAGAATGAAATAAAAGAAATATTAAGTAAAATCGAGGTTGATAAATTATCCGAATTAAAATTAAATGAAATTGAAAAAGATTTAGATAGACACAGAAAACCTACCAAAACAAATTATAACAAATCTAAAAACGTTCTTTTTTTTAAAGAAGAAGATTTAAAACACATTAATTTTTTCATTACAAAAGCCTCAACAGGTTATAGAATAACAAAAAAAGACAGAAAATATCAATATATTTATTCAAATTAAAAACCTTCATTTGTTTTTTCAATCAGCCTGTAAAAGGAAATTTGACCCAAAATAAGTCATTAAACTGTTAAATCTATATATAAAGGAAATCCAATTTATGAATATCAAAAATTTATCTAAAAAAGCAGTTAAAAGGTTGCAAATCTTATTTTTAATTATAGTTACGTCGGTATTTGCAATAACTGCAGTTAATGCCTTATCTAATTTATTTATATCTGATTCATCGGATCAAATAGATTATGAAATTTCAATTCCACATTTTGAAGCTGTCAAAACAATTTCTGTTACTGAAGGTAAAAAATTAATTCCATGTGATATGCCGAATTTTAACACAAACAAATATTTGCACAAAATATTGTTTAACTACGATGTTAACGTTGATCCAAAAAACATAGATATTAATATCCCTTTATATTTAAAAATTACAACCGAATTAAAATCCGATAGTTCCTTTGAATTAACTGATTATTTCGGTTATGACATTAATGTCGACGGTAAATTATACAATAATTCAGAAAAAATTTTTTTCGATAAACCGAAAATAAAAACAACTAAAAAAGTTAATTTTGTGGTTCAAATGAAACAACATTTAAAAACACAACACAATGTCTTTTTAAAAGCCGTTTATCAATTAACTGATCAAGACGGAAACTCATTTGGCGGTTCCGAATTCACTGTTAACAAAATAGTTCAAACAGCCTAATTTTAACTTAGATTCTTGATTTTAAGAATCTTTTTTATTCTAAATTTTTAAAGACTTTGAAATAAAATGTTTCAAAGTCTTTTTTTATTTAGAACACATTTAGAAAAGGAAATGCATAATATGCAAAACACAACTCATGATTTATACCTTTTGTCATTAATTAAAAATTTTAATAAAGGCAAATTTGGAAACGAACTTTTTTCATTTTTTTTAAATAAAATGTCATTTAAAAATTTCAAAAAAGAACCCAAAATAGATGGAACTAATCAAAAACATGATTTTGAAATTAATGGTTTTACCATCGAACATAAAACAGCAACTTATATTGAAAGTTTTAAAGGTTGTAAAGTGCATGTTAATAAAATTAAAGAACCTCAATTTTATTCTTTATTGTTATTTTATCCAGGAAAAATGTATTGGTTATTTCAAACTAAAGAAGAATTTGTTTCTTTATTTAACAACCAAAAACAAAAAGACACACTTCAAGATAATATAAAATTTATTATCAATGAACATAAAAGAAGTACTGTTTTATTACCTTTGGATATAGTTGAAAAAATAAAACATTCTAAAATAGAAACTTTATTCGATATAATTAATTTATTAAACCTCAAATTTAGATCAGATTGTAAAAAAATTTCAAAAGAAATTATCACCAGAAAAATAAGTAATAAAAAAATAAAACAAAAAATTTATATTTCGCTAGAAAATAAAACTCATGAAATTTGTTCTTTATTAAATTCATTTATCAAACAATATAAATCTCAATTGATACAAAAAAATAAAGATTTATTGTTGAATGAAATAAATCTCAATCAAACAATCAACAACGATTCTCTTGATAAAAAAATATCAGATCAAAGAATAAATATATTAAATAAAAAAATAATTCAATTAGAAAATAATTTTTTTTGCGATTCTTATGTTTTTCAAGGACAACAAATTCAAAAATATATTTGTTTGTTGTTGCAAAAAGAATATCTAAATAGAACGATTATGGATTATGGCAAAAAAAACTTGTCTTATGATTGCAGCGTTGGTAATCATTTGATTCAAATTAAAAGTTCTAAACCTTCAGCCAAATCAAATTGTTTTACTTTCGACGGAATTTTTATTAATGAATTATATAATGCAACAATTTTTTACGGTAAATTTGGAAACTTAATAAATTTATTGTGTTTTAAATATTCTGAAAACAAATTTAAAGAACTACCTAAAGGTCAAGACGGCAAAGTTTTTTCCCCAGCAATCAAATTTTTTTTTAAAACTATATGTCAACCTGTTAATCAAACTTTATCTTCTTTAATAATTTTATTAGATAGACATGAACATAAAACTAAACAAGAAATATTTAAAATCAACGATATTGATTTCGCGACCGTTGTATTAATTCAATTTAAAGATGAAAAAGAATTTATTAAATACAACTCAAAAGAAAATAAATTGTTTTTTTTAAGAAATTATTTTAACTATGTAATTTTTTATTTTCTTAAAAGAAACATCTTAAATAAATCATTTAATAAACATTTTGTTAATATTTATCCTAAAGCTTTTGTAAGAATTCATAATCTTTTTAACAACAAAAAGAAAGAAAAGTTACCAAATATCTATTTTAAACTATTAGATCCGATTCAACAATTATACAAAAACCCAAAAACAACTAAAATTTTAAAAAATATTTGTCAATATAGATACGAAGATTTATTTTTTATTGTTTTTTATTTTCAATTAAACCAAATTAATAATAAAAATTTAAATCAATTAAAACAACAAAGAATTGAGGAAAATGAAAGGCAGTGAAAATAATGCAAATTAAAAAAGAAAATTTATATTTAGTTATTAGAAAAATAAACCATGATAAATTTAGCGATGGGTTGGTTTCTTTTTTATTAAAAAAATAAATTGTTTATACGAGACACACTCAATCATTATAGTACCTCTGATACAACAAATAATTATAAATACAATTTTAAAATTAATAATTCTTTTTTGAATTAAAGTAAATCCATTAATTTAGTTAAAAAAGTGTTTAGATATAAAGTCTCTAATTGTAAAATTACTGTTTTTTTGTTTTTATTGAGTTTTGCCAAAAATGATATTTATTTTATCGTTTTGCTGTGGTCAAAATCACAAAACCTTGTTTTAAAACAAAAATATGGTCTACTAAAGATCATTTTTTTGTTTTATGATTTTGTCAAAACATTTAACAAATCTAAAAAAAAGAAATTAAAAATTCCAAATCCAAACTTTAAACGATTTAATAAAATTATTGAATTATTATCTAAATTTAAACTTACCTTTATTATAAAAAATACATAACAAAGGTATTATTAATGTTATTCAAAAATTTGTTAACTGAAAAAAAATATGAATTATTGTAGATTAATGAATTATTAAAAGATAATAGCCGACAAATTTTATCTATCATAGAACAACAAAAATAATTCAAAAAAACAAACATAGTCTTATTTTATAACAATAATTAGAACAAACAAATAAAAAACTCTTAAAAAAACAAAAACAATTTAGAAGGTTAAAGAAAAGTGATTAAAGAAACCAAAAAACAAGTTAATAAATTATTTGAAATAATTAAAAATGAATAGAAAGTTCACACAAAGATGAAATTAACCAAAGAAAAACAAGCTTTACAACAAATAATCCAATTTATTTATGAAAACAATCGTTATAAATTGGATTTAATTTACAATATTGTAGACGAAAAACATTTCCAAAAAGATATAGTCCGAAAAATTTTCAAATCAATAAAATACCTGTTTTACGATAATATAATTACTGATTTTGTTAAATTAAAGTTCGAAATCGTTGAAGAATTATTGTTTTATTTACAAACTAATTTTCCGAAAGATAATTTTACTGACGATACATTGACTTTTTTAAAAGAAGAAGTTAAAACCAATTATAATATCTTGTCTTTGTTACAACACACTTACAATCAAGAAACTTTATTTGTTCAACTTCAAAAATTATTACAACCGTCGGTTGATATCGAAACTATGCATGATAAAGAAGTTTATTATAAAGAAACATTTAATAAACTTAAAAAATTTGTTTATCAATTGCCTAACACCGAAGACAAAAGTTTATATACCTTGCAAGAAATGTCAGATATTCACAAAGAACTTTTTTCGTCTGATGAAAAAGCCAAAGCCAAAATCCAAGAAGAATATTACCCTTTGTCATTTAATTTTCATTCTTTAAACCAAACCATCAAAGGCTTTAAAAAAGGTCAGTTAATTACTTTGGCTGGTTTTACTGGTCTTGGTAAAACATCGTTTGTTTATAATTTGGCATATGATTTATCTAAAACAAGTTATGAACAAAACAATAAAAAAATTCATGTTATTATTTTTTCTTTCGAAATGACCTTGGCTGAAAACATGGAAAGAATGTTAAGTCATATCTCAAAAGTTCCAATTAACACTTTATTAGATAAAGATTTTGAAGACCTAACTAAAGAACAATATGAAGAAAAAATCCAAAAAGCTTATGATAATATTTCCAAAATAAATTTAACATTTTCTTATGATTCAACTCGTAATATCAAATACATCAATCAATTATTAAACCGTTTAAAACTAGAAGACAAAATTGATGTTGTCATCGTTGATCATCTTCAAATCACCAAATCTTTTAACGAATTTAACAATGACCGCCTGGCTATTGACGAAATCGTTAACACTTTAAAAGGTTTGGCGATAAAACTCGGAATTGTTATTATTGTTCTAAGTCAATTTTCAAGACAGGCCTATCAACAAAAGATGACTGATTCAACCAATATAACTTCTCTAAAAGGTTCATCAGGCATCGAAACATGTTCTGACGTTGTTATATTGTTGAGCCAATTTAATCCCATGTTAAAACAAGGTGGTCGTGATAACGAAATAACCTATAAAGGAATTCGATTTAATCACCCCGATAATATCGATATCTATAACGAATTTAGAGCTTTAAAAGATGTTTCTAAAAAATTAATCGAAGTTGATGTTAAAAAAAATCGCAACGGTGGTAAACAAGTCATCCTTTATTTATTCGATATGAAAACTCAAACTTTTAAAGAACTTGGAACCATTGAATTACCAATTAAATTGGTTGATGAATTATGAAAAACGAAATTAAAAACCAATTTTCTATGTTAGTTTTATTAAAAAAACTTGGTATCCTTCCTAATGATTTCCCTTTGAACAAGCGTTTTCCTTGTTTTTTACATCGAAGTAGTAACCCCACAACAGCCAAAATATCGGACGA
The DNA here is from genome assembly GCF_035187685.1 of Phytoplasma sp. Classification (NCBI taxonomy): domain Bacteria; kingdom Bacillati; phylum Mycoplasmatota; class Mollicutes; order Acholeplasmatales; family Acholeplasmataceae; genus Candidatus Phytoplasma; species Phytoplasma sp. The sequence goes on along the minus strand of NZ_CP131022.1, from coordinate 523,087 downwards.
TGATAGAACGGTGCAATGTTTTTCAGAATGTCAAAAGACCTTTAATGTTATCGATATCTACATGCAAATCCGTAAAACAACCTTCTTCGAAACTTTAAAACGAATGCAAGCTTTTATAAAGACTAAAGAATATCAAAATCTTTTGCAACAACAACCTAATTTTTATCAACCTAATCATTATAAAATCGTTGTTAAAACCAAAAGACTATTAAATAAAACCAAATCTAAAAATGATATGGTTTCTTTATTTGAAAGAATAACTAATTATTATCACATTTTATTACTAAAACACAAAGACTGTAAAGGAATTGAATATTTAACTGAAACAAGAAAATTAAAATTATCAACAATTCAAAAATTTAAACTGGGATACGCGGTTAATTCTAATAATGTTTTATCTTTTCAACTAGTTCAATGTTTTAAAAAAAACAATTTTGATTTAAAAGAATTAACTCAATATGGCATTATTAAAGAAAAAATCAATAAAAAACAAAAAAAATATTTTCATGATACCTTTCATAAATCCATTATTATCCCTATTTTAAATGAAAATTCCGAAACCTATTATTTTTATGAAAACCATTTTCAAGAAAGCAAATTCATTCAACCTAAATACAAAGCTTTGTCCAATAAATTGAATATTGAACTATTCGAATATTTGTATGGTTTTTATGAAAATTTTACATCAATTAAACAATTAAAAACAATGATAATTCACGAAGGTTTTTTTGATTTATTTCAAACCTATAATTTTGGAATCAAAAATGTTGTCGCTATGGGAAATGTTAACCTTTTATTATCTTATAAACAACTATCAGTTTTAAAAGAAAATGATATTAAAGTAATATTAGCTCTAGACAACGATGAAACAGGTGAAAAAATAAGCCAACAATTAGTTAATCAACTCAAAGAACATGGCATTGCGAACGAAATAAGAACTATTCTTTATCCATATAATATGACATGTAAAGACGCTGACGAACTGTTAAAACAATTCGGAATTTTAGGATATCAACAGTGTTATCAAACAAATTATAAAACATATGTTGAAACTAAAATCCGTAACAAAAACAAAGTTATTGTTAAACTTGCATCCAAAATATTTGATTCTAATAAAATTGAATTTATAAACTAAACCGTTTCTAACCTACCATTTTTCAATCATCCTGTAAAAGGAAATTTGACTTAAAATAAGTCATTAAATTGTTAAATCTATATAGAAAAGAAAAAAACTTTGTATGAATTTATTAAAAACAAAAGACGCTTATAGTTGTTTAATAAAAAAATACATCTAAACAAGTTTTTGAATTATTTTTTTATGTATTGAATGAATGTTAAAATCTGATTCTAAATTACATTGCCGAAAAAAAAGAATTAATATTTTTATTGGGTTTATTTTCATATCAAAAGGAAGAATTATTTCAATTTGTTAAAGAATTTAACAATCAATATAATAGCAAAATCAAAGTGTTTATGGTTTGGTCGTTTAATTTTAAAATTCGTCTTATAGAACGACTTTAAACTTCTAAATCCTATAGAAAGGAACCGCCAAAAATGAACGCAAAAAAAATAATTTCTTGTATTTTAGTTTTATTTGTATTTTTATCAATTTTTTTAGTATTTTGGTTCAGAATAACTTTATTCCCAAAATATTTCAAATCTGAAGAAAAAATTACACCAACAATTCACAATGCCATAGTTACAAATGTAAAAGATGAACCAGCTATAAACAAAGAAGAAGTTAAAGAAACTAAAACAAGCGAAGAAGAATCAAAAGATGATTCAATTTAATCAATTGATTAAATATTAATCTAATTAAAACTAATTTATCTCAAAAGCCATCAAACCCTTTTTTATTAAGGGTTTGATAATTATTTCTTTTTACGCTCTAAATCTAATCATCAAATAATTTAAAAAACAAAAATAGAAAAGAAAAAATATAATGAATAAAATAGAACAAATTATAAATTTTAACTTGACCAAAGATAAAATTATCAAAAGAAAATCTAATTTAATTTTTGCCATCAATAAATATTTAATTACATAAATAATATTTAATCGTAGATAATCAAAATTCCTATTGTTTACAAAAATGGTTTTAGTCAGGTAGTTAGTTAACAAATACATTGATATTCAATAAAAAAATGAAATGGTTAATATATTAAACGATTTTTTTGATTAAATAAATTATTATTCAAGCAAACTCTGCCGTCGCCTCCGAGATTCAACATGAATTGATTTAACAATTATCGATACTATTTAAATTATCAAAAAACCGAAACTTATGAATTGATTCAAATTATTGAAAATAACATTCGATATAACGAATAGAAAGGAACTACCAAAAATGAATACAAAAATAATTTCTTGTATTTTATTTTTATTTTTATCAATTTTTTTAGTATTTTGGTTCAGAATAACTTTATTCCCAAAATATTTCAAATCTGAAGAAAAAATTACACCAACAATTCACAATACCATAGTTACAAATGTAAAAGATGAACCAATGCATGAAGCACTACCGTTGCGAGAGCGATAATCAAAAACAATAAAACTAATAGTTGAAGGAATTAGTAGAATCAAGAAGATACAAAACCTTTTACTATCAGGATATTTTAATCAAAAAAATAATTAAATATGAAAAAAATAAAAGGATAAAAAATTATGAAAAATAAAATAATTAAAAATAAAGACGGTAACATTGAGGAATATAATCGAGAAAACCGATTAATAAAAATAACATTTTTTCAAGAAGATGGTAAAAAAATCGACTTTGTTGTTGACTTCGATCCTAAAAAAGGAAAACAAATCAAAGAAACTTATTTCAAATCTGATGGTCAAACTATCTATTTCACTATCGACTTTGATCCTAAAAAAGGCAAACAAATCAAAAAAACTTATTTCAAATCCGACGGTCAAACCATTGATCGCATTTACGAATACGATCCTAAAAAAGGAAAAAAACAAAAATAAAGAAAAGGACGACCAAACATGTCAAATAAAAAAGTTCAATCAGTAGAAACTATTTCAACTCAAAAAATGATTTCTATTTTTTTATCATTATTATTTATTTTAATATCTTGTGTTGCTTATGTCTGTTTCGCAATGACTAAAGATAATAAAAAAGTAACTTATGATAACACAAAAAAAATAACATCGTTGGAGAATCGAAATATTACAAACGAAAATAAATTATTCTCATTAGAGCGACAAATTAGCAATTTACGAACAGAGTTATCAAATAGCGGTCGTTCAAAAACACTAGATGGTGTTTCTGCTAAAACAGACGAAAAACAAACAACTTTTGCACCTACTGACTCAACTAATTTTTTATCATTCGACAAATTAATCGGATTTAAATCTGAAATAGTTGCCGCTGAAGGGTTCATCGATTATTTAAGAAACCCTTCTAACTATAAAGGTATTGGTGATGTTGAATGTCCATTTGGTATCTTAATGTACGGAACAGCTGGTACAGGTAAAACAACTTTAGCAAGAAGTATAGCTAAAGAAACGGGTTTACCATTTTTCGAAGTAGCCAGTTCTACCTTCAGTCAAAAATACAAAGGCGTAGCTATCGAACTAGTTCAAGACCTATTTAAAGAAGCAAGAAAAGCAGCTGAAAACAACGGTAAAGGTGCCATCATCTTCTTAGACGAATGTGAAACTATTTTTGCTGATTTAATAACAATTGAAAATGGTTCAGAAATCGCCAATGTTGTCAACCAATTTAAAACTGAAATGACATCATCTAAAAACAAACTAAAACATCCAATTTTTGTTATCGGTGCAACAAACCATTATAGTAAAATTGATGAAGCTATTAAATCACGATTTACTTACAACATCGAAGTTAAAACAGGAAATTTCGAAGAAAGAAAAAAATTTCTAGAATTCATGATGCAAAAACGTCAAAACCCATTTTCTCTAGAATCCAAACAATATCTATTAGAAACAATTAATAAAAAATTAGACGATTTTAAAGGCGAAAAAGACTTTTTAAAAGCTAATCGAACTTTAGAAAACTTATTAAAATCAACAGTTTCTATCTTTGCAAGAAATCGTAACAAAATTAACCAACAAATAAGAGATCAAATCAATATTGATGATTTAAAAGAAGCTTTTAAATTAAATATTAGTCAAGATCCAAAAGATTTACCAGTACAAGAAAATGTGGAATATGTACTAGACTCCAAAACAAATCGACTTCAACAAAAATCAGTTAAAAACGAAACCAATCAAGTTATCAAAAGTATTTATTACAATACAAAAGACGATAACCAAACTATCAAATATATCTCTGAATTCGACTCCCAAACAGGAAAACAAATCAAAAGAACCGAATATCGCTCCGACGGCAAAACCGTTTGGTATATCTCCGAATTCGACCCCCAAACAAGTAAAGAAAACAAAAAAATTATCTACATCCCCGACAGCAAAACCATCAATTGCATCATCAATTACAACCCCCAAACAGGTAAAGAAATTCAAAAAACTTATTTCGCTTCCGACGGCAAAACCATTAGCTACATCATAGATTACGAACCTCAAATAGGAACACGAATAAAACAAACCCAATACAAAACTGATGGCAAAACCATCAATTGCATCATCAATTACGACCCTCAAACAGGTAAAGAAATCAAAGGAACATAGTTTGAAGAAGATTGCAAAATAATCGAATAAATAAAAAATTTTGATTTAAAAATTGATAAATAGGTTAAAAAATTTTAACATCTTTCAAAACACGATGGGTGAAAAAGACTCCTAATTAACACCATCCTGGCACCAAAAAAAAGGTCTAATTAACTCCATCCTAATAAACTGGGGTGTTGGATAATAGCGTACAAGTTATTTTCTCGGCCCCCTAAACGAAAGAATAGAAGGTTACAGCAGAGAAAAGAAGCTAGTTGAGGGGAAATTACTACCTGACAAATGATCTTACAAGAACAAAGAATCATATAGAAAAGCTTGAAAAAAGTGCGCTGTTTCCTTTTTTAGACAACTTTTGTCTCTAAAATTGTTTTTTAAGACTAAAAAATAAGTTGATAATTCAATATCTTTTCAAACCAACAAAGCATTTTGATTAGATTAAAAAGTGTCTATGTAATTAATTAATTGTTCTATTTCATTATTATTTAAATTAAATTTCTTGGAACCTAATTTAAATATTTTTTCTTGTAAAAGAAAAAATTGTTGTTTATATTTAAGAAATTCATCATAAACAAATTTACTATCTTTTGTGTTACAATAAACTTCTTGGAATAATAACAACGAAGATTCAAAAGAACTCTTTAAATCAGATAAATCTACTATTTTTAAAATAAAATTCCTCTTTTTAATATTTTTAGAATGATAAATGTCTAAAATTTTATTGTTTGTCATAATTCAAAACTCCTTTTCTTCAATTAATAATTTCTACTTTGTCTTGACCGAATAAATGAACAGCTAAATCAACGATAATTTTCTTTTGGACCTCTTCATATGATATATATGGATCTAAAAAACATTTTTGATAGGCTTCTTTTCCAAATTGACGCAATAAATCATCAACATCTTTACAAGTTTTATCATATGGCGGTAAAATGCGTCTAATTTCGTATTTAATATCGGCTTCTTTTAGTTGTAATCCTAATGATTCGCTACGTTTTTGACCTGTTTGGTCATTATCTAAGGCGATAATGACTTTGATATTTTCTTTTTTGAGAATGGCTATTTGTGCTTGGGAAAGTAATTGGGTGACACAAATTAACCCAACTACGTTTTTAATGTTTTTTTGCCAACAACTAATGACATCAAAAAAACCTTCGTGTATAATACTGATTTTGGTTTGTTTGATGTATGGTAAAGCTTCCCAAAAACGATAACTGAAATGAAAAGTAGGCGTTTGGCTGAAATTATTAATTGATTGGTATTTAGGTTGAAAATAAGAAACTTCGCGAAAGTTATTTTGATAAAAATGAAAGGTTTTATGATAACCGTTTTCAATGGGAATAATGATGGAACCATGAAAAGTATCGTGATAATATTTTTTATTTTGTTGATTGCTTTTTTCTTTGATAAAACCATATTCAATTAATTTTGTGGTATCAATATTTTGCTTTTGACAATAATTGACTAAACGGAAAGATAAAGTTTTATCAGATAATGGAGCATAACCTAGTTTAAATTCTTTAACGGTTGCGAGAGTTAATTGGCGTTTTTGAGTTAAATATGTTAAGCCTAGGTGAGATTCGTTGTTGCGGTTAGAAATTAATAAATAATGATAATAATCTCTGATTTTATTGAATAAAGGTGATATTTCTTTAAATAATTGTGTTTTTTTAATATTAATTTCTTTTTCATTGATGGGGTTGGCGATTTTTTTGGGGTGATATTGATATTTGAAGGGGTTGGTTAGTGAATTAGGAGTTGCTTTTTGTTGCTCGATTAATGTTTTAAATTCTTGGGTTTTCATAAAGTTTAATATTCTTTGAATGGCTTCGTTAAAAGTTTTAATGCCTCTTATTTCCCTATAAACATCAATAATATCAAAATCTTTACAACATTTCCAACAATGAATTTTGTTATCTAAAGTTAAATGACAACAAGTAGGATTTTGACCTTGGTGGATGGGACAAGGAAAACGGTATTTAGTGTTGAAGTTGGATGGGATGATATTTAATTTTTTTAATAAAACCGACATAGGGAAATTAATTTGAATGTTTTTTATTTTTTCTTGATAATTCATTTATTTTACTCCTAATTTTTTGTTTAATAATAAGTTTCCATTTGATAAGGCAAAACGTAACCTATTTCTTGGAAAGTTTGGGTAGCCATTTCAAAGTGATAAATTAAGGTTTTTTTGGTGCCACTTCTATTTTTTTTGATACATAATTCGATTATTTTTTGATTTTCATTGTTATTAGCTTCTAAATATAGTTGATTTAAGACCGAATTATATATATTTATGGGCTTTTCTTTGTCTTTGGATAGTTTAGGTTGGAATTCAGCCATTATTAAGACAATATCGGAGTTGGTTTCAATGCCACCACTTCCTTTTAAAGCGGTTATTTCTGGTGATTTACTTTTATAGTTATTATAAGTATCTCTGGAAAATTGTGATAATATGATAATAACGATATTTAATTCTATGGCGATTTCTTTCAGTTTCGTCATAATTTCGTCGATAGCTAAACGGTCATTTTCTAAGTAGTTAGTAGCTTTTGTTATTTGAAGGTGATCTAAGACCACAATTTCAACTTTTTCTTCTAAATGAAGACGATATAATAAGTCAATAATATAGCTTATCGTCTTCTCTTTGTTATAACTAAAAGATAAATTGATATTAGTAAATAATTCTTTAGCTTTTTCCATCCTCTCTGTGTAAGTTTGCGTGGTTATTGTTTCAAAGTCTTTAGTTGTAATGACATCTAGGGGGATTTTGCTTTGATGGGCCAAGAGGCGATTTAGGTTTTCCTCCATTGTCATTTCTAAAGAAAAAACAAGCATATGAGGATAATGTTGGTTTTCATGAAACTTAGTTTTTGATAAATCTAATAAAAGATTATAAACAAAAGAAGTTTTACCAAGGCCAGTATACCCGCCAATAGTGATGATTTGGCCTTTTTTGAATCCTTTAGTTGCTTGATTTAAACCGCGAAAAGTTTCAGATAAACGGTAATATTCTTCCCTTATTTTTTGTTTGGCTTGGTTGTCGGTGTCAAAAAACTCAGGATGTAGGACAACCATTTGGTTTAAATGAAAGAGGGTTTTATCGTTTTGGTGAGGGATGGAAGAGATAAAGTTTCTTAATTTATCAAAAATTTCTTGGTAATATAAATTTTTAGTATAAGGATCTTGGTTTTCATATGTGGGACTGATGATTTTAATTAATTGTTGAAATAGTTTTTCTTGGGTGTAGGTATGTTTTAGGTTTTCTAAAAGATGAGTATTATTTTGGTTCTTTAAATCGTCATTTAAATAATTTAAAGAACTTAAAGTAAAGTTATCTTGTGGGAAATTAGTTTGTAAATATGTTAATAACTCTTTGATAATGGTTGGTTTTGTAGTGGGGTTATTCCACGGATGAGTGGTTTGTTTTTCTAAAAATAAATATTTTAAAGCAGTAAATATTTTTTTATTGTGGGAGTCAAGTAAAGTTTTAGGGTTGATTATTTGGCAGTAAAGATTTAACTTTTCCCATTGACCTTGTTCGATATAATTTATTAATTGTTGTAAGGCTTTTTGTTCGTTGGTTAACATTAGCCATTAACTCCTTTTTTATTTTTTAATAATGTTGATATTAGCAAAAGGGATAAATTCATTAGTCAGTAAGTTTTGGAAGAAATGGTTAGCGGAAGAGGCAAATAAGTTAATTACTTGGTTAATGCCTTGGACTTTGCCTTGCTTGATTTTATGGTTGAGTCTTTGAATTTCGGGTTCGTTATTGGTTAATAAATAATATTCAAAGCGCGTGTCGAGTTTTTTGAGTTGTTGCCCTTCGATCATGGCTTGTTTATAACGGTCACGGAGGCAAGTTTTGAAATTAAAAGCCATGATTCTTTTCTTTTGCGTGAATAAAACTAAATCAAATTTATTGTCGGGAATAAAAAATAAAGAGGCTTGAGGATATAAATGCGTGATGCCTTGGTTTTGAAAATATAATAAAATGAGGCATTCATTGATTTTACCGCGGATTACTTTTTGGCTTTGTGAATTGATATTATTTTGGTTGAAATAATGGTTTAATTTTTGGTGATTAATTATCATATATTCATTGATGGAAAATTTTAAGGTCATTTTGTTAAAAAGACATTTTAAGATTTCCACAGTTTGAGTATTAGTATTAAATTGTTGAATATTTATAAAATCTTGGTTCGTTAACATTGGATATTTCCTTTCTAAATAAAAAAAACCTTAAATTAAGGTTTTTTGTTGGTTTTGGTATTTTTAAAAATTCTTTTGGTTTTCCAAGTAATGGCGCCATTTTTTCTAATGGTTTTGATTTTGCCATTGGAAAAATAGATATAAGTGTTGTCGTTTTGGCATGTTTTTTTAATGATGATCGCCATTTGATAATGCTCATATTTGTTTCATGATTTGTTTTTGATGGGTTAATATTGTATTATCTTTTGTTGATTTTAAGATTAATTTATAACCGAGGTTTTTTCTTTGGAGGAATTTTTGATATCCTTGACTTACTTGGTGAAAGTATGATAAAGGATGAGTTTCGATGATATCTAATTTATGGTCTTTTTGGTTTTGTTTTCGTGCTAAACCTAATTGAGGTTCTACTTGTAAATAAACAGTTAGGTTGGGTTTAAGGAAATTTTTACTTAATTGATTAAACATTTGATAGTTTTTATCAATGTGATGCGGATAAGCTTGATAGGCGAAATTAGAGCCTAACCAACGATCGATTAAAATAATCTTGTTAGTGTTTAAATATGGTTTAATCATTTCTGCTTGGATTTGCAACATATTAACAAAACTCAATAAATAGCGAGTTAATGGTTTTAATTGGGCATTGGTTAAAAAGATATCACGAACTTTTTGACCGATAGAGGCACTGCCTAACCCTTGTAAAGTGATTACTTCTTGGTTTTGTTTTTCTAATTCTCTTCTAATTCTTTCAATTAAAGTTGTTTTCCCGCTACCGTCTAGGCCTTCAAAAACGATTAATTTCATATTTTATTCTCCTTTAGTACTAATTTTTGGTATAAAAAAAAGACCTTACAATTGAAGGTCTAATGATTATTTAAATCTAGTTAATTGTTTTAAATAAGTTGTTTGTTGTAATTCTTGTTTAGTGTTTTGTAGCAATGTTAAATATTTTTTACCATCTTGAATCATTTTATTAATGAAATTATTGTCTTGGTAAATACGAACTACATGATAATCATTATCATTGAAAAAAACTAGAAAATAGGCAAATTGAGCTTGAGAACAATAAAGTTGACATTGGACTTGGGCCCAGTAGTTTAAGGGGGCTTCTTGGTTTGCTAAAAAGCCGTTCCAAGATGTGGAGATGTTGTTGTTTTCATCTCTATAAGGGCATTTGATTTCTAAGAGGGTGTTGGTTTTAGCATTATAACCATCTAAAGAAGCGGAAAACATTTGGACTTGGTCATCAGTAAAGATAGTATCAGGATAATTTAATTGAGTGGTTTTTTCAAAAAAAGTTCTGGCGATAGGTTCCATTTTGTTACCATGTTCGGTGTATTTGTTGCTTGTGAAAGTAGTGCCAAAGATTTTATCATGAACTAATTGTTCTAAAGAACGGAATTTGTCGTTACCAGTGATGCTGCCGATTTCAGAAGCGTTGATGAATTGTTTTCTATGTTGGTACCATAATCGAGTGCGTTGAGCTAAGTTTTTAATTTCCATCTTTATTTTCCTTTCTTAAAAAATGAGATGAGATATTTAAAGAAATAATAAATAAATTTAATAATATAATATAAAGTTTTAAAAAGAAAATCAATTAAACATAAGAGATGAGGTAAAAATAATAAAAGAATTGTTAATAAAACTAAATTAAGCCATTGGTTTTGATAAGTTATGTAATGGGCACTGATCTTATTAAGACCATTATTTAATTTTGTTAACCAAGGATTAATTAGGTTCCACATGATGATTGTTTAGTAGTGGTTAGATATTGATAGAACCGAACTACTATTCCTTTTTTTAATCTTTGGATGCTTAATTGATAAGTAAAGAGATAGAATTTGATGCAAAAATAAATTAAATAAATCGGGATAAGGAAAATCATATAGATGATATTATTTATTAAAAATGAGGGGATTTTTTTGATGAACATATTTAATTAGTTCCTTTCTTGTTTGTTTCGTTTAAATGAAAAAAGAACCTTGAAAGGTTCTTTTAAGATCTTGGAAAAGGCGGTGGGGTTGGAGGTTTTGTTGTATCGAAATAATCTCCAAAATAAACACTCATCAAGAAACCATCATCTGATACACCAACAAGAATATCATTGAAATACCAATCATCAAACAACCAACCTTTTTTATATTCATAATAAATATAAGAGCGGCAAATTTCACCATTGATTAATCTTCCGTAAAGTTTTACATATCCATCGCCATTAGAATAAATAGTTGTATTATTTCTTCCTAATATTTCTCTAACTTTAAAAGCACTATATTTACCTGGTTTGAAATAACATTGGTTTTTCCACACTTGTAGTTTTCGGTCGTATTCTTGATAGGCTTCCAAAAAAGCCTTTTTTTGATAGCGGTCTTGACAGGTAATGTGATATATTTTGTCTTCGGTTTCGAAAAAGTTTGTTATTTTAGAAAAAATAAATGTTTCATTAGTTGCTGGAACAAGTTTACCACCTCTTAGATAATCTTCATAACGTGTATATTCTTCTTTTTTCTCTTCTTTATATTCGCCAACGTATTCAAATAAATTGTTATCTCTTTTCCAATCGCGGATGGCTTCGTAGGGGTTAACGGAGTCTGGGAGATTAATGTGGATTGCTCTTTTTTGAGTGTTGAAAACAAAAAGATAGATGTTTTTGGCGCCGTTGGAAAGTTTTAAGAGATCTTCAATGGTTCCTGGGAGTTGGTTGAGTTCTTGCTTGTAGGTGTTTATTCTTTCTTCGTATTTTTTGATTTGTTCGTTTATGAGTTGTTTCAAATTATCAACTTCAATTTCTTTTAATAGTTGTTTTCTCCGTTGTTGAATTTTTTGAAAAGTTTTTATTAAACGCTTTAAATGTTGTTTTTCTGGTGATTCACTCATAATCCGAATACCATCATCGAAATAAATGGCGTCAATTTTAACATCATTTAGATTTTCTTGGGGTAAAGGAACAACCAAACCAGCGTTAGGGGTGGTGTTGTAACAACCTAATTTGATGAGTTTGGGTTCTTTGATGTTGTTGTTGTTGATTAAATATTGATTAATTATTTCTTCTTTGTTTTGACCGACGAAGATATTAGAGACTATTAATTGTATATTAGGGTTATCTTCGTTAGGTTTTTGTTTGACATCCCAAAAGATAAAGGCTTCTTCAATGGCGATTTCATATTTGAGGAGGCCTTCGAGGGAGTATTGGTAATCTGTAGCTGGATATGAACTTTTAAAAGGATTTGGACGAGATTTAAAGTAGACACCTAAAAGGCCTTGAGGAGGGTTTTTGAGGTACCAATAGAGGTTGTTTTGTTTGAAGGCGTTGTAAGAAGGGGTGGGAAAGGCGCTTGTGCAAGTGACATCATAATATTTTAAAATGTTAGGGATGTCGTCTTTTTCTAGGATGTTGATGTCATATCTTTTTAATTTGGGTTGGGTGTTTAACCATTCTTGTTGGAGGGTTTCATAGTCTATTAATTTTATTTTGGATTTGGTTTTTTGGTCAAAATAGTTATGGGCGTAGATTGGGTTATGAGGTAATATAAAGATTAACAAAAAAGAAATAGTTAATAAAAGAACTTTTTTAGGGATTTTGTTTGATTCATGTTTAATTTTCCTCCTTGATATTGAGTTTATGGCCTTACCAATTGAGAGAGTTGTGGTTTGGGTAAAAGAAAAAGACCCATGGAAGGGTCTTTGGTTTTTTATAGATAATTTTAATTATTTTAACGTCTTGGATTGTTTTGATTATTGGATTGATTTTGGTTGTTTTGTATTTGTTGTATTATAATATTGATTTGGTTTTGATTTTGATCTATTCTTGATTGGATATCTCTTAATATATTTATTTGCGATTCAGAAGCATAAAGTGGAGTATTATTTATTGCTGTCATCATTGAATTTTCTAATAATAAACTTTCTCTTTCAAGTTGAATTCTTGTTACATTTAAATCTAAATTTCTTATCATTTGTTGTTGTGTGTTTAATAATCTTTGTTGATAATTTACTATTTGTTCGTGTATTTGTTTATGATTGTTTAAAAGATTTGATATTTCTAACTCTGAAGCGCGATTAAAAAAAGCATTTATAATTTGATTAACTGAATTTCTTTGCAATAACATTAAATTTTGAAAATCTTCTATATTATTGATGTTTTCGTTATTTGGGTTTGATGATGATGGATTATTATTCATCGCCATAATTTGATGATTGTTAAAAATAAATAACAAACCTATAAAAGTAATTAAACAAAGATAAATTGTTTTAAATTGGTTTTTTAATTTATTCATTAATTAAATCTCCTTTTATTTTTTATTTAAAAAAGAATTTTTTTAAAATATAAAAAACAAATAAAGTAAAACAACTTCCTAATATAAATTCAGATATAAATATTATAGTACTATTCATAATTAATTTTTATTTACTTCGTAATTGAAAGTTTTAATTGTTTTAAATAAATATATATATAAAAATTTATTATTAATTATTTTTCCAAAAAATATACATATTTTTCGAACCGTTACCCATTTGTTTTAGTTCTTCTAAAGTATACTGGTTATCTTCGTCAGATCTTGTTGCAAAGCCATCAAAATAAACTCCTAATAAATTAGTAGGAGGATTTTTAATTTGCCACATAACGCTAGCTTCTGCTAAATTTGCATTATAGCATGGTTTTTCTTGTTTAAAATCAAAATATTTTTGAAATGAAGGATTTTTTTTAAGAAGTTCCAAACTTGATATATTGCAATTAACAATTCTCATATCTCTTACGAATTCTTCATTAGGTGCAGCCATTAATGAATTATTTACAAAAATAAATAATATTCCTAGAAAAGCAATTAAACAAAGATAAATTGGTTTAAAATGTTTTTTTAATTTAATCATTAATTAAATCTCCTTTTCTTTTTATCCCTCGGATGGGGTTATTTCGTAGAGGGAGTTAATATTTTCTAAAGGATCTCCATATATATTTCTTGAAATATCATTATCATAGTCACGTTGTAATGAATCTCTTAGTTTTGTGGCATCTGATAACATATTGTTTAACCCTTCAATTTCGTTTTCTAATAATTTTATTTGAGTTTTGATTTCATTTATTTGTTGAACTAAGGCGATTTTTTCATCATAAAGGATATCTAATTTGGTGCGTAATTTTTGTTTTTCGGTTAAATCAGTAGCTTCTTCGATTTGTTTTTCCGTTAGTTTTGTTTCTTTTTCTTTGTTAGCTAATGCTTCTTCTTTTTGTTTTAATTGTTCTTTTAAGATATTGATGTTATTTTCGGTTGCTTGTTTTTGAGTTTTAATATCGTTAATCTTTGTTTCTGTTTGGTTTATTAGTTCTTTGATTTTTTCTTTTTGTTCTTGGGTTGCTTCTTGGGTTTCATAGAGTGTTTTTAATTCGGCTTCTACTTTGGTTAATTCTTGTTCCCAATTGTCTTTTAATCCTTGGTAATTATTAATGACTTCATCATATTTATCAATGGCTTTGTCAATTTCGTTGACCAATTGGTCTACATATTTATTGGATGGTTCTTTAGGTTTATGAAAGAAACATAAATAAATAAAACCTAAAAGACCCATGAAAATTAAAAAGTAAGTTAAATAGCCTTTCCAGTTTGTTGTGCGCGGGGTTGGTTGATTATTGAAAAGTTTGTTTTTGAAGTAAAGGAAAATACCAAAGATAGTTGAAACCATCAAAAACCAAGCGAAATAAGACTTAAAGGTTAGATAAGTTTTAATTAGGTCTAAAGGCGATAACATAATTATACACCTCCTTTCTCTTTGTTTTGTTGTTCGATAGTGTTTAAAATGGTATCATTTGGGAAAATAATCATTTTATAAGCTTGTTTTAAATCTTCTTGATTAATTTCGTTTCTTCTTGTTTCGCCTTTACCACGGTTTTTAGCGAAGATAGTGACTGTTGTTTTTAAAAGATTTTCTAAAGTACGGTTGGCTTTTTTAAATTGATGATTAACTGGTAATCTTTCTAAAGCTTCATTAATCACTTCGTATAAGTATTGTTTAGCTTCTTCACTGTAAGGGTTTTTTCTTTTGTTAATTAAGAATTCTAAAAATTGTTTTCTTTCTTCTTTGTTGCCTGGTTTCACTTCGATATTGTAAGTAAATCTAGATTTGATAGCTTCATCTATGTTATTGATGTGATTAGTGGCGCCAATAATAAAGATTGGTTTATCAGGATTATTTTCAAATGATGTCATTTCCGTTTTAAATTGGTTAACGACATTGGCAATTTCTAAACCAACTTCTAAGACGCTTAAATCAGCAAAGATTGTTTCACATTCATCTAAGAAAATAATAGCGCCTTTATTTTTAGCTGCTTCTTCACGTGCTGTCATAAATAAATCTTTTACCAGTTGAGGGGCGATACCTTTGAATTTTTGCGAAAAGATAGAACTTGACACTTCAAAGAAAGGGAGATTAGTTTCTTTGGCTAAGGCTCTCGCTAAGATTGTTTTCCCCGTTCCTGGGATCCCATACATTAAGATGCCTAAAGGGGAATCAACCTCACCAATATTATTGTAGTTGTCTTTATTGTTAAGATAATCAATAAATCCTTCGACTGCTTTTAATTCTTCTTTAAAACCAATTAATTGGTTGAAATTAGGGAATTTTTGGTTGTTAGAAGGATTAAATAATGGTTCTTCAGTTGTTTTTTGTTGTTGCGCGATAGTGTTTATTGCTTCTAGTTCGGGAGTTAGTTTGTTTTCGATTTCGTTAAGTTTATTTGTTTGGGTTATTTGTTGTTCTTTGATTTGATAAATATTAGTTTTATGAGTTTTTAGTTCGTTTTGTAATTCATTATTTTGATTAGTAATTTGGTTTTGAATTTCAGTTTTTGTTTGTTGTAGTTGGTCTTTGGTTTCTTGGATGATTTTCTTTTGTGTTTCTAATCTTTTATGATGGGTTATAAGTTGTATTTCAGCTTCTATTAAAGTTTGATGATGAATCCAAAAATAAGTTCCTAAACATAAAATAAATGATATTATGATGCATATTATTAATTTAGTGAAATTAAAAGTTTTATTTGATTTAGTTTTAATAATCATATTATTTCCTTTTTAAAGAAAAAAGACTAAGGAAATTTCTTAGTCTTTTAATTTTTTTATTATGCTAATTGAGAGATTTTGTTTTCAATAGTTTGAATGCCGCCACCATAGGCTTTACCTTGAGAATCTACTAACTCATAATCAACAATTAATTCTAATTGAGGATTTTTAGTGTTAATCATTTCTTTTTGTTCCAGATTTATTTGGATGTTAAGCATTCCTAAATCGTTTTCGTTTAATATCATTTGTGGACGTTTAGTGTCATCATAATCATGGTTGTTAACTTTTAAACCAAGATTAAAATATGCTTCTGGATGAGTAAAAGTTTGATGAGTATCATATTTAGGTGTTATTTTCAAGTATAAAGGGATGGCAATCTCCATTCCGTTAGAGTTAAGAGTTGCTTCATGGTCGATAGTTATTAAGTGATTATATTTTTGTTGGTTTAAGTTTGGAATAGGGATTGGTAAAAGGGTTTTATCTTCATTATTGCCACCTACTCTTTCTACGTTGAATAGAGGAATATCTGTCATTAAGTGAATTTTTTCTTTTCTTTGTTTAGTGAAAAAATTAGTTAAAGCGTAAATAGACCAAGTAGTGAAAAAGATAACAATGATAGATGTGATAATAATTAATATTTTATTTTTATTTTGGGTTTTCATTATTTTTGGCCTCCTATAGATTTGATTAATTCAAGACAGTTGTTAATGCCTGTTGTGAACCAAGGAATTTTATTGTCGTAATATAAAACATTAATATATAAGATAAAATGACAAATAATTGTTAAATAAGCAAGTGTTTTTAACCAATGGGACTTATTTTTTTTCGGAATATAAATTGTTTCTTCTTTCATTGGCTCTATTTTTGTTAAATTTTCTTTATTTGCATTTTTTTTATTAGTGTTTGATTTAGTTTTTTTCTTAATTATTTTTTTCATATTTTAATTTCTCCTTTTTTAATTAGTTATTTTTATTATTCCAGTTTTAAATCTTTAACTTTATCTTTGATGGTTTGAGATAATTTGAAAGTCACGACTGTTTTGGCTGGGATTTTGATTTTTTTACCTGTTTGGGGGTTTCGTCCCATGTGGGCTTTTCGAGTTTTTAAGATAAACCTAC
The DNA here is from genome assembly GCF_035187685.1 of Phytoplasma sp. NCBI lineage: Bacteria > Bacillati > Mycoplasmatota > Mollicutes > Acholeplasmatales > Acholeplasmataceae > Candidatus Phytoplasma > Phytoplasma sp. Next base: position 506,049 of record NZ_CP131022.1, on the reverse strand, counting down.
CGATTGAAAGTGATAAGATTACTTCTTCATTAGAAGTAATTGATTCTATTAAAGTGTTTTCTAAGTTTTTATAAAATGCTTCGGTTTGAGTGATAGAAGTTTGGTTAACTTCGGCGAGTTTTTTAATTAATTCTTTTTTAGTCATTTTTTTTCTCCTTTTTGTTTTTGGTTGTTTTCTTTTTTGGTTTTAATTTACTGCGGTCTTTGAAGTAAGTACCGCGGTAGATTTCGGTCATGGCGTCGCTCATATGATTTTCTCCTTTGTTGGTTTATTTAAAAAAATTAAGATATTTAATACAATATGTTTTTTTATTTTAAAATAAAAATAACGGTGCAAAAAGATACCGTTATTATAGAAATAGAACCTCCCCAGAGGTTCTATTCTTTTATCTCCTTGATAAGGAGGATATAATAATATGTTGTTTTAAAATGGTAAATTATCAGCTTGATTTGTGGATTTATTGTCTAAAAAAATGACATTGTTAATGATTACTTTTGTTGTTGTTTTATTTTGACCTTCGTTATTGGTGTATTTTTGAATAGATAATGCTCCTTCTAGATAAATTTTAGAACCTTTATGAAGGTATTTATGCATATTTTCCGCTTGGGTTCTAAATACTAGACAAGGAATGAATTGAACTTTATCCTTGTTGTTAATTGCTAAATTAAAATCAATTTTTGGAATTTGTTCGTTGTTACTATTAATGTATTGTTTTTCGAGGTCATGAGTGATACGACCAATTAATTGGACTTTGTTTAACATAAAATTTATCTCCTTGGATTTATATTTTTTTTAATATTAATAATTGATTAAGTTTTAGTTTTGACGAATTTTAAAACTAATTTCATTTTTGCTTGGAATTTTATATTTCGTTAATGCCAAAACTTATTTTTTTCAATAGTTTAAAGACTTATTGAGATCAAAAAAGGGGGGCAATTTAATAATTAGTGATTAATAATATGAGGCAAAGATAATAAAAACCAACAATGCAAGAAAAATATTAAAAAATATAAAATCATTTCTAGTTTCATATAATTTATTTTTTCAATTTATGGATCGCTTTATTTTTAAGAGTTTTTATTTGGTTTAAAGATAAATTAAGTTTTTGAGCTATTGCTTGATTAGAATAACTAGGTTGATAATCTTCATTAATATTTCCTAAAGGAATGCCAAAACTTAATATAATTACATTAAATTCGTTTTGACTTAATTTGGTTTTTAGTTTTTTAAGCAGTAATTCATGGTTTATTTGTTTCAACCACAATTGATGAGGATTAGGAATTTGATAATGCCAAACGTGTTTTTCTTCTTGAAAAGAAGTGTTATTGGCTTTATGAGTTTTTTGTGGGATCGGAGGGGAGTGACTTTTTCTTATTATTTCATTTATTTCTGATTTGATAGTTGGAGTGGCATAAGCGATAAAGTCATATCCTAAATCTTGGTAATTATTTAAAGCTTTGATTAATCCTAAGATTCCTTCTTGATATAAATCCTCTCTAGTTAATAAACGCGGATAATATTTAAAACTGTTTGCTATCTTATTTACTAAAGATAAATGAAGTTCGATTAATTGATTACGAATTTCTAAATTCTTTTTATTTTTTAAAAATGCTTTAAATAATTCTTGTCTTGTCATTTGATTCCTTTCTAAAAACGTTTTTAGAAAAGATATGAAAATTATTTTAGTCTTTGAAAAGAAAAAGACTAATGATTAAGTCATTAGTCTTAAAGAATTTTTAAAAAGTAAAAAGTTGTCTAAAGTTTTGGAACACCTCAAATACAGCACTTCCTTTATATGTTTTATCTAAGTGTTCGAATAAAAAAGCTAATTTTGTAGCTTTATTTATTAAAATAATTAAAAGACCTTCTGCTAAAGGATCTAAAATACCTGTATGCCCTACTTTATGAAGATTTAATTTTGTTTTTATTAAAAAAACAGCTTTCTGTGAAGATATATTTTTTGTTTTATTAATTAAAAAGAAACCGTTGATCAAATTTTTATTTTTTTATTCAACAAAAGATTTTAATTCTTCTTTTGAACAATAACCTATTTTTCTTTTGGTTTCTTCTCCGTTTTGGAATAATATTAGAGTAGGAAAACTTTTAATGTTATATTCTTTGATATATTCACGATGCAAGTCAACATCAATTTTTATTATTTCTATATCAGGGTTTTCTTGAGCAAAAATATTTAAAATAGGTATTAATTTTTGACAAGGGCCGCACCAAGAAGCATAAAAATCAATTAAAACTTTTTTTCTTTCGTTAATTAAATTTTTGAAATCTATATTTTTATTATTATTAGACATGTTATCGGCGAAACCTTTCTTTTGGTTTTGTATTTTGTCTTACATATTTTTATATTTTTATTAAAAATAATAAATTATGGCAAAATATTTAAAATTATAAATCTGGTTTATAAAAAGGCTGACCTTTTATTATAGCTAAATTGTCAGTAAATTTCCCTTTTGGAGTTTTGTTTAATGCTTCGTTTAAAGTATTTAATTTAGCATCCAAATCATCTAAATACCATAATAAAAGGGCTTCGCTTATTTGAGGTTCTTTGAAAGCTCCATATTTTAAGAAACCATGATGCGAAATTAACAAATGTTTTAAAAGTAAAATTTCTTCTTTGTCTTGTATACCTAATAAACAAGCTTCTTCGTGAATATTGTTAACTCCTAAAATTAAATGCCCTAATAAAGTTCCTTGTTTATTATAATTTTTAGTTATAAAATCAAATTCTGTTATTTTAGCCATGTCATGCAGAATAATTCCACATTGTAACAAACATTTGTTTAAGAAAGGATATAATTCAAGATAATGCTTTGATATCTGCAACATAGTAAGAGTATGATGACTTAAACCTCCATAATAAGCATGATGCATTTTACACGCAGCTGGAGAAATTAAAAACTTTGTTTTATTTTTAGAATATAGATTTTTTGTTATTTTTTTTAAAATAGGATTTTGAATATCAGATAAAAAATTAGTAATTTTTTGATCCATGATATTAAAAGGAATATTTGAACATTTAAAAAAATGGTTATAATAATTATAAATTTGTTCTAAATTTAAAACATTTTCGATTAGAGAATATTTAAGGCATATTAAAATGTTTTTATTATTGTTAGTTTGTTGATATTCTGTTTCGAAAACATAAATTTTTTCTCTTTGAGGTATCTCAAAAGAAGAATCTATTTTAATATTTACGTTGAAATTATCTATTAATGTAAGATCAATGTTACAAAAATTTTCCCCTTTGTTAATACTAGTTATTTTACCCGTAAAAGAAATTTTATCTTTTATTTTTTTATTTTTTAAAAATAAGTTTTGATTCATATTATGTTACCTTTTTTATAAGAATATAATAACGTTAATTGATGAATTAATTATCTTTTTTGATAAGATGTTCATATAAAGATAATATTTTTTGAAATTTTGTTTTTTCTTTTTTATTAAATTGAAAAGATTTTATTATTTTAGGATCTAAAATCAATGATAATTCTATAAATAATTCAGGAGTTATTTTTGTCCAATTTGCTTCTATTGTAAAAAGAATGCTGTTTTTAAATTCTTTTAAAAAAGAAATAGCATTAGTTTGTTTTAAAGATAAAAAAGCTTTTTGGTAAAATTTTTGTTTTGTTATTTTTTTTATTTCTTTCAGAATATCTTGAGATTTTATTTTATGGATTAAAGAAATATTATTGATTACACTTTTTTTAGTTTCTTTTTCTATATCAAAATTAGTTTTAGCTTGAAGAGTAAAAAGGCGCATTATTCTTAAAGCGTCTTCTTTTAATTTTGTTTCAGGGTTACCAATAGTTTTAATTTGTTTTTGATGTAAATCATGGTAAGCATTTATATAATCAATGATTTTACCATTTTCATCCATTAAAAAACTATTAATAGTGAAATCACGTCTTTTTAAATCTTCCTTAACATCTGTAATAAATTGAACGAAATTAGGGTTTCTATAATCTAAATAAGGACCTTCTTTTCTATAAGTAGTTATTTCAAATTTTTCTTTTTCAAAAATAATTTGAAAAACGCCATATTTAATATTTTTTTTTTTACAAATTAAAAAATTTTTAATTTCTTCATAACGACCATTAGTAATTATGTCGATATCATTTATAGACGTATTTAAAATTATATCTCTTACAGCTCCACCTACAATAAAAGCTTCAAACCCCCTTTTTTTTATTTCTTTTAATATTTTTTTTGCTTTTTGGATTTTCATTATTTCTGGATTATTTAATTTCATTTCCAAAATACCTTTTTTTAATCAATTTTTAATCAAGATTTTAAAATAATAATTCCGACCCCTAAAACATTATTTCCTACATGAGCCCCAATAGTAGGTGTTGCAGGAATGTCTAAAATGTTATTTAAATTAAGTTCTTTTTCTAAACATGTTTTAAATTTTGTTTTCAAACGAGGATTACCAGTACTTAAAATATGAATTACAAATTTTTTGTTTTCTGTATATTGTTTTATTTTATCTACTATATAAGCAAAAGATCTATCAATAGTGAATTTTTTACCAATTAAAACAATTTCTCCGTTTTCATTTACTTGTAAGATAGGATGAATTCTTAATAATCTCCCAAAAAAACCTTTTGTTTTTGTTAATCTGCCGTTATTAATTAATTGTTTTAAAGAATTAACCACAAAAAAAATAGTATTATTTTTTTTTAAGAAATTTAAATGTTCAATAACTTCTGTTAAAGCACAACCTTGTTCTAAAAGGCGTTTTGCTTCTAAAGCGAAATAACCTTCCGAAAAACAAACAGTATTTGTGTTATAAGGGATAATTTCGATTTTATCATGCAATTGTTTTTTTGCTTGACAAATAACATTATAACTTCCACTTAATTTTTTAGAAATAGTTGTAACAAAAACTTTTTTATAACCTTGTTTAGCTAAATTTTCAAAATAATCAAGTAATTCTCCGAGAGAAGGTTGTGATGTTTTAATATTTAAATTATTATTTTCATTCATCATATTGTAAAATTCATCAACTTTTATATTTTTACCATCAATGTATTCTTTATTATTTATATAAATTTTGATTCTAATTAAATCAATACTTATATTTTTATCAGGATAATAATCTAAACAACTAGTAGATGTTGAAATCACTTTGATATTTTGGTTTGTTTTATTTATTTTATTCATTCGAAAACCTTTAATATTAAGAATTTTATTTAAAAAAAATTTTTTTATAAATATTTATTTTTCATGATAACTATATCAAATTTTTTTTAATTTATTTGAATAATTAAATATTTTTTATATTTTGTCATCTTTTTTATTTTCTTGTTTTATAATTAAATTTCTATAAAAAGCAGCTTTTTCAAAATCTAATTTTTTAGCAGCTCTTTTCATTAATTTTTGAAGTTGCTTTAAACTATAATCGGATTTATAATTTTGATTAGAAGATAAAAAAGATTCTATATTTTCATGTTTTTCTTTATTAATATCTGTTGTTTGTAATGCGTTTTTATTAATCATAGTTGGTGTAAGATTATGAACTAAATTATAATTTTCTTGTATTTGACGTCGACGTTGAGTTTCTTTGATAGCTATTTCCATAGCACTTGTCATTTCGTCTCCATACATAATAACTTGTCCTTGAATATTTCTGGCTGCTCTCCCAATAGTTTGAATTAAACTTTTTTCACTTCTTAAAAACCCAGGTTTATCAGCGTCAAGAATAGCTATTAAAGATACTTCTGGCAAGTCTAAACCTTCTCTTAATAAATTAACTCCTATTAAACAATCATAAATCCCTTGTCTGAGTTTTTTTAAAATAATCATTCTTTCTAAAGATTTAATCTTGCTGTGTAAATAAGCTACTTTAATGCCTATTTTTTTGAGATAATTTGATAATTCTTCACTCATATTTATTGTTATAGTTGTTACTAAAATTCTTTCATTTTTTGCTATTCTTTTTTTGATTTCGAAATATAAATCTTCAATTTGATTTTTAGTAGGTCTTATTTCTATTTTGGGATCTAAAATAAAAGTAGGTCTAATAATTTGTTCTATAACAGGAATATTTTTATTTAGTTCATAATCCCCTGGAGTTGCTGATAAATAAATTACTTTATCTAATTTTTGTTCAAATTCTGAAAAGACTAATGGTCTATTATCTAAGGCACTAGGTAAACGAAAACCATAATTTATTAAATTTTGTTTGCGAGAAAAATCTCCTGCATACATTCCTTTAATCTGAGGAACAGTAACATGAGATTCATCGATAATAGTTAAAAAATTGTTACCAAAATAATCAATTAAAGTTGTAGGTGGTTCTTTTTCGTTTTTGAGAGATAAATGACGAGAATAATTTTCGATACCATTGCAATAACCTATTTCTTTTAACATTTCGATATCATTTGTTATTCTTCTTTCTATATTTTGCATTTCGATTAATTTATTTTGTTCTTTAAAATATTTAATACGTTCTATTAATTCTGTTTCAATTCTTTTAATAGATTCTTTTAATTTTGTTTTATTAGCCATATAAAGGGCGGCAGGATAAACGATAATATCATTTAAATCATCGATGATACGACCTGTTAAAATATTAAAAATTTGTATTTGTTCTATCATGTTATCATCAAATATAAGTCGAATACCTTTTTGGTTTTCTGAAGATAAAATAATTTCTAAAGTGTCTCCTCTAATTCTAAAAGTGCCTCTACCCAAATCTGAATCATTTCTTTTAAATTGCATTTCTATTAATTGTTTTGAAATTTCTTTTAAAAAGTATTTTTTATTTTTTTCTAAACAAAGAATACAATGTTTATAATCATTTATATCTCCAACACCATAAATACAAGACACAGAAGAGATAACAATAATATTTTGGCCATAAATTAAAGAATTAATAGTTCTATTACGTAATTGATCTATTTCAGCGTTAATTTTAGAAGTTTTTTCGATATAAGTATCATTAGATACTACATAAGCTTCTGGTTGATAATAATCATAATAAGAAATGAAATATTCTACTTTGTTTTCAGGAAACATTTCTTTTATTTCGTTATATAATTGCCCTGCTAATGTTTTATTATGAGCAATAATTAAGGTATTTTGATTTAATTTTTGAATTATATTAGCTATTGTAAAAGTTTTGCCTGTTCCGGTGGCGCCTAAAATAATTTGTTCTTTAATATTTTGTTGAAAATTAGTTAATAATTCTTTGATAGCTTTAGGTTGATCTCCACTGGGTTTATATAAAGTTTTTATTTTGAATGACATAATAATTTCAACCTTATTATTTTATTTTAGATTTAAAATTTTTTTTAAATATTTTCCTGTATAACTTTTAGGATTTTGACTTATTTCTTCTGGCGTTCCTTTGGCAATAATATAACCACCTTTTTGACCTCCTTGAGGTCCTAAATCAATAACATAATCAGCATTTTTAATTATATCTAAATTATGTTCGATCATAATAACAGTTGATTTTTGTTGAACTATACGGTGAATTATTTGAATTAATTTTTTAACATCTTCGCTATGTAGACTTATAGTAGGTTCGTCTAATATATAAATTGTATTTGGAGCATTTTGTTTCATTAATTCGATAGATAATTTGATTCTTTGTAATTCTCCATCCGACATAGTAGCAAAACTTTGACCTAAACGTATATAATCTAATCCTATTTCTTTTAATATTTGAAAATGTTTTTTAATAAAAGAAAGATTATCAAAAAAAACAAAAGCTTCTTGAACTGTCATATTTAATATTTCGGATATGTTTTTATTTTTATATTTTATTTTTAAAATTTCTTTGTTAAATTTTTGTCCATTACATTTTTGACATTTGATTAAAACATTAGGTAAAAAATACATATCAATTTTTTTAATACCTTCTCCAGAGCAATATTGACAACGTCCTTTTGGGTTATTTAAAGAGAAATTATTTTCAGTATAACCTTTTATTTTAGCTTCAATAGTTGAAGCGAATAAATTTTGAATACGATCTAAAATTTTGGTATATGTGGTTATGTTGCTTTTAGTTTTTTTTCCTATAGGATTAGTTGTAATTTTAATAATTTTGTTAATATTATTGTATTTATTTAAACTTATATTCTTTTCTAAAACATTTTTCGTTTTACAATTTGATTTTACAATTTGATTTAATAAAGTTGATTTACCTGATCCAGAAACTCCTGTTATGACTATGAATATTTCTAAAGGTAAATCGATATTAATATTTTTTAAATTATTTTCGGAAGCATTTTTGATATGAATTACTTTTTTAAGATTAATAGAATTTCTTTTTTGTGGGACATCAATCTCTTTATCTCTTGTTAAATACTGCCCTGTTAAACTATTTTTATTTTTCATTATTTCTTTAGGAGAACCACAAGATATCAATTCTCCGCCCTTTTCACCTGCCAGAGGACCTATTTCTATTACATAATCAGCTGATAAAATTGTAGCAGGATCATTTTCTATTACTAGAAGGGTATTGTCTAGATCTCTAATTGTTTTCAAAGAATTAATTAAATTTTCATTATCTTTAGGATGCAAACCAATTGATGGTTCATCTAATGTGTATAAAATACCTGATAATTTAGCGTTAATTTGGTTAGTTAATCTTATTCTTTGAGTTTCACCGCCAGATAAAGTTTTACCATAACGAGCTAAAGTTAAATAACCTAATCCTATATTTTTTAAAAAAACAAGTTTATTTGTTATTTCTTCTAAAATAGAATCTGAAATTTTTTTTTCTTCATTTTTTAATTCCAAGTTTTGACAAAAATTTAATAAATCTTCTATAGATAATTCAGTTAATTGATAAATATTATGATTTTTAATTTTAAACATTAAAGCTCTTTTGTTCAAACGAGCTCCTGAACATGAATCACATTTTTGTTGGGACATGAAAATATCAATAAAATAATTGATATTATTTTTATCATTTTCTTCGTTATAATAATGTTCCAAAATTTGTATGACTCCCATATTAGTAGGTTTTAACAGAACTGTTTTTAATTTATTTCCTGTTTGGCCATAAAGAAGAATATGGAGTGTTTCAGGACTTAATTGTTGTAAAGGAATATCCATATCGATATTATGATGTTGACAAAAAGTTTTTAAATCATGAATTTGATTATATAATTGTTTATATTTAAAATAAGGAATAATACCACCATTATTGATCGATTTATGATAACAAATAATTAAATCTAAATCTATTTTTTTTTTGGTTCCTAATCCTTGGCAATTTTCACAAAAACCAAGAGCATTATTGAAAGAAAACAAACGCATTTCTTTTTTAGGAATAAAAATATCTTTATTGTCTTTAGAAAGATTGCGATTAAATTCGAAAATTTTTTCTTCTTGAAAAATACATACTTTTTCAGGAATTAAAGAAAAAGCTAATTCTAAAGAATTATATAATCTTTCTTGATTATTATCATTTAGTTCAAAACGATCTATTATTGTATAAATATCATGATATTGATTTTCTTTTAATAAAGAAACTTCATTGTCTAAAGATAATATTTGGTTATTAATAATAAAACGATTAAAACCTTCTTTGATCAATGTTTGTAAAATATTGGGATTTTGATCTTTTTGTTTTTTGAAAACGGGAGCTAAAATAAAAATTTTTATATTGGGTTTTAATTTTAAAATTTTATTAGTAATTTCTTCTAAAGTTTGATTTTGTATTATTTGATTTGTAACAGGGTGATGCGGAACAGAGATATTTTTGTAAAGTAATCTTAAATAATCATAAATTTCAGTCATAGTTCCTACAGTAACACGAGGATTATTAGATATTATTTTTTTAGGAATGCTAATAGCAGGACATAAACCTTCAATCTTATCAACATCAGGTTTTTCAAAATTACCTAAAAAATGTCTAGAATAAGAATCCAGTGATTCTATATATTTTCTTTTTCCCTCTTGATATAAAGTGTCAAAAACTAAAGAAGATTTACCTGAACCCGAAATACCAGTTACCACTATAAGTTTTGATTTAGGGATTTCTAAGTTGATATTTTTTAAGTTATTAACTCTAGCTCCTCTAATTTTTATTATTTGATTGTTATTCATTTAATTTATAGTACTTTCTGAAAAGTTTTAATTTTTATATTTGTTTTTTATTTTAGTCAAAATATTATAAGAAACATTTAATTTTTTAAATTATTCATAAGAAGTTTTTTTATTTCTTTTATATTTTTAAAATTTTTTAATATTTTTTTATCCCTATTTCGGATAAACGAGATAGAAATTTTTTTGTTTCTTTATTTTGGGTTTCTTTATGGAATGATAAAGTAAAACGATGCACTTCTTTGCTTAATTGTAATAAAAAACGAAATATTTTATCATCAGGTTTGAAATAAAAAGTTCCCTTTTTTGTAATTAAAGCTTCTAATTGATGTTTATCGTTTTTCTTTAATGCTCCTGTTAAAATATTTAAATTTAGTTTTTTTGTAACTCTAGAACAAATATTAAATTGTCCTTTTCCACCATCTATTAAAATTAAATCAGGTAAAGGGGCTTTGATGTCTAAAAGTTTTTTATAACGTTTATTTAATACGTATTCAAAAGAACGATATTCATCTTGGAATTCTTTTTCTATATGAAATTTACGATAACATTTTTTGTCAAATTGAAAATTTTTAAACACAATCATAGTTGATACAAAAGATTGTTGAAATAAATGAGAATTATCAAAAACTTCAATATGATTGATAGGTTTTTCAAAAAAATCGGATAAGATATTGATATATTCTTGCATAGTTTCGAATTTAGATTTATGTATTAAATTATATTTGACAAGATTTTCTTTAGCATTTTTTAAAGTCAATTCATACAAACGAAATTTATTGTTTTTTAAAGGAATAGTTATTTTAGTATTTAATAAATTTTTAATATTCTTTTTACCCTTAGTTAAATCAGATCCTATAATAATTTCTTTAGGAATAATTTGATTTTGATAATATAAATTTAAATAAGTTATAATATTATTTTCAATTGAACCTACATATGAAAAAACTGTTTGATGATGATCAAAAATATTACCTTGATTTAATCTTAAAATGTATAAAGAAATTTCGTTTTCATTGTAATAAGTTGCAATAATATCGCAATTTTTATTTTCTTTTAAATTATTTATAAATTGTTTTTCTATTATTCTTTGTAAATGAAATAGAATTTTTTTATATTTCATGGCTTTTTCAAATTCTAATGCTTGGCTCGCCGTTTCCATTGATTTTTTTATTTTTTTAATAATTTCTTGATTATTACCTTTAAGAAATTTAGTTATAGCTTCGATGTTTTTTTGATAATCAACTTCACGGTTATAACAAGGCCCTAAACATTGTTTCATTTGATAATAAATACAAGCTTTTTTATTAAGAGGATGACATCGCCTTAAAGGATAAACTTGATATAATATATTTATTGTTTCTTTAATAGTTTCATAACTAGGATAAGGCCCAAATAATATTTTATTTTTAGGAACTATTTTATATTTAGATAATATTATTCTAGGATGCTTTTCGTTTGTTATTTCGATGTAAGGATAACTTTTGTCATCCATTAATTTAAAATTATATTTAGGAGTATGTTTTTTAATTAAATTTGATTCTAATATTAAAGCTTCTAATTCGTTATTTGTTAAAATGTAATTTAAATCTGTAGCTTCTGATATTAAAAGATTTGTTTTGTGATTATGTGAACCTGTAAAATAACTTTTTACTCTATTTTTTAAATTTTTAGCTTTCCCTATATAAATTATATTTTTGTTCTTGTCTTGGAATAAATAACATCCTGGTTGGATAGGAAGTGTTTTTAGTTTTTCTGATAACACAATTTTACGCCTTTAATTAATATATCTTTGTTTGGCAAATTCGATAGAAAAATCTTTTACAAAAACAAAAAACATAACATATTAATATTATACTTTAATTAATATATCAAAAAAAGTTTTAAAATTTATTTTGTTGTTATATTAATTAAATAAAATATATTATATTTAATGATTAAAAAGATTTATTGTTTAAGAAATAAAATCTTAATAATTTATAATTACTTTTCTAGCAAATAAAATATTTATTTATTTAATTAAAGATTATTGATTTAATTTTAATTGCTTTATAAAAAACAAAAAAGTCAATTTATTTCTAAAATAAATAAATTGACTTTTTTGTTTTAAAAAAAATTTATAAATTTTTTTTAAAACAAATTAGTTGCATGAATAAATATTTATTCGATGTTTTGTTATATTTTTTATTTATCTAATATAACTTCTATTACTTTCTTTTTTGCAAATTTATTAATAGGAAAAAAAATAGATAAAAAAGTAACTATTAAATTAATTACAAAAAACAACGGAATTAAAATCCAAATTTGAGACCAGAAATTAAAATTTTTTATTGCTTGTTCTATGTTGTTTTCTGTAGGTGGTACATTAATATTAAATGATGTTGCAATACGTAAGACATCGATATTTTTAATAGAAATATTTTTAAAAAAATAAGCCCAATGAATCCATTGAAAAGGTAACATAAATATTATACCTAAACATACACTTATTATGTAAGAAATCATAAAACCTTCGGTAAAAAAAATTTTAAAAATATCTATTTTTCTAGCACCTAAAGCTCTTAAAATACCTATATCTTTTTTTTTAAATTTAATAGTATTTTTGATAAAACCACCTATTAAAAAGAAAGATACGCTTAAAATAAATATAAGCATAATAAATAATGATATCTCTGAATTTTTTACTAATGTTGTATCTACTAATTTTTGTTCTATTAATGATATATTTTTCATCAATTCTTTGAATATACAAAAAATCCATAAGTATGATTCGAAGCAAAAATCAAACATATTATATAACAAAGTTGAAAATAAAATAGTTAAGAAGAAATAAACTTTTTTTGTTTTAAAAAAACTAATACCCATTTTAAAAGTTAATGATGATGGTAAATGACTGAAAATTTTAGTTAATGGTTTTATTTCCGTCGTTTTTGGTTGTTTCGGTGTTGGAATAAATATTTTTTTATAATTGTTTTGGTTATTTTCTGTAATCTGTTTTAATAATTCTTCTGTAATAGTTTGACCTTTTAAAGAATCTAATTTATTTTGTGATTTTGTATTTTTTAATTTATTATTTTTAGATAAATCAGATAAAATTTGTCCATCTTTTAATTCTATTATTCTATCGCCATATATAAAAGCATTTTCTGTATCATGAGTAACAATTAAAATTAATTTATTATCTGACATTTTTTTTAAAAAATTTAAAATGTTTTTAGCGGTTTCTGAATCTAAATTACCTGTAGGTTCGTCACATAAAATAATACTTGTATTTTTAATAAAAGCACGGGCAATAGCTACTTTTTGTTTTTGCCCTCCTGATAATTCATTAATAAATCTATTTTCGTGACCTTCTAAATCAACATTTTTCAATGCTTCACTAATTAAAATAGGTGTTGCTTTTTTTCCTTGTAATTGTAAAGACAAAGCTATATTTTGAGCGACTGTTAAATCTGAGATTAAATTATAATCTTGAAATACAAAACCTACATTACCATTACGATAGTTATCGTAATCAACATTTTTAAAATTAAGAATAGAATTATTATGAATTAAAATATCACCTTCATCTAAATTATCTATACAGCCTAATAAATTTAACAAAGTAGTTTTTCCTGAACCTGATTTTCCTAAAAGAAATATCAAACCTTTATCAGGTAAATCTAAAGATATATTTTTTAAAACTTTAAAAATAAATTTTTTTTTTGAAATATAATTTTTGCTTACATTAACTAAATTTAACATTCTCTTAACATTCTCCTTGTAAATAATGTTGATATTTATTAAAATTTCTAATTTATATTGAATAATTAAAAAAAAAAAAAAACACTTTATTATATTAGTAATTATATATTATATTAAAAAGAGTATTTATTTTGCCATTATTTATGTAAATTGTAAAGAAAAAATTTAATTATTATTATCTTTTGTTTTGAAATTTAATTTGTTTTATTATTTTAGATTATTTCAGAATTTGAACCAAATTGTATTAATTAATTTATTAATAAAACTTTCTTCTGATTTGTCTTGTGTTTTTTCTTCTGATTTGTCTTGTGTTTTTTCTTCTGATTTGTCTTGTGTTTTTTCTTCTGATTTGTCTTGTGTTTTTTCTTCTGATTTGTCTTGTGTTTTTTCTTCTGATATTGTTTGTTGCCTCAAAAAACTCCACAATTTTTTGACAATATTGGATATGTCACAACTATTCATAACTTGTTGTTTTATTTCATCTATTCCTTTGATAATATATTTTTGTGTCACAACCTCTATTTTACCTTCAATTTGTGTTGAAAATTTGTCTTTATCTTTTTTAATTTGTTGATGTAAATCTTCAATGTTTTTTTCTAACAATGATGATATGTCATTTATTTTTGTTTCAACTTGTTGTGAAAATTTATCTCTGAACTTGTCTTTATCTTTTTTAATTTGTTGATGTAAATCTTCAATGTTTTTTTCTAACAATGATGATATGTCATTTATTTTTGTTTCAACTTGTTGTGAAAATTTATCTCTGAACTTGTCTTTATCTTCTTGTAACGAAGTTAAGAATTGTTGAAACATACTTGACAAATTATTTATTTTATTAACAAGATTGTTTGAAACATCATCTACTTTTCCTTCTATTTTATCTTGCATCGTCCCTTCAAAAGCATTCATTTTGTTATAAACAAAAATCATAATTAAAACAATAATGAAAAGAATAAATAAAAAAGATTTTTTTTGCAACATATTTCAAATACTCCTTTTAAATAACATAATATATTTTAATAATATTATTTTAACTTCAAAACAAATATAATAAAGTTTCACAATTTAAATTGGTCATTTTAATATTTTACAAAAAACAACAAATTCAAATAATCAACACAAATATCAAATTTATTTAAAAAAATTAATTTTAAGTTAATTTGATATTTGTGTTGGTGGAGATGAGGGGATTCGAACCCCTGTACAAAACTAATTCGTTTTTTACTTCTACATACTTATTTTTTTGTTCTCACAAACAATAAAAAAATTTATTTATATTCGTTTAAGTTTATAAATAAATATAATTTTTAAAATGATTCAAAATTTTTTTAAAAATAAAGAAAATTTAAATTAAACAGCTAATGTTTGTCCAGCAAAAATGTTTAATGGTGAAAAATTTAAATACTTTAATTGATTTTCAGAAGAAACTTGTTCTTCTGCTTTATTATTGTTGCCATTTATTTTCAATCTCGAATGTTTTTACTTGCTTTACCAAGATATGCATAAAAAAGTCTTTAGTTTTGGCGAATTCCATAAACATCCCCGATTTATTATATATTTTTTTGATTAACTTTGAATGATATAATTTATTATTTTAAATATAAAATATTTTTGGATTTTTTGAATTCTTTTCTTGTATATTAATAATTATATAATAATTTTGTTATTTTGATTATATAAATTGTTCAAATTTTGTTCAAAAAAGGATTATATTACTTATTTATTGACTTTATTTTTGTTTAAAAGTTTAATAGCTAATTCTGTCGCTATTCTTCCGCGCGAAGTTCTTTTAATATAACCTTCCTTAATTAAATAAGGTTCATAAACTTCTTCAATAGTAAAAATTTCTTCCCCAATTGTTGCAGCAATATTTTTAATTCCTGCTGGTCCGCAATTGAATTTATAAACTAAATTTTTTAAATAATTAAAGTCTGTTTCATCTAAGCCGTTTTCATCTATTTGTAATTTTTCTAAAGTATGTAAAGCTATTTCGCAAGTTATTTTTGTTTTAGAATAAATTTCAGCAAAATCTCTTGTTCTTCTAAATAAACGATTAGCTATACGGGGAGTGCCTCTGCTTCTTTTAGCTAATTCTTCTAAAGCTTTTGCTTCTATTTCGTTACCATATACAGAAGCTGTTCTATTTATAATTGATTGTAATTCTTTTTTATTATAATATTCTAATTTTAAAATTAAACCAAAACGATCTCTTAACGGAAAAGAAATATTACCAAATTTAGTAGTCGCTCCAATCAAAGAAAAAGGAGGTAAATCAATTCGGATGGTTCTTTTTTCTTCATTTTTTCCGATAACAACATCTAGAATATGATCTTCCATTGCTGAATACAAAATTTCTTCAACATTTTTAGGCAGACTATGTATTTCATCAATGAATAAAATATCACCTTTTCGCAAATTACTTAAAAAAATCGCTATATCTCCAATTTTTTCGATATTTGAACCACTTGTTGTTTGAAAATTAACTCCTAATTCATTTGCAATTATTTGTGCTAAAGTGGTTTTTCCTAAACCAGGAGGTCCATAAAATAAAAGATGATCTATTGATTCTTTTCTTTTTTGAGCTGCCTTTAAATAAACAAACAAAATTTTTTTGATTTTATCTTGACCTATATATTCTTTCAACATTTGCGGCCTTAATTGATTTTTATTTTCTTTTTTTTTCATAAATATTTTCATCATCTCATATTTTTAAATTTTTTTATTTATTGGTATGAATTGTTTACAAAAAAACTATTTCATCATTAATGATAAAGCGTCTTTGATGATTGATTCTATTTCTTTATTGAAATCTAATTTTTTTATGATATCATCAATTTCTTTATTTTTAAAACCCAAATTATTTAACACTTCTTTTACATCCCTTTGTTTTGGATTTAAAAAAATTGTTTTATTAGTTAAAGATTCATTATTTTTTAAATGAAAAATAATTTGTTGTGCTGTTTTTTTTCCAATACCTGGGAATTTTGATAAATATATCACATTGTCCTCGTTTATTGCTTGTTTAATTTCTTTAAATAAAACTTGATTAGTTAATAAGATGGCACTCTTAGGGCCGATACCTGGAATAGAAATTAATTTTTTAAAAAAAAATAAAATTTTTTCTTCTAAAAAACCATATAAATAATGAATATTTTCTTTAACATAAAAATAAGTAAATAATTTTACTTCTTGATTGATATTAAAAATATAAGGATTAGAAAAACCAATATGATATCCAATACCATTATTATCTAAAACGATATTGTCGTTTTGTATAGATGTTATTTTACCTTTGATATAGAAATACATATAAAATCACTCCTTTAAGATATTTTTGGATAATAATATCTTTAAATTAAAAATAGAATTTAACACAATTTATTTTATTTAATAAAAATTTTTGGTAGATGCTTAATTATATTAATATTATCAAACACTTTAAAAATTTTTATTTTTAGTTAAAAAACATATATATTATAAATTTAACAAATGATAAAAAAATTATTATCGTCTTAATATTATAAAATATTTTTGGTCAAAACATATAAATTATAAATTATGAAATTTACAACCATAATAAATAAAAT
Organism: Phytoplasma sp.; assembly: GCF_035187685.1. Classification (NCBI taxonomy): domain Bacteria; kingdom Bacillati; phylum Mycoplasmatota; class Mollicutes; order Acholeplasmatales; family Acholeplasmataceae; genus Candidatus Phytoplasma; species Phytoplasma sp. Next base: position 488,637 of record NZ_CP131022.1, on the reverse strand, counting down.
TCAAATTCTGATTTTAAATAATTGGTTAAAAAATAAAAATATTAAGATTTTAATATTCATTTATTATTGAAAATATTTTTCAAAAAAGATAATTTTTTTATTCTTATTAAACTTTTTAATTGTGATATTTATTCAAAATATTTTTTAGAAATTATAATTTTTTCTTTTATATATTTTTAAAAAATATTTTTATGATTCATATAAAATTAGATATATATTACAAAATTAAACCTTAATTGATTTATTAATAAAACAATTAAGGTTTAATTTTGTAAAATGATTTTTTTATAGAAATATTTTTAAAATTATTATAATAAATTGAATTCAACAATATTTAAATTCGCTTTTCACTCTCTTTTTTATAATTGTTTGTTTTTCTAATAATAAATTTTAGTTATTTTATCTAATAAAGTTTTATTTTTTTTAATAATTTTTCTTGATTATGTCATCATGTATTCATCTATTATTTTGTAATTTCTTTTTCTAATGATTGATTATAATTATAAATATTATCTTTGCTTTGAGGTCTCTTAAATCAGACAATCTTAATTTAGTTACCATTTGTAAAGCGGATTTGAAGTAATTCTAACTCTTCTCTAAGGATATCATTTATGGTATATCTATAACGTATTAACCTAAGAAGAAAAAAATAAACTATTAATGATTATCAAAGAAGATTTAGAAATTTATATCAAAGATATAAATGATTATCTAGGGAAAAATAGACCTAGATTATAAATATTATTAAAAGAAAATAGAAAAATATAATACTTGTATCGCAAAGAATATAATTTATCTAAAGAAATATAAAATTTGCGTAAATTAGTGATAAATATTGCACAAAATAACATCCATTATTTAAAGAATACGAAAAAATTATTTAATAATTAATCAAAAGAAAAAAACAAAATAAAAGACAACAACGATTTATAACAAAAAAAATAAAATTGAGCTCTAATTAGAATCTATTGAAAATAAAATCACTTCTATCAAAAAAGAACTCAAACAAAAATGAAATAAAAAATTTTTTAATATTAAAAAAATAAAGTTATATACTATAGTAAGGACGATTTCTTTAAAAAAATAATATAAATTGCTATTTTTATTAAAAGAGACATTAAATAATGAACTTTTTTGGCATTAAATATACTAAACAAGAACAAAAATTATTATCTAATTATTAACAACCTATTAGAAAAAATAAAGAATCAAACCGATAAATAATAAACAAAAATGAAATAAAACTGCCAAAATCTAAAATTTAAATAATTTAATAAAAATTTGATACAATTCTATCTTATATCTTATCATAATCTGACGACAATATTTTATTACTCAATCATTTTTAAAAGATTAGAACAAATTAAAATTGATAAAATTAACAGCCAAATTCATAATTTAAAAGTTACTTATAATTCCTTCACAAATTAATTTCGATATTCTGAAGATTGTAAAAAATGTAAAAAGAACAAAATCATAAAGATGACGTAACACAAATTATCTTAAATTAACGAATTTTATAAAATCATCTCAGAAGAGTAATAAAAATAAAATAAAAGGAGATTTAATTTTAAAAACCAATTTAAAATAGTTTATTTTTGTTTAATTATTTTTATATGATTATTATTTATTATTAATAAAGTATACGGGCTATGAAAAAAAATAAAAATAACAAACCTATTTAAAAAATGAATCAATTAAAGAAATAGACAACTGGGTATTGTCAAATATTAATCAAAAAAATAAATTTGAATTTAAGGAATAAAAACAAAATAGATTTAAATATTATTCTAGAAGAAGAATAAATTATAAATCGAAAGACCCTTTATAAGGTCTTTTTCCACTTACAATTATTATATAACTATAACATTACATGAAAATGGAACCGATTGAAATTTTTCCATTTTTTCTAACAAAATTATTTTTGAGAAATTAAAATTGTTTGTTTTAATTTATTGAATATTTTTTATTATTTTAAATATAAAAAAGTTGAACTTTTTTGATTAAAAGTTCAACTTTTTTATAAAATAATGATTTGGTTTTATAAAATAAAGTATAGATGTTTTTTAACAAAAATTTTCATCGTAACTATAATATTTATATGAAAAAAAATCACCATTTTTATTATTTATTTTTTTTATTTTTTGTCCTTCGTTATTATATTCGTAATTATATAAAACAAAATCTCTTTTTTTTATTTTGTCATTAAAACTAGATAAAAAGTTATTACTTTGAAATAAAAGATAATAAGATCTTTTTTGAATTTTTTGATTCTTATCATTATATTTATACTTTATAATATTTTTTTTAACAAAATTGTTTTCGCATCGACAAAATTTAATTTTTTTAATTAATTGACCTTTTTGATTATATTCATATTTAGTTTCGCTGTTTTTGCAATTTAGCGCGGTAATAATTTTATTTTGATCATTATATTTATATACAGTGTAAAAATTAGGATTTTTTAAATCTTGTTTATAAATAATTTGATTTTTATAATTATAACCATATCTATAATCTTGATTGCGAGATATGTGGTATTTAGTGTATAATCTTCCTTTTAAATCATAATTATATATAACTTCTGTTTTTTTATCAGAACTTTTATTATTTATATATTTTAATACAAGTTTATTTTTCCAAGAGTCTATTTGATCTGAATTATTTTCTATATTTTTTGTTTTTATATTGTCTGATTCAATTATTTCAGAATCAGTTTCTGTTATGCAAAAACAATTTAAACAACTTTTTTTATCACAAATACCATATATTTTATTTAAATTGAAATTTAAATAAATAAAAAAAATAACCATTATAAACAATTTTAAAAAAAATTTATTAATTATATTTTTTTTAAAATACATATAAACTACTTTCTTCTTTTATTTTTGAAATTAAATTTTATTCTATAATAAAAAATTACATAGTTTCTCTTTAGAAACCATCATAATTATATATTAAAATTTTTTATTCAGAAAATAAATAATAAAATTTAAATATATGTTTTAATTGAATTAATTTTTATAATATTTGAATTGTGAATAATATTCAAATAACACAAAAAAATCAAAATTAAAATTTTATTTATTATCAAAAAATTAAATTTTAAAAATTACAAAATCATAAAAAGAAATATTATAACAATTAACTTTTTGATTTAATTTTTTAATTTTATATATATTATTATCTTTAGAATAAGATTGAGCGTAAATATAAATTAAAATAAGACGAGATATATCGTGATTTGTTTTTAAAATTAATTCCGAAGCTTTTAAGAAATTTTTTTGATTTAAAATTTCTTTTACAAAAGAATTAATATTTTTACGATTTAAAAAAAATTTATTGTCCAAAAAAGTTTTCTTTTTCTCTTTTAAATTGAATTCTATTTCTTCAGGGATTAATTCTAATTCAGAATTTATTATTTCGTTTTTTTGCACTCTAGGTTTATAAAAAGATAATTCGTCTAAATTTTTGATATTCCACAAATTATAAAAAAGAGCAAAATTAATTTTATCATCTAAAATTAATTTAATAGCATAATTTAAAAGATTTTCGATATTTTTATTTTGATTATCAAAAAATAAAATTCTTTCGCAAGCGATTCTCAAATATTGTTCATTTTTTTGATCTATAATTTTTATTAATTTATCTGTAGCCTTCAAATTATTTTTTATTTCTTTAATTTGTTCTTTAATTAAATTTTCATTTGTTTCTATAGAATTTTTATTTATTTTTGCTAATTGAGTGATCATTTTTTTCATATAAATAGGATTTTCTTCTATTTCTTTGACAAAAAAATTAATTTGAATACAATATTTCAAAAAATTATCAGTTGTTTTTAAAACATAATAAGATGAATCAAAAAAATTTTTTTTATAATCGAATAATAACTGTTCCAAAACATTTTGTAAATTATAATTAAAATTAATATCGATAAATCAAATGCGTTTTACTAATTTTTATTCTCATTAATCTTCTTAGATTCTAGAAAGTATGAGAAGTTTATTATTTAGGTTTATTACAAATTGGTCCCGATCTAAACCGTACGAACAAGTTTCCAAGTATACGGCTTGCCATAATTGTAGTGGTATGAGTCTTTTCTCGTGTTATCGTGAGTATTTGTGACTAATGAGAGATGTTTTGTCCCTATGTCTCTTTTTTTAAAAGATAAAAGGGGGGCTCTCAGGATTTATAGGTAATCTTTAATGTTTATAATTTTGTGAACAGATTATGCTGTTTTAAATATATTGGCATTCATTAAGTCATTACATAAATCTCTACAATTACTTACCACTTTCGCCCTATGATAGGTTTTCCCTATCTTCTTGGTAGTTCGATTGTCTAAGGTGTTTCAACCTTGGTTTTACTTCTACGACTACTAAATGGTATCTTTATCCTTGATTCTATTTGACTTTTTACCTCGAATATTTAGGTTTGACCTTGAATTTTAGGATTCTTAAAGTTCCCTTTATAATATACCTTGACTATTTTAGGATGGATGAACTCTATATTAATAGAGATAATTGGATTTACTAATTGAATAGTTGCGTGATAATTATTAAAGACTAATACTATATCTTTAATATGCATCCAATCTGAAGGATTTCATTAACTTGCCTTCCTTAGGTTATTAAATTACTATTTTATTTCCATTAGGACCGTCTCAGGTCTTTTCCATGATAGTCTTGAACTTGCGATAACTTCTTGACTAGTTACTTCGTCTCATTTCGCTTTTATGACTGCTGTAATCTCATATTCTTTCGTTTATGAAACCGTCGGAGTTTCCTCTTTTATATGTTCTATGGCATTATCGACCATGTAATTGGTTAAATTACTGTATTATACGGTATCTTTTCGCCCATATTAATTAATTGATGATAAAATCGAAAAATATTAGCTTTTAAAATTTTTAATTTTATCAAAAGACTTTGTGTTTTTAACATAGCCTCTGTAAAAGTAGAATAATTTTTTTCGACAAGAAAAGATTTTAATAGAGAATATACACTATAAATATTTCCGATTGATTCCGGTTTAATTTTGTTTAAAGTTTTTTTAAAACAATGAATTATTTCTAAACTATAATCAAAAAAATTTAAATGAACAATATTATAACTAATTTTTTCCTCAGCTAACCAACCATTTTTGTTTAATAAACTGATAACTCTAGATGCTTTTTGACGATTATTAGTGATTAATTCTTTTTTATTTTCCTCTGTTTCTTCTTCGAATAAAATTTGTGATTTTTCTATAAAATATTTCTCCAGAACATTTAAAGCTATATTTTTATCAATATTAAATTCATCATCTTCATCGGCTAACTTTTCTAAAATTAAAAGACAATCAATATATATACTTTTATTAATTGAAACTAATAATTGAAAAAAATTACAAGGGATAATTTTGAATAAATTAAACGACATTATATATTTGCATCCTTAAATAATTTTGATTTTTAAAAAAAAAATAATATTTAATATTTAATTAATTAAATAAAATATATCTAAATTATTTTTATAAATTAAAAAAAATTAAAAAAAATTAAAAAAAATTAAAAAAAATTAAAAAAAAATATAAAATGAATAATAGTTATTCATTTTTATTTAAATATAATATAATTATAATTCAATGTTATATATAATTTAAAAATTTGTATTTTTTTGTTTATGAAAATCTAAATTATTTATTTTATCGAGTTAAAACAATTATACAAATAGATTTTAAATAATTATGAAACACATCTAGTTTTCACTATTATAAACATTTTTCTTAATTTAATATTTAACAATTATATAAATATATTTTAGATTTTCTATTTTTTTTAATAACAAACTAATATAGATAAAATTTTTATTTCAAATTTGTTTAATAAATATATTTTAATCATTTCTTTATAATTCGGCTATTTACAAAATAATATATTAATATAGTTAAAAATTATTTTCAAATAGAAATAAGATAGGAAAAAAGAATGAATATTATGTTAAATAAAACAAAAATAAAAGTTTATTTTATTATTATTTCAACTATAATTTTAATTGCTATTATCTATTATTTATACATTTTATCCCAAAATAATTTATTAAAAAAAGATAGTTATATAAAAGAACTTGAAACAGAAATAAATACTCATAAAAATAATATTCGTTCTCTTAAAACAAATATATTAATAAAAGACAAAGATATAAACAAATTAAAATCGGATATATATGATGGCGAGAACAATTCTGATTTGTTTCAAAAAAATATTTTAATAACAGAAGAAAATATAAAACAACTTCAATCTAAAGTAAATAACCAAAAAAATAATATTGATTTTTTAAACATTAATATTTCGGATAAAGAAAAAAATATAAATTCTTTAAAAAATGATATCACAGATAAAGATAACAAATTAATAAGAGTTCAAAATGAAAATTCAAAACTTAAAGAACAATTTCAAAATAAAGAAAAAAAAATAAATCAATTACAACAAGAATTGAATAATAAAAATAATGAAATAACAAGTCAAAAAACAAATCCAAAAAAAATTTATGGCATTAATGAAGAATTATATAAAGTAATCGAACAATACGATCAAACAACAGGCAAATTAGTAGAACAAAATTTATATAAAGATGATGAGAAAACACTTGTAAGCAAAGCAAAATTCAATATTCAAACGGATAAACTAATAGAAAAAACTAAATTTTGTCAAGATAAAACATTAGATTATGTTATAAAATATGATCCAGCAAATGGAAACAAAAAAGAATTTATACAACACGTGTGGGGAACAAATAAAATTAACTATATCCACAAATTTGATCCAAATACAAATATAAAAATAGAAGAAATAAAATATCATCAACAAGATGACACATTAGATTATGTTATAAAATATGATCCAGCAAATGGAAACAAAAAAGAATTTATACAACACGTGTGGGGAACAAATAAAATTAACTATATCCACAAATTTGATCCAAATACAAATATAAAAATAGAAGAAATAAAATATCATCAACAAGATGACACATTAGATTATGCTATAAAATATGATCCAGCAAATGGAAACAAAAAAGAATTTATACAATATGTCTGGGGAACAAATAAAATTAATTATATCCACAAATTTGATCCAAATACAAATATAAAAATAGAAGAAATAAAATATCATCAACAAGATGACACATTAGATTATGCTATAAAATATGATCCAGCAAATGGAAACAAAAAAGAATTTATACAATATGTCTGGGGAACAAATAAAATTAAATTCACTGAAACATATTAATATTATCAAAAAATAAATAAATAATATTGTTCAAAATTGATAAATAAATATTTAATTTATCGATATATTAATTATATATCTATACCGATGAATTATCTGTGTTTTAATAAAAGGGGATATTTTTGCATTACCATACCTTTATTACAAATCGGGTCCGCGTCCTGTTCTAAACTGTACACAAGCAAGTTAAATATACGAGCTTGTTACAATTGTAATTATTTGAGTTGATATCATACATGTAGCTATATGTACTAGATAATGAGTTCAATCTACTCATGATTCATAGATTATTCTTCGGTTTATAACTTGGCTTATCTTTTTAAACATGGGCAAGATTTTTCTATATTTATTTCAATATAGATTTGAGGTTGTTGTTGAGATTATTACTGAACAGATGCTTTATTATTAAAATCTGCCTGATCTTTTTACTCTTTTTACTCTTTTTACTTTTTTGGACTTTTTAGATTTTAATCTTGATTTTTAGGATTTAAGTAAATGCAGATATATTTGGAGTTGTCATTTAAGACAACTCATCGAGATACATTGAGATAATTGTATATGATGGACAAGAAAAAAATCATAATATTTGCAACTTCACAACTGCAATATTTCATTAACTTTCTGTTAGATTAGAAACCCATATCGGGTCCTTTCTTTCTGTAATAGAATTTAACTTTTCGATAACTTCTGAACTGGTTACTTCGTTTAATTTCACTTTTATGATCAATGTGTAATCTTATATTATTTCATTTATAAGACAGGAGGATATTTCTACTTTTAAAGAAAAGAAATAACCTTATATACAAAATTATATAAGGTTATTATCTTGTTTTATCTAATTTATTCACAAACCAATTAGCAATTATATTAATCATTTGAACTAATAAAAATATAACTATACTATAAGTTAAAATGAAGTCTAATTGATTAAAACCTACTTTTCTAAAATTAATAACTCCGTCTCCCCAACCATATTTATAAATTAACCCGCTTAATCCATAGTGCCCTACAAAATGTAAAACACTAGAATAAGCTAATGCAGAAATAAAGAGAGAAACTAATTTTAAAATTAAAAAAACTCTAGATTCTGTTAATAAAAAATATATAATAAATTGTCTTTTATTAGCTCCCAAAGTATAAGCTGTTTGATAAAGTTCAGGATTCATTTGTAAAAATATTTGTTCACAATTGCGAGCAAAAATAAAAATTAAAACAAAACTTAGACAAATAAAAGCTGCTTTAAAACTGTAATAACATTTCAAATATGGACCTGTAACATAATTAATTATTAAAATTATTAATATTATATATGGAGTAGAAATAATAATATTTATAAAACTATTTATAATAAAATAAGATTTTGTTTTATTATTTATTTTTAATAAATACAAACATATCCCTAATAAAAAACCAAAAACAAAAGAAAATAAACAAGACGAAACATTTAATCTTATTGTTTCTTTTAAGCCTTCCAATAATAAATAATTACCTTGATGATGACGATACGTTAAAACTTTATAAAAAGAAGAAAAAAAATTTATCATAAATTATTCGCATTCAAGATTAATTTTATTTTTTACATATTCTATTTCATTTAGTTCTATTAAATTATTATTGTCACTATATTTTTCTTTGTATAATTCCATTACTTTTTCGTTTGTCAAAACTTGTATTAATTTTTTGATTTTGTCATCATCTTTATTCTTATCTTTTATTATCAATGAAATCGTATAACTTATTGCAATATTATCATTTGATGGTTTTTTAAATGTGTTAATAGTTTTTATTTGTTCTTTTGGTATTGAAAAAGAATTAAAAATTGCGGGATATTGAATAAGTAAATCATATTTATTTGAATGTTCTTTAAAATAATTAGTTGATTTTGAATAGTCGATTCCTTCCGGTGTTGTTAATTTAATATTAGATGGGATTTCAAAAGATGTGATTTTTAAATCAGTATATTTATTCTTTAATTTATCGTCTTTAAATTCATTTTTTCTTGTTATAATTTGTAAATTTTCTAAAAAACGTAACATCATATTTGATTGGATGCCATCTTCACATAATAAAATGTTTATTGGTTTTAGATTATTATTTTTGTTTTGTCTTTGAATGAACTCATCCCATGTTTTTATCTTATTTGTGTCATCTGACGTTATATTATATAATCCTACATGAGCCCAATAAAAAGGATGAGCAACAATTACCTTAACATTGTTATTTTGGTTTTTGTTCAGATCTTTAGTATAAGGCAAATGAGAGTCGAATTTAGCTATAATTTGATCTTGATTAAGTAAATGATTAGTTTGTGAATAATCATGATTAGGATTAATCATTTCTACTTCGAGATTTTTTTCTTTTAATTGTTGTTGTACTATTTTTTCTAAAAAAAATTGGTTTATACTAGGTAAAGCAGTGGCCATTTTTATTTTTTCTAGTTGTTTGTCGTCTTTTGGTTTTTTCCAAATATATAAAATAACACTTATCGAAACTAATAACAAAACAATTAAAGAAAAAATTGAAATTAATTTTTTTCTTTGTATATTCATATTTTCCTCTTATTATCTTTAACATTTTGAATAATTTTGATAAAAATATTTATTTTTGTAAAAAAAAATCTTGATAAGATATTGATTTAAAATTATAAGAAGGTTTTAAATCAATAATCTTTTCTATTTTATTTTTGTTCAAAATAACAACTGAATTACATAAAGATTTTATAATCGAACTATTATGAGAAATTATAATAATAGTTGTTTTTTTTATTTTATTTATTTGATGAAATATTTCAAGAATATTTTGACTTACTTTTTCGTCTAAAGAAGAAGTTGGTTCATCACAAAAAATAATTTTAGGTTCGTAAACTACAGCTCTAGCAATAGCTGTTCTTTGTTTTTGACCTCCAGAAAGTTGTTTAGGATAAGAATAAATAAAATTCGATAATCCTACGAAATTTATAACTTCTAAAACTTTATGTTTAATCTGTTCTTTTGGATATTTTCTAATTTTCAAAGGTAAAGCGATATTATCGAAAACATTTAAATTAGATAAAAGGTTTAAATTTTGCCAAATAGTACTACTTTCAAGATAATTAAATTTTTTTATAATTTGAGTATCTTCTCTTTTATCAGGTTGTTCTAAGTTGTTCATTATTTTTAATAAAGTAGTTTTGCCTGAACCAGTTTCACCTATTAAACCTAAAATTTGACCTTCAGGAATTTCTACATTAATTTTGGTTAAAACAGGATAATGTTTTTTATTTATTATAAAAGTTTTATAAAGATTAATTATTTTTAAAATCATTACGATATAATAATAAACCTTTCTTAATTTTAAAAAAATAAAACTAAACATTTTATTTTTTTATTTTTTGTATCATTTGTAATAATAATTGCCAAGGGGTGCTAGCACATACAAATCTGCCTGGAAATTGACTAATTACTTTTAAAACTTGTAATTCTTTTTCTAATAAATCAGGATTAAATTTTTTATTTTGTAACATATTACAAAAATTGTTTATTTTAGTAATAGCTACTTTTAAATTATAGTTTTTTAAAAAAATAGACATTAAAGAAGAAGAAGCGATTAAAATAGCACATCCTTTAACATCGTATTTAATATCAACAATATTCCAATTATCAAATCTAACTTGCAGAGTTATTTCATCACTACAAGAAATATTTTTTTTTTTAAATATAATATAATTATTTTTTTTAGTATTTTTAATTAAACCTTTATTAAAAGGGTTTCGATAATGTTTAACTATTAAATCACGATATAATTGATTCATCCAATTAAAATACTAACCTTCCTTATATTTTATCAATAAAACGAATATAAAATTTAATTTGTAAAAACGATTAAGGAATTCATTTTATTTTTTTTAGTTAATAAGATATATTTATTATTACATAAAGCTTTTTCAGCAGTAACAACAAAATCTATCGCTTTAATAGTTTTTTGAAAAATTTTAATTGCCCCTGCAGTTATTAAAGTTTTAGCTTTTTTTTTAGAATCCGCTAATTTAGTTTTAACTAAAGCATCAATTAAACTAATTGGCTCTTTAATTTCTTTTGAAAATAAATATTTTCTTAATAAAAGAAATTCTTTATCATTAATTTCTTTTATTTTTTTTAAAAACAAAATATTATTCACTTGAAAACATTCTTGAAAAATTTTTTCTCCATGAATAAAAGAAACAACTTGTTTAGCCAATTCTCTTTGAGCCAATCTATTACCAGGATTAACTTTCATTTGTTCTTCTAATTCTAAAATTTTTTCAACCTCTAGCAAAGTTAACATTTTCAAATAATTAATAACATTGTTATCATCAATATTAAAAAAAAATTGATAAATTTGATAAGGATTTGTCAATTGTTCGTCTAACCAAATCGCATTTTTTTCACTTTTACCAATTTTAAGACCTTTTTCATCTAACAAAAGTGAGATACTTAAAGCAAAAGGCTTTTGTTGAGATTCAGCAGTTTCCTTTTTTCTTATTAATTCTAATCCAGATGTAATATTGCCCCATTGATCCGAACCGCCTAATTGTAATACAACATTATGTTTTTTATATAAAAAATAAAAATCTAAAGCTTGCAAAATCATATAAGAAAATTCAGTATAAGAGATTCCTTTATCTAATCTTTTAGCTATTTTTTCTTTAGAAATCATATAATTTACATTAAAACATTTGCCATAATCTCTTAAAAAAGTCATAAGATCAATTTTAGAAATCCAATCATAATTATCTACAAATGTTATTTGATTTTCTGGTAATAATTTAATTAATTGTTTTTTTATTTTAAATAAATTATTTTCAATTTCTTCAAGAGATAATAATTTTCTTTCTGTTTTTTCCTTCGGATCTCCTATTAAAGAAGTAGCTCGTCCGATTAAAATAAAAGGTTTATGACCTTTTTTTTGTAATAATAAAATAGTTATAATTTGAACTAAATGACCAATGGTTAATGAATCAGCAGTTAAATCAAAACCCCAATAAAAATTAATTTGTTCTTGATTTAACAATTTTTCTAATTTTTTTTCGTCAGTAGAATTTTTAAATAAATTACGCCATTTTAATTCTTGAAATAAAAACACAAAAAACTCCTTTTGATGTATTATTATTCTATTTAATCAAAAATTAAAATAAAAAAATTAAATTATTTTTTTTCTTTGATTTTAATAGCCTTGTTAGATAATTTTCTAATATAATATAATTTAGCTCTACGTACTATGCCGCGACGCACAATTTCTATTTTTTCATAACAATTTGAATGAATTGGAAAAATACGTTCTACGCCTACTCCTGCATATACTTTTCTTACTGTAAAAGTTTCAGAAATATGACTTCCTCTACGACTAATAACTATACCTTCAAAAACTTGAATTCTTTTCTTGTTTCCTTCTTCAATTTTATTAAAAACTTTTACAGTATCACCTGGTCTAAAATTAGGTACATCTCTTAAATTTTTATCATTGATTGAATTAATTAATTGTTGACCTTTAAGATTCATTTTATTTATCCTTTAAACTATTTTTTAATTATTTTCTTCTTTTTTGATTTCTGTCAATAATTTTTGTGTTTCAATATCTAAATTTATTTTTTTTAATAAATCAGGTCTTTTTAAAAAAGTATTTCTCAAACTTTCTTTTTTGCGCCATTGAGCAATTTTAGAATGATCGCCAGATAAAAGAATTTCAGGAACTTTGTGATTTTTATAATTTTTAGGCTTAGTATATTGAGGATATTTTAATAAAATATTTTGATGCGAATCTTGAAGACAAGATTCTTTTTTAATTACTCCTGGTAGAAGTCTTATCATAACATTCATTAAAATAATTGCGCCAAATTCACCACCAGTTAAAATATAATCTCCTATAGATATTTCTTCATCAATATATTTTGAAATTCTTTCATCTATACCTTCATAATTACCACATAAAATTATAAAATGAGCATCTTCTTGTGAATATTGAATAGCTTTTTGTTGATTAAATAATTTTCCTTGCGGCGATAATAAAATTATTTTTGTTTTTTCTTTTTTTTCTATATTATTTAAACATTGATAAAAAGGCGGAAAAGATAATAACATCCCATTATCACCGCCATATGGGGTATCATCAATTTGATGATGTTTATTTTGGCTATACATCCTTAAATTATGAATATTAATATCGAACTTTTTTTTTTCTTGAGCTCTTTTAATGATAGAATGATTTAATAAATCATAAAAAAAATCAGGGAAAATAGTGATAATATCAAATTTCATTTTTTATTTTAAATTATCTTTTTTTTGACGCTTTACTTTTTTTAGTAAATTTACAACAGTTTTAGTTGGTTGCGAACCTACAGACAACCATTTTTCAACTTTTATTAAATCTATATCAACTAAATTACGAAAGGGTTCGTAAGTACCCAAAATTTCTAAAAATTTACCATCTCTTTTTCGCTGAGATTCTGCAGTAACTACACGATAAAAAGGTCTTTTATGATTACCAAAACGTTGTAAACGTATTTTTGTTGCCATTATTGTTAATAACTCACTTTCTTTTAAAAAATAAAAAAACTATATATTAAATATATTATATTTCTATTGTTTTTATGAATATTTGAAAATTATATTAAATTTCTATTGTCTTTTATTCGATCCTAATAATCTCATTAAAATATCTAATATCATCATAAAAATATTTATAAATAAAGAAACAAAAGCTAAAGATAACTGCCATTCATATTTTTTCGGCATACTTTTTGTAATAATATCTTCTACATAATTAAAATGTATAATTAACATACTCACTCCAAAATATATAAAAAACAAATTAATAGGGATAGCTATAATGTTATAAGTCATAACATTTTCGACACGCATTATAGCAAAAACAATACAAGAAAATATTTCTGCTAAAAACAATATAAAAGCAATTAAAAATATTTTTTTAAATATTGCTGAATCTTTATCGATTGTTACATAACCTTTATAATATAAATAAGATACAACTAAGAAAACTAAAAAAGTAGCAAACAAAGCTATACAAGATAATGGGAACACATTATGATAATAAACATCGAAAATAGATAAAGTTGTTCCAATCATCATACCCATAACAATTGAATAAATAAAAGAAGATAACTTAGCTTTTTCAACAGAATTAATACCAGCTCTAAAAGACACAACAACAATAATAAAATAAAATAATGAAAGAAACTGAGCTAATATTAAAAATTTTGGATGAGTTTTCAAAAATACAAAACTCAATATTGTCGATAAAGAGGTGATTAATAATAATAAAATTGTTTTAGCAACAATCCCAAAACGTGTTACTTTATTTTGATAAATAATCTTTGCTGAAGAAGTGTTCAAAAAATTATCTTTAATTTGTACAAAACTATTATTTACTTTCGTTTTTACGTTTAACATTGCAAAAAATCCTTTCTTTAAAAACAATAATCAAAAATATAAAATATTTATTAATTGTACTATATTATATTATATATAATAATTTTAATTTTTTATATTGTTAATATAGTGAAAAAAATATTTTTGATTATTTTTCTTTGATTTTAAATATTATGTTGAAAATTTTTTGAATTGTAATATTTTTTAGAAAAAATTATACTTCTAATTATACTTCTAAATAGAATTTTTTAGTTCAAGCTTTATCGAAAAGAAACTGATTTGTATTTTGTTAATGATTTGCATTTCGGACTTTTATTCTCTAGATATCGAGGATATTTAACGACAAAAGTAATGTAATTATTTATTATAATTCAAAGATTAAATATGTTTATCGGTAGAAAAAAAGAAACTAATTTTTTGAAAAAAATTGAATCAAAATATATTTTCATTAGACATAATTCTTGAAAATTATTCTTTAGAAGAATTATGTAATAAAGAAAAAGGTATTTCAGAAGAATTAAACAAACTTAATTTGAACAATGACAAAGAATTAAAAATTTTAAAAAATAAAGTAACAACTAAAAAACAATTTAAAAAATTAAAAAAACGTTTAAACCAAGAATTATTAATTCAATTATTAAAAAAAGCTGAATTTAATCCTTATCGTCTAATAATAGATTATAAAATGCCAGCAAATGAAGTAATAGTTGAAAAGGGTTTTACACAACAAGAATTAATAAAAAACATAATTATGAAAGATTTAAATGAAGAAATTTTAAAAACTTTGAATGTGAGTATTTCACAATTACTTGAAGCAAAGGTAACAGTACAACAATTACTTGAAGCAAAGGTAACAGTACAACAATTACTTGAAGCAAAGGTAACAGTACAACAATTACTTGAAGCAAAGGTAACAGTACAACAATTACTTGAAGCAAAGGTAAATAAAGAAGAAATAATTAAAAATGCATATTTAATACCTGATTTCCCTAAATATATAAATTCATTTCAAATATCGATAAAAGAAGCAAGCAATATTAAAACAAAAGATAACCAAAATATGTTTTCAACAGAACAATTGATATTCGATATATTTAATGAAGCCAAAGCAGAAGAATTCATTCAAAATCAAGTTAACATTATAACATTTATTCAACAAGAAACACAACAAGAAAAACTAACAAGAATTAAAAAAAGATTTACAGCTCAAGATTTAAAAAATGTTAGTTGGCAAGATAATGAAAATACTTATAAATTAACTAATGAAAACCTGTTAAAGATAGGTTATACTGAGGAAGAATTAAAATAAAAATATTTTTTAAATAATTTTCTTTGAATATTTAATTGAATTTTGATTTTTGTCTTTCATTCTACTTAATATCCAATTTATTTAACAAAAATTTCTATAAAATAATCATTTGATATAACAATTTAATTAAATATTTCTTTGTAAGAAATTAAATCTTTGAAGTTTTTAATAAATTTTTATTTAAGTTTTGTTATAAAAATTGAGAATAAAATTTGATTGAAAGGATAAATTTTTTTAATTTCTAAGGCAAAAAAATTAAAAATAATATTATTTATTTTTTTTTATTTAATAAATTAATTGAATTGATTTTGATATATAAAATGGGGATTGTTATTGTCTTGGGTTTTAAATCGAGATAGATCAGATGCGTTTCGGGATTTTACACCTTATTACAAACTGGCCCCTCACACCACGGAACGAGCAAGTTTCCAAGCATTCCGCGGTTATAATAGTTTCTTACTTCAGTTTTTCGAAGGCGACCTTATTTATTTGTTGTAACGTATAGTTACTTCCCGGGACTATTAAATCCAGCTAATGTAAGTAAATTATTCCTCTCATCTTGTGTTCCAGAGGATTTTTTACAAGAGAATGTTTGTATTGCATTCGTGCTTGCTATTGTTTTTTTACAATTACAAGGTGAACCATCTCCTTTGGTTCGGCACCAATTCAAGTGTACATTATACACCTTTTTACTCCAGTTAAGGATTTATAGCCCTATTATCTGACATCATTACCCAAAACTATTATTTCCTCTTTCGCCTTGTAAAGGTTATTACCCTTTTCCTCGGTTGGGCGATTATCTAACCTTTTCCAGGGTTAGTTTTGCTCCAACGACTACTATGATTCTACTTTTTCCTTGAGTCCCCCATGACTTTTTACCTCTCAGGTTTAGGTTTAACCTTGACTTTTAGGAAGATCCAATTTACTCTTATTAACTACGATGGATTCTTTAGGTATGCTAACCTTGGCATTTACTTTAGGTGTTTAGTCTATGAGATAGGGAAATCCCGTTTAGCTAGGTGAGTCAAGATGTTGGTTTTTACACCAGAGAGAGGTTTCTTAGTCCTCTTGATAATCTACGTAGTCAACCATTTTAACCACCTAGTTCCATCTTGCAAGTTGTTTCATTTACTTTCAACTTGGTTTAAACATTACCCTTCTTATTGTATTTAGGCTCATTTCAGAGCTTATCCATAAAATCCGTTCTTCTTGCGGTCTCTTCTTGACTAGTTACTTCGTCTCATTTCGCTTTTATTCTCTGCTATAATTTTCGATTCTTTCGTTCCGAAAACCAAGAATATGAAGTATGTGATTATCACACATAACAATTCGTTAAATTGTTGTTAATAAGGCCTCTTTGGCACCCATGATAATTTAAACAATTTAATATGCGAAAAGATACCGTATAATACAGTAATTTAACCAATTACATGGTCGATAATGCCATAGAACATATAAAAGAGGAAACTCCGACGGTTTCATAAACGAAAGAATATGAGATTACAGCAGTCATAAAAGCGAAATGAGACGAAGTAACTAGTCAAGAAGTTATCGCAAGTTCAAGACTATCATGGAAAAGACCTGAGACGGTCCTAATGGAAATAAAATAGTAATTTAATAACCTAAGGAAGGCAAGTTAATGAAATCCTTCAGATTGGATGCATATTAAAGATATAGTATTAGTCTTTAATAATTATCACGCAACTATTCAATTAGTAAATCCAATTATCTCTATTAATATAGAGTTCATCCATCCTAAAATAGTCAAGGTATATTATAAAGGGAACTTTAAGAATCCTAAAATTCAAGGTCAAACCTAAATATTCGAGGTAAAAAGTCAAATAGAATCAAGGATAAAGATACCATTTAGTAGTCGTAGAAGTAAAACCAAGGTTGAAACACCTTAGACAATCGAACTACCAAGAAGATAGGGAAAACCTATCATAGGGCGAAAGTGGTAAGTAATTGTAGAGATTTATGTAATGACTTAATGAATGCCAATATATTTAAAACAGCATAATCTGTTCACAAAATTATAAACATTAAAGATTACCTATAAATCCTGAGAGCCCCCCCTTTTATCTTTTAAAAAAAGAGACATAGGGACAAAACATCTCTCATTAGTCACAAATACTCACGATAACACGAGAAAAGACTCATACCACTACAATTATGGCAAGCCGTATACTTGGAAACTTGTTCGTACGGTTTAGATCGGGACCAATTTGTAATAAACCTAAATAATAAACTTCTCATACTTTCTAGAATCTAAGAAGATTAATGAGAATAAAAATTAGTAAAACGCATTTGATTTATCGATATTAATTTTAATTATAATTTACAAAAATTATTACAAACTAATTATAAAACATCCAAATTAAATAAAAATTAACAGATGTAAAAAAATTGGTAAATGTAAACGATTTTAATAAAAAATAGAAAAAATTATGTTTTCGATAAGAAATAATAAAATCAATATATTTTTGAAAATATACTCCAAAAAAGTAAACAAAATAATGTCAAATGATCGAAATTTTAATCAAAATAACCAAAGAATTTGTAAATTTTCAAAATAAAATATTATAAATCAGGATAATTTTTATGATTTTTATTCAATGGAATATGAATTGGATAATGATTTAAATAATTTTTTTAAAAATTATTAAAAGAATTATTTCAATAAGAAGAAGATTTAAAATTTTTTAATATTAAGAGATATAAAAAAATTTAGAAATTAACATATAAAGACGTTAATATTGACACAATTATAAAAGATTTAAACAAAATTATAAGAATTGAATAATAATTAAGAAATGTGTAAATTTTTTAAACACTTTTTATATAAAAGTGCCAAAAATTTACTGATAAATAAATTAAAACATAATTTTTTGATCGATGAAAAAACAAGACATTAATCTAAAACGTAACAAAAAAGATTTAAAGTTATGGAAACAAGCTTGGAATAAACAAGCAAAAAAAATTCTTTTTAAAAGGATCATATTTAAACAAATTAGCGATGTTTGTGGTTTGACTAAAATATAATTTAGATATGAATGCTTTATTTTAAAGTTTTGCAAATCTAATTATATTTTTGCTCAAGATGTTTTGTCTAGAATATAGAAACAAATATATCTTAAAATAAAAAAATAATACTTAAAAATATACGTGTTTATAAATATTGACAATTTATTGTTTTTGTGATATTATTAGTGTAGTTTTTATTTAAATAAAGAAAAGATTTAATAACTTAAGAAAAATATACAAATATATAAAAGTTGATTAAAATCTTAAAAAAAATCTATAGATTATTTTATTTACACTTAATTAGAGAGATATAGGTATTTGTTTATGTTTGCTATTTTTAAATCCGGAAGTAAACAATTCAAAGTATTTCAAGGTCAAGAAATTTTTGTTGAAAAGTTGCCTCTTGAAGTAGATCAAAGTTATACCTTCGATAAAGTTTTAGCTATCGAAGATATTCGAAATAAAAAAAGCATTTTAGGAACTCCGTTCGTAGATGGGGCTAAAATAGAAACTAAAGTGATTAAACAAGGAAAAGATAAAAAAATTATCGTTTTCAAATATAAAAAAAGAAAAAAATATCGTTTAAAACAAGGGCACAGACAATTATATACTAAATTATTAATTACTAAAATTAGTTTTTAAAAGTTATGATTAAATATTTTTTTACTAAAGATGATGGCAAAATAGAAAAAGTCAACATCACAGGTCATTCTTTGTACGATATTAAAAACAAAGATATTGTTTGTGCCTCCGTTTCAACAGCTATTATTATGACTTTAAATGCTATTGAAATATGCCAATTAAAATCGAATATTAGTTATGATTTAAAAGAAGGTTTTTTTATACTTAAATTATTAAAATTTGATGATATCTTAAACAAGTTATTGTCAAATTTAGAATATACTTTAAAAGACTTAAATAAAAATTATCACAAATATTTACAAGAAATAAAAAAATGATTTATTAATTTTTAAGGAGATGAATTTGTAATATTATGTTGAAATTAAATATCCAATTGTTTGCCACTAAAAAAGGTGTGGGTGCTACTCGTAATGGTCGTGATTCTCATTCTAAAAGATTAGGTTGCAAATTATCTGATGGTCAATATGCCTATAAGGGTTCTATTATTTATCGTCAAAGAGGAACAAAAATATTTCCTGGAGAAAATGTAGGAATGGGTAGAGATCATACTTTATTTGCTTTAATTAATGGCATAGTTAAATATCAAATTAAAGGAAAAAATAAAAAACAAGTTTCTATGTATTTTATTGATAAAACAGTTAATTAAAAAAACTTTGTATGGGACAACAATAAATGAATTTTATAGATGAAACAATCAATTTCGTTAAAGCTGGCAACGGTGGCAACGGAATTGTTTCTTTTAGAAGAGAAAAATATGTACCTTATGGAGGCCCTTCAGGAGGTAATGGTGGCAAGGGTGGCTCTGTTATTTTTATAGGCGATTCAGGTTTGAATACTTTATTTAAGTTACAGTATCAACAAAAATTAATTGCTTTAAACGGAGAAAATGGAAAAAATAAAAATCAAAATGGAGCCAAAGCACAAAATTTAATCATACAAGTGCCTTTAGGAACATTAATTTATAATAACAAAAACGAAGAGTTTATTGGTGAAATTTTAGAAGATGGGCATGAATTAGTTATTGCTAAAGGCGGTAGAGGCGGTAGAGGTAATTATTCTTTGGCTAATTCTAAAAATAAAATTCCTTCTTTCGCTGAAAAAGGCGAATTAGGAGAAAGTTTAACTATCAAAACTAAATTAAAAGTTTTAGCAGATGTGGGTTTGATAGGTTTTCCTAATGTTGGTAAATCTTCTTTAATTTCTACTATTTCTAATGTTAAATCAAAATCAGCTTCTTATGCTTTCACTACCTTAAAACCCTTTTTAGGAGTTGTTAATGTTGATAATTTTAGTTTTACGGCTGCTGACATTCCCGGTTTAATCCAAGGTTCTCATTTAGGCCGTGGCATGGGAATTGATTTTTTAAAACATATTGAAAGATGTAAAGTTTTAATACATGTATGTAGTGCTGATAATGATGATATTTATGAAAGATATTGTCAGTTAAATGAAGAATTATATAAATATAATCCTAAAATTTTAGAAAAAAAACAAATTATAGTATTCAATAAAATAGATTTAGATGATTCACAAAAAAAATTAGATTTATTTAGAGCGAATTTGAATCAAGAACAAATTATTATAGCTTGTTCAGTTTGGCATCGTTTAAATTTAGATTATTTAAAATATAAAATCAAAGAATTATTAATTGATTACAAAGAAAAACAAATCAATGATAATTCCAAAAAATATAAATTATTTACTTTAGAAAATAAAGATAAATTCGAAGTATATAAAGATCATAAAGGTTGTTTTATAATTAAATCCGATAAAATAGAGAAATTATTTCATAAAACAGATTTAAATAATTATGAATCATTAAAAAAATTTTCTTATTCATTGAAAAAAATGGGCGTAGAAGAAGAATTAAAAAAACAAGGTATGACTGATAAAGATAAAGTGAAAATTTGTGATTATATTTTTGAATTAGTAAGTTAATAAAATGATTTATAATAATGAAAATAAAAAAAATTATACTTATTATCATTCAGTTTTAAAACAAATTATTTTAGCATCTATGCTGTCAGTTGTATCTTTTTTTATAAAAAATTTTTCAAATAAAATTTGCCCATCTTTATTTAAAAAATTTTTTTTTATCGATTTTTTATGTTATATCCCTTTACTTATCATCCCTTTATATTCTAAAAAATATTTTTCTTTTATAATTGTTTCTTTATCAGAAGGAATAGCGTTTTGGTCTAGAAGTTCTTCTTATCCATACAATCCTATTTTAAGTTTGTTTTATGGCATTATTTGGGGTATTTTACCTAATTTTTTTTTAAATAAAAAAAATAATTCTTTTTTTAGAGTTTATTTTTTTATAAATTTGATATTTATTTTTCATTTTGTATTTTATTATATCATTTCTATTATTTGGATTAAATTTTATTTTTTTCAAAATAATTTTTTTGATTTAAAAAATAATCTTTTTAGCTATTCACGTATAACATATATAAAATTTTATTTATTAATTAAATTTTTTTCTTTATTTATAATATCTTTAGTGAATACTTATTTATATCTTCGTATTAAACGACAAGTTTTGTTAATATTTTAAATTAATACGAATATTTTATTAAATAAGATAGTGCTCTAAAAAAGCCTAATTAACACCAGCTTAACGAATTGGAACACTTGATAATAGTGTAATTTATTCTCTCCGGCTCACTTTTAAAGAAAGGATATGGAGTTATAGCAGAAGATAAAAGCGGGGCGAGGTGAAGTTATTAGCCAAGTGGGATTACCGCAAAGAATAACGAATTCAATGGATAAGTTCTGAAACGAGCCCAAACGCAAAAAATGGAGCAATGTTAAAACCGAGTCTAAAATAACTTATAACGATTCGTAAGAAGGAATAAATTAGATAAGTTCGGGGTCTAATTTAGTTATAGGGATTTATTTCTGTCTGGTTTTAATACTAACTTCTTAATCTATCTGGCTAAACGATGTTTATTTATTTAATATTAACGGTTGGTTAAAGCTTTAAACTTTGTAACTCCTAAAAAATGATTCACGTATTTAATTAGAGTAACTTGGATATTCCTAAAAATTAAGGTTTAAACTTAAACATAAGGGGATAAAAAGCCTTATGGATTCAAGGAAAAAGCAGAACCAATAGTAGTCGTTGGAGCAAAACTTCAATTGAAATATTTAAGATAATCGCCTAACCAAAAAGTCATGGAAAACATGATATAGGGCGAAAAGGGAATTATATTTCGCGCTTTAATTTTGGATGAAGAAAGTCCGGTTAACATGGAGTTGTTAATAATTGAATCAATTAAAAAAGATTTTAAGCTTTTGACAAAGTTCAAGCAGTTACAAAAATAAATTTTTCATACTGTTTAGAGTCTCTAAGGGCAATGAGAATAAAAATAAAGCTAGAAATTTAAAACTGTCGTATGTTTGTAAACTTGCCTTTACGGTGGTGTGTGGGAGGTTTTATTGTAAATAACCAAAACGTAATTAATCTATTCTTCACGATAATTAGATAAATATGTTTAAAAATCGAAATAAGCTTAAAAAATTATTAAATTATGGTTGAAACAAATATTTCTTTATTATATACAAAATTATAATATAAAAAAGTTAATAACAAAACGAAAGCAAAACATTATAAAATTTTCTAAAATATTTAAAAAAAATTATTACAAAAATGTTAAATATCGAATTTAACTTGCTTGATTTAATTCAAATAAATCATTTTAAGATTCGTATTAAATATTTATTAGTTAAATTATAATATTACATATCACGAAATAAAAATTAAAAACAAATTCATAATAAATTATTTTCAAACGTCTTCGTTATTTTTTATTTTCGAAAATAGTTTATTTATATTAACTTTGCGATATTATTATAATATTTGTACAAAATTTTTATTATATAGACATTGTATAAAAAATAAAAGAAAGAGTGTATTTATATTATCGCAACAGTTATTATTGCTATATTAGGCTCTTTTTTATATAAAGAAGCTATGTGGAATAAATTTATTTATTTAGCCAAAATAGGTGTTAACAAATTTTAACCGATATATTTTAGAAAATGCAAAAATTGATAAATCAACAAAAGCTAGTATATATTAATAAATTTTACATAATTGGTTTGTTTTTATAAACGAATTAAATGTTAAAGATATTTAAAAAAAATTTCAATAAAAGAAAAAATATAAATTTTAAAAAAATATAAATACATTTGTATATTTTTCAATATTTATCAAAAAAAAGACTAATTTTTCATTAGTCTTTAGGCGATTAAAATTTTTATTAATTTTTTTATTTGTTTATATAAGGTTTTTATTTAATTTATTTTTATAATTTTCTATATTATTATTTTTTTATTTCAAATATCTCATTAAAAATATTTTATTTTAACAAAACTATTTAATTTATATTTATCTTTGTTTTTGATGAATTTAAAATAAATATTTAAATCTAAAAATATATTATCTCTTATTTTATAAATACCGGGAATAATTTTTAAATAACTTCTAGCAAAAAAAATTTTGGTATTCATCAAAAAATTAATATTTTTTACTATAAGTTTTTTATTTTTTTCGTCATACACAATATTATCATTTTTATATACAGTAATATAATTTTGTAAAAATTGTTTTTCTAAATCTCGACAAGAACTTCCTAAAATATAAGAAAATTTTTTGGCAATTTTGAATATAACAGCATCGCAAAAACAATTATTTAAATCCCAATCGAATTCTTGAATAATTATTTCTTCTTTTTCTATTTTATCTAAATTATAAAACCATGGATTTATAAATAAACAAATAAATAAAATTATAATAAACAAAAAATATATTTTATTTATATAATTTTTCATTTACAACAATGTCCGTTCTTTTTATACATTATATTTTCTAATTTATGTATATATTTTTATAAAAAAAACAAAAACATATACATAAATTTTATTTGAATTATTAGAAAATATTATTAACTATAAAAAATATTTTACTTTTTAATGTTTTGATAGTTTAATCTATAATATAATATGGCTGTTTTATTAAAGTATTAACTCGTCCAAAGGTTTGTTGAATTGGGTTTTAGGATGAGATATTTGAATTTGTCATCGAAAAGACAACTATAATAATTATTAATCATAAATAAAAATTATTAATATGAATATCCAAAGTGTAGGATTTAATTAACTTTTCGCTATGTTAGGTTTTTCAAAATTTTAGACACTTTTTTGTTTTTTAAAATTTCTTTAATACTGACTATTAAGTTAGTCTTTTTTTCAAAGACTAAATAATTTTTTATATCTTTTCTAAAAACTTTTTTAGAGAGGATTCAAATGCAAATAAAAAAATTATTTAAATATTTTTTAAAAAATAAAAATAATTTAGAAATTCGTAATCAATTAATCGAAATTAATTTATCACTATTATTAAATAAATTAGTTAATAGATTTAAATATTGCCCACGAGCAATTTTAAACAACAAGATTTATATTAAGAATGTATTTTAGGACTAATCAAAGCCCTAAATAATTATACGGATTTAGGTTATGATTTCATCGTCTATTGAACACCAACTATTAAATCAGAAATCAAAGAACTCATTTGAAAAAGTAATTTTCCTTCTATTTTACAAAAAACCAATAAATCAAACAATTATTCTTTTTAAGAATAAAAACATATAATTTTCATTATCAAATCCTTAATCTTCATCAAATATACATTAAATAAGTTAATCACTAATGTTTTTTAAATAAACTAAAAACTAAATTAAGTGAAAATGAATCCAATATCATCAGATTAAGTTTTGGGATTCTTTTAGGAAATATTACTAGTTATTCTAATATCGAAATAGCTCAAATTTTAAATTTAATTTTGAAACAAGTAAAAAATATTAAAAAAATAATAATATAGAAATCAATACCAAAAAAGAAGAACTAAAAACAACAACTAATGAAGATGATAAAAAACGTTTATAAGATGAAATCTCAGAATTACAAGAAGAAACAATGAAAATAGTTAAACAAATAATGGAATTTATAAGACAAATAGCAGAATATTTAGAAGCCTACAAAAAATGTATGAAAATATGTTATCTAGTTCCGAAGATTATAAAAAAATTTAGTAATAGATTATAAAAAAATAAATAAATACAAACAATCTATCTTCAACCAAATTAAATCTGTCGAACAAATAAAAACCGAAATCCACAACAATATCAATGAAATAAAAGAAAAAAACTTTAATCGAAGCAAAAATAAAAGGTTTAGAATCAATTAGAGAAGTTGCTGACGTATCAAGAATCACCGCAACCGATTAGGGACAAAAAACATGAATTTAGTTTTGGTAATCTTCGTGATGCTATTTGCCAAAAAGCCGAATTATATATGGATGTCTTTGGAAGACTTGATATGTTAAGAGCAGCAGGTTGGTGGAATAATTAAAAAAATTGCTCGAAATATTGCTAAAGGTGGTTTAATTATTCATGAAACTTATCGTGTAATCTACTTAAGCTTAACAATTATTCCAAAACGAAGACTGAACACCTAAAATTAATTGATAAAAACATATATGAAACAATTACCAAAAGAATAGGAAAAGAAATAGAATAAGCCAAAGTTGACTATAAAGACTACGAAAAGAAACTAGAAGAATTAGACGATTTAATAAAATCTATAAAAACAAAATAACTAACTAACGCTAATTGACGAATATGAAAAAATAATAAATGAATTAATTAAAAAAAGAAATTTAGTTTCTGATAATGTAAATTTAGCAAAAAATAAAATTGAACTAGAAGAAAAACTAGAAACAAAAAACGAAGAAATAAAAACCAGAAAAGAAAAACTAAAACAGCAAGATCCAAATTATGCCAGAGTCCAAGAAAGATTAAAACAAAAAAGATATAATAAATTCTTTCAACTTATCACTAATTAATCAATATATAATTTTTTATTTAATATTCAAACAAATAAAATTGTATAATAGTAGTAATTAATTTCTTTAAAAAATAATATAAATTACTACTATTATCGAAAAGGAAATGAAATAATGAACTTTTTTAAAAATTATAAAGAAGCTATTCTCGTTATTGGTTTTGTTGTAATTTGTATTACAATTGGATTTATTTTAAGTAACAAAGAACCAAATCAACCTTCAGAAACTAAACGAGAAACAAGAAATCTCAAACCTAAAATTAAAATAACTAAAGAAAACTTTGATAAAATTAAACATTATGTTTTATCCGAAAACGAAAATGAAGTTTTATCAGTAGAAAATCTTTCTGAAGAAGAAAAAACCGAAATCAATAAAATAAAACAAAAATTAGTTAACAATATGATACATAGTAAAGATTATTGGAATCCTAAAATAAAAGAAAAACAAGAAAAAAGCAACCAATTAAAAAAACAAATTGAAGAAATCGAAAATAAAAAGAAATCACAAAATTTAAGTTCGAGAGAAATAGCCAATTTAGAAGTCGACAAAAAAATGTATGAAAATATGTTATATGGAATAGCAGGTTCTGAAAACTATAAAAAAGATTTAGAAAAATCTTTAAATAAAGATTTAGAACAAAATAAAAATAATGTCCTATCTTACCTCAACTCCCTCTATGAAATCACCTCCGCTGAGGAATAAAAATAAAGGAGATTGAATTCATAGTTAAATTAAAAAATCAAATTAACATAATTTATCTTTGTTTAATAATTTCTACATTATTATTATTTATTTTTAATAATCATCGAGTAATGGCGATGGAAAATTTAAAAAACGAAGAAATTAAAATAATAAATAATAATACAAATGAAGAAAATAATAATGATGAAATGCCTATGAATAAAGATTTTAAACAACAAAATTTATTTAAATTATTTATTGACAAAATAATTATCAAAATAATCTTTATAAAGATTAAAATAAATTTTTAAAAAATAAAAATCTTTTTTTAATTAAAATATTAAGTTTTAGATATATTAAAATTATATTTTTATTAGTGATTTGTTATATAATAAATTTAGATTTTTTTTCATTATTTGGACCCTTTACAGGGTTTTTTTATTTAACACATACAAAAGTGGGATTTAGGCCATTAATTCAAAGCTCAAATGAGGTAATTAACTATGACTCAAACAAAATTCCCTGAATGAACATACACTTTCAAATTAAACCTCTTTTTCTTTAAAATTAACTAAATAATATTGTATAATATTGGTAATTAATTTCTTTAAAAAATGATATAATTTGTTGCTATTATCGAAAGGATATTAAAGAATGAATTTTGTGAAAAAATATTGGATTGCGATTTCGATTATTAACATTTTAAGGATATCCTTTATTAATTGGTGTTTTTGAAGATATCTGTGACTTCAAACAAGAAATCAAATAATTCTAATGAGTTAGAATATAATCACCAACCTAATTACTCATCAAAACCCAAATAAAAAATAGATACTTCTAAACTAACAAAACAAATAACTTCGAAAGATTTTTAAAAAAAGCTTATTTTTAACCCGAAAACGAAAATATAGTTTTATTTCTAAGTAATCTTACCGAAGAAGAAATAACCACAATTGAAAAAATCAAAAACAGTTAGAAACAAAATTTAGATTTATATTAAATAAAGAGCAAAACAGTATCAAAGAACTCTACAATGAATGTGAATTTGATAAAACAAAAAAATATGCTTGATTTATCAAAAGATGAATTTGAAATCGAAAGGGTTAAATAACACGCTCCTCGTCGTGCCGAAGAATAAAAAAAATATTATAAAAACGATATAAAGATGTTGAATTGAAATTTAAAAATAGCAGCATATTATATCGTCTCAACTCCTTCTACGAAATCATACCTCCTTCGGCCGAGGAATTAAAATAAAGGAAATTTAATTAATGTTTAAATTAAAAAACCAATTTAAAATAATTTATTTTTGTTTAATAATCTTTATAGTATTATTATTTCTTTTTAATAATCATCAAGTAATAGCGATGGATAATTTAGCTAATGAAATAACTGAAGAAACTGAAGAAACTGAAGAAATTATGATAAGTATGCAAAAATTTTGCGCTTTACATGAAATAGGACATGCAGTAGTAGCTTATGAATTAAGTAAAATACAATCTGAATTCGATCTTATAAAACTTAAAGCAATAGAATTAAAAACAGATAATGAAGAAACTATAAAAGGTAGTGTAGACTTTTCTTTTAATAAATCAGAATATGGTTATTTATTTTCATTATCTGTGTTTTTAGGAGGCCCAGAAGTAGAAAAAAGAATTACAATGTCGATAGGAGATTTTAAATATAAGGGTGATGATGATGAAAAAGATATCGAAAACATAATTCAACATATTATAGAGAGAGGATGGTTTTTAGGTGATTTTTATTTACCAACAGATTCTTTAGAAATGCGCAAAAATAAAATTAAAAATATTGCACAAACAAAAACTCAAGAAATTCTTAAACAATATGAAGAAATTTTATTACCGCTAGCTGATGAATTATTAGAAAAACACAAAATGACAAAAAAAGAATTTTTATTATCATTACAAAAAGTAATTAATCAAAGAAATAATTCTCAAGAAATAACACCAAAAGATATAAAAATAACTCAATTACAAAATAATATTAAAACATCTGGTTGCTGTTGTAATATTTTATAAAATAACTTATAAAATCTATTTTTTAAAAACGATAATCTTACTCAAATATTAAAAAATGTGACAGAATTAATTTTTTTAAAAATCATGAAAAAAGTTAAAAAATATAAAATATTTAAATGATTGAAAAATTGTGGTGTTCCAAAACTTAAGCACTTTTTTATCTTTTAAAAAATCTTTAAGACTAATTATTAAGTTAGTCTTTTTTCTTTTCATGAAGTGTTCCTAAAAACTGATCTATTAGATAGTCTCGTTTTTTCTAATGGAGTGTTCGTAAAAACTGATCTATTAGAGAGTCTCGTTTTTTCTAAAAAATTATTTTTTTTAGAAAAAATTGAGACCTCGTAATAATTCCGTTAAATAGAACACTTCAGATTAAGGAAATATCAAAAGATAAACCTAACCCTTAATGCAAATAGCTATAAAACTAAAACCAAATTAACGGATAGATTGCAAGCTGTTAAATGTGAAAATTGTCGAAAAGATGGAAAACAACTTGAAATTCATCACACTAAGACAATACGAAACAAGAACTGGCAAAGTATCAGAAACAAAGAAACAAAAGCACTTTGTAAAGATTGTCATCGTAAAATAACGAACCAACAAATAAAATCGTTTGTATGGGTCAACAAAACACAAAAAACGAACAAATTATCCAAATAAAATAAATTTAAATCGTCAAAAACTAGAAATATTATAACCGCGGAATGCTTGGAAACTTGCTCGTTCCGTGGTGTGGGAGGCTAGTTTGTAATAAGGAGTAATCTCTGAAACGCATCTAATCTATCCCGATAATTTTAAAATCCAAATAAATTGTTAATTGTTAAACTAAAACAACCTTAAAATATATTTAATGAATTTTCAAATATATAAAATTAAAGAGAATTAAAATTAATTAATTTTTATTTTACCAATCGTAAAAAAGAAGTTATTAATTTGGATTCATTTGAATCTCTTAATTAATATTTTTTTAAAAGAGTACTCAATTTATTAACATTTCTCTATTAAAATTCAAATACCAGATAAAAGGAAAGGTAAATAATATTTATTAATAGTGCTCTATAATACCAACTATTATTCGAATTATTACTACTAGCTTTTCCATTCCAAATTTTAATTAATGAATTAATATTTAATATTAACAAAATTGCAAATGCTTCATTATTTTCAAAAGCACCTTAAAGTTAACACAACGCATAAAATTAATAATAAACATTTACTAAAAAATAAATCTAATATTATCCCGAGTTTAATCTAAATACTTATTTTATATTCTTTTTGCATTTTCTTTTTGTATTTCAAATTTCTTTAATTTTTTATTATTTACATTTTTTATTATATATAATGTCAAGCTCCAAGGTTAATTTTTAAGAGAAATCAACTGAATTAAAATTTTTTAATTTTTTTAAATGTTATATAATATAATATGTACACATAATAAATTTTGTCTTTTTCTTCGTCTTTGATTTATAATTTATTGTTAGAAATATTTTTGTGATAATAAATTATCTTTCAAAAAAAATGTATCTTATTTTGCAAAGGAAATTAAATATTGAATATAGGACTCCAAATTAGGAATTTAAGATTAAATCGAAAAATAACTCAAAAAGAACTAGCTAATAAAATCAATGTCACCAGCGGATATATTTCACAAATTGAAAATAATTTAATTTCCCCTTCTTTAAAAATTTTATTCTCTTTATTTAAAGTTTTTAAAATATCGGCTTCAGATTTTTTTCAACAGAAAAAACATATAGAATTAATTCATAAAAAAGATGATTTTTTAGCTATTACAGAACCAAATTTAAAAAATACTACTTATTATCTTTTTCCTTCTATAAATAGATATCAAATAGAACCGGTCATTATTGAGATCGAGCCTAAAGGTCAAACAACTATGAATAATAATATAAAAGGAGATGTCTTTGGTTTTGTTGTAGAAGGAGAAGTTGTTTTAATTTTGAATAAATTAAGATACTTTTTAAAAAAAGGAGATACTTTTTATTTATTAACTGATAAGAAATATTATTTATTAAATCAGAACGAAGAGATAGCAAAAATATTAAAAATTATTTCACTATCGAAATGAACTAAAGGAGTTTTATTTAAATGAAAAAAATTGTTATTGCTGGTAATTGGAAGATGAATAAATGCAAAGACTCGGCTTTAAATTTTATTTATCAAATTAATAATAAAATGCCTGATAGAAAAAAAGTAGAAACTATTATTTTTCCGCAAACAACTTTATTATATACATTGACTCAAATAGAAGGCAAGAATTTAAGAATCGGAGCACAAAATATTTTTCATAAAAATGAAGGCTCTTATACAGGTGAAGTTTCTCCTAAAAATATCTACTCTTTAGGTATTAAATATTCTTTAGTTGGTCATTGTGAAAGAAGAACTCTTTTCGGCGAAACAGAAACAGAAGTAAAATTAAAACTTTTAGCTCTTTTAAATGCAAATATTTATCCTATTCTTTGTATAGGCGAAGATAACGTTGTTAAACAAGCTAATAATAGAAAAATATTTTTAGATAATCAATTAGAAACTCTTTTAAAAGATATTCCACACGATTCTATATCTAAAATAATATTAGCTTATGAACCTTTTTGGGCGATCGGAACAGGTAAAAGTCTTCAACCTGAAGAGGCTAATGGAATTATTAAAAATATTCGTCAAAAAATAGCTTCATTATTTACTCAAGAAATAGCTAATCAAATAAGAATTATTTATGGTGGTTCTGTTAACGTTGATAACATAGAAATTGTTTTAAGACAAAAAGAAATTGATGGTGTTTTAATAGGTAATAGTTCTTTGCAAGTTGAAAATTTTTTATTTTTTGCTAAAATAGGTTTACAGATATATAATTCTAAATATCCTGAAAAATTAGAATAATTTAAATAAATTTAAATAAAAGAAAGTTTCTAAAAAAAGATGGAAACACGAAAATGGTTAAATAATTTAAACGAAGAACAAATAAAAGCAATTATTTCAAACGAAAAAAAAATTTATCTTCAAGCCGGGGCTGGAACAGGTAAAACAACTACTTTAACAAACAAAATTATTCATTATATAAATGAGTTTAATATAAAAGGCGAGAATATTTTAGCAATTACTTTTACTAATAATGCTGCTAAAGA
Source organism: Phytoplasma sp. (assembly GCF_035187685.1). Classification (NCBI taxonomy): domain Bacteria; kingdom Bacillati; phylum Mycoplasmatota; class Mollicutes; order Acholeplasmatales; family Acholeplasmataceae; genus Candidatus Phytoplasma; species Phytoplasma sp. The sequence continues at coordinate 456,213 of NZ_CP131022.1, read as the reverse complement.
AATGAAAGAACGTTTAAAACAAATGATTCCTTCGCAAACTTTTCCTTATTTGACAATTTCTACTTTTCATGCTTTTGGTTATTCTTTTTTAAAAAAAAATATTCACAAATTTAATTTAAAATTCAATTCTTTGTTTGTTATTATTGACGAACGTGAAGCTAATAAAATTATTAGAGAACAAATAAATGTTTTAAACTTAGATAAAAATAAGTATAATGCTCAAAAATTACAAAAAAAAATTTTGCAAATGAAAAATGATAAGATTAAAAAACAAATTTTGAGTGAAATAAATTTGGGTAATATATATTGCCATACAAATAAAAACTTAAAATTATTCTTTTCTGAAGAAGAAAATCGAATTTTTGATTTTTATAATAAATATTTAGAAAAAAATAATTTGTTAGATTTTGATGATTTAATTATTTATACTTATCAATTATTAAAAAATAATTCTTCTTTGGCTTATTTTTATCAAAAGAAATTTTCTCACATTTTGATAGATGAGTTTCAAGATATTGATTTAATACAATATCAAATAATTAAACTAATAGGAGAGGATAATTTTATTTTTGCAGTAGGTGATTCAAACCAAAATATATATAGTTTTAGAGGTTCAGATTCAAGTTGTAATGACTTATTTTTACAAGATTTTAGCGTTCAAAAGTTAGCTTTAACTCGAAATTATCGTTCAACTAAAAATATTTTAGATAAAGCTAATCTTTTAATCAAAAATAATTATAATAAGGATGATAATCGTTTTCAAATCAATCTTAAAAGTAATAATTTTTTTGGAGAAAAAGTCGTTTATAAAAGATTTTCTGATGCTTCCAAAGAAGCCAAGTTTATTTCAAATAAAATTAGAGATTTAGTAAATAATCAAAATTATAGTTACAAAGATATAGCTATTTTATTCAGGTTAAATGCATTATCTAAAGAAATCGAAAATAGTTTATTTATTCATAATATTCCTTATTTTATTAGAGGTTCTATTACTTTGTTTCAAAGAAAAGAAATTAAAGATTTTGTAGCTTATTTAAAAGTACTTCTTTTTAATAAAAATGATTTTTATTTTAAAAGAATTATTAATGTTCCGCGACGCCAAATAGGATACAAAACAATAATGAAGTTAGAACAAATAGCTATACAAAAACAAATGTCTTTGTTCGAGGCTATGGATCATATATCTGATGACGATAATATTAAAATAAAAATTAATAATTTGAAAAAAATTTTTAATAAACTTTCAGATGTTTTTTACGATGAACAAAAATGTAATTTATCTAATGTTCTTTCTTTAATTGATGAAAACATTAAATATTCAGAAATTTTAGATAAAGATAAAGATCGTTTTGCTAAAAATGATAATGAAAAAATTAAAAAAAATTTATCTGAATTAAAAAAAATTTTTATTGCAGAAGATCAAAAACAAACAAACAATACTTTTTTAGAAAAATTAAGTTTGTTATTAAATAAAATAACTTTGTCAAATGAAAAAGAAAGTGATGATGAGATACCACAAGTTCTTTTGTCTTCTATTCATAAAGTCAAAGGTTTAGAATTTAAAATTGTTTTTTCTGTAGGTTGGGACGCTAATATCTTTAAAGATGGCAAGCATGATAATGATAGTGATTTATTTAAAGAAGAAAGACGTATTGCTTATGTGGCAATAACAAGAGCTAAAGAATTATTATATCTAACAAGTGCTAAAATTAGATTTTTCTTAAGAGAAAAAGAATTATCCGAGCCAGTCTCCTTTTTAAAAGAAATGAAATTAATTACTGATAATTCTTTTGTGTTTAATGATAATATTTTATCTAAATTTAAACAGGACAAAAACATTTCAAATAATAAAGTTACAAATCAAGTATTATATAGAATAGGTGATAAAATTATGCATGAAATTTTTGGTAAAGGTACCATCCTTTCTATTAATAAAGAAATTTTAACTATTGTTTTTGCTAAACCTCATGGAATAAAAAAAATTCTTATGCATCATCGTTCTTGGAAGAAAATTTAATTTTTTGCATAAGTATCGTTTGTTTTTATTATTCAAAATTTTATAATATTTATTTTAATGATTTTATATTAAATTATGTTAAAATTATTCATGTGTAATTATAATCTATATATTTTTTTAATTTATATTTTATTTATTAATCATAAGTAAACAAAATAATATTGTTTTTTAATTATTAAATGAAAATATTGTAATTATTAATTCTGTTTGGTTTGATTAGTAATTACTTTATTTTATTTTGATAATATTTTGTTGTTTTTATTTTATAGATTTTGTGATTATATATAAAATTAGGCCCGTTGGAGAAACGGTTAACTCACATGCCTTTCACGCATGCATTCACGGGTTCGAATCCCGTACGGGTCACCAAGCAATATATAAATAGTATTAATAATAATTTAAAAAACACCCATAGCTTAATTGGATAGAGCATCTGACTACGGATCAGAAGGTTAGGGGTTCGACTCCTCTTGGGTGTGCCATTTTTTTAATAATTAATGAAAACGGGAAGTAGCTTAGCTTGGTATAGCGCCTGGTTTGGGACCAGGAGGTCGCGGGTTCAAATCCTGTCTTCCCGACCATTATGTTAAATAAGCGAATGTGGTATAATGGCCATTACCTTAGCCTTCCAAGCTAAAGATGTGGGTTCGATTCCCATCATTCGCTCCATATAAATATTCAAAAAAATATAATTTAAATAAACTAATGTTATATTTTTTTATTTAAATTATATTTTTTTTGTGTCTAATATAAGTTTGATAAATTATAATTGACATTCTAATGTTATTATTATATAATAATACTATAGATTTAATATAATAATTGCCTTAATTTTAACTAGATTTAATTATTCATTTTTTTAATTATAATAAGTATATTAAAATTAATAATTATAATTTTAAATATAAATATATTTAGAACGTCTTAAGTAGAAAGTGTTGTATATCCATGATGGATGCTGTAAATCAAAGAGAAAAATTAAAATCCGGAAATAAAACTTTTTCTGTTAATAAACAACAAATAGTTAAAAAGTGGTATTTAATAGATGTTAAAGATAAAGTGCTAGGTAGATGTGCTACGAAAATAGCTAGTATTTTAAAAGGTAAAACTAAAATAAATTACACTCCACATATTGATAATGGTGATTATGTAGCCATTATTAATGCTTCTAAAATTAAATTAACGGGTAAAAAATGGAAAAAGAAAATTTATTATAAACATTCAGGTTATCCAGGTGGTTTATCCAAAATGACTGCTGAGGAGATGATTAAAAAATTTCCTATTCGTATTGTTGAAAAAGCTATTTTTGGTATGTTACCGCATACTAAATTAGGTGATCAAATGCGTAAAAAATTATTTGTTTATCCTAATGAATCTCATAGACACGAATCACAAAAACCACAAATTTTAGAGGTATAATATTAAAATGAATAAAAATAAGTATTTGGGTTTAGGCAGAAGAAAAAGCTCAGTTGCAAGAGTTATATTAGTTTTAGGTTCGGGTGTTATTAAAATAAATAAAAAAGATTTCAATGATTATATTTCTTCAAAAGAAATTCGTTTAGAAACTCTTATGCCTTTAACATTAACTCAAAATTTAAAAAAATATGATGTTATTGCTAATGTTTACGGTGGAGGAAAATCATCTCAAGCAGGAGCTATTCGATTAGGGATTTCTAGATCTTTATTAGAAGCAGAACCTGGTTCAAGAACTATTTTAAAAAAAGCTAAATTATTAACAAGAGATTCACGTTGTGTAGAACGTAAAAAATACGGTTTAAAAAAAGCTCGTCGTGCTCCTCAATTTTCTAAACGTTAATTTTTTATATATTTTATGAATAAATTTTTAAAGAGTCTTTTTTTTATATTTGAAAAAGACTCTTTTTGTTATTGTTTAGATAATATTGAATCATTCTATTTTTGAAAGTTGTTATACAAATGAAAGATATAAGAGTTCGTTATGCTCCAAGTCCTACTGGTTTTTTACATATTGGCAATGCTAGGACCGCTTTATTTAATTATTTATTTGCTCGCCGTTTTAAAGGTAAATTTATTATTAGAATCGAAGATACTGATTTAGAACGCAATGTAACTCATAGTGAAGTTACTCAGTTAGAACAATTAAAATGGTTAGGTCTTGAATGGGACGAAGGTCCTGATATACAAGGACAATTAGGACCTTATAGACAATCTGAAAGATTGTCTATTTATCAAAAATATAGTCAAATCTTATTAGATAAAAAATTAGCCTACAAAGAATATCAAATAAAAAGTGATAAATTTGTAGTTCGTTTTAAAGTTACAGCAGGAGTTTTATATGAATTTGATGATTTAATAAGAGGTAAATTGTGTTTTGAGAGTGATCAAATAGAAGATTGGATTATAATGAAGTCTAATGGGTTCCCCACTTATAATTTTGCCGTTGCTATTGATGATCATTTGATGCAAATATCTCATGTTTTAAGAGGAGAAGAACACATTACTAATACACCAAAACAAATAATGATTTATAAGGCTTTTGATTGGAATATTCCTATTTTCATTCATATGTCTTTGATTTTGAATAAAAATAAAAAAAAATTAAGCAAAAGAGATCTTGATGTAGTTCAATTTATTGAAAAATATATTGATTTAGGTTATTTGCCCAACGCTTTGTTTAATTTTTTATCCCTTTTAGGATTTGCTCCTAATACTAATAAAACTATTTTGTCGCCAGAAGAAATTATTTCTTTGTTTGATGTACAAAAACTTGTAAAAGCTCCGGCTATATTTGATGAACAAAAATTATTTTTTATTAATAATCAATATTTAAAAAAAATACCTTTAAAAGAATTAGTCGAAATAACTCAAATGTTTTTGCAAAGAGAAAATATTTTTTTAGAAAAAGAATATTTAACCAAAATAGTTATTTTATTAAGAGATAGGTCTAATTATATTCAACAAATAGTAAGTTTATATTTAGATTTTTTTGTTAAAAACGAAGAGATAGATAATGAAATTATTTCTTTTGTTAAAGAAAATGAAATGTTTTCTGCGATTAAAGTTTTAAAAAAATTATTTTTAAAATTAGAAGATTTTCAATCATCTTTTATTGATCAAATAATTAAACAATTCAGCGAAATAACTAATTTAAAAGCTAAAAAACTTTTTTTGATCGTAAGAATATCTTGTACAGGAAAATTAAATGGTCCTCATTTATTAACTTATTTAGAATTATTAGGCAAAAAAAAAATTTTAAACAATATTGATAAAATATTAAATTTATCTATACAATGATTCATTTTATTATAAATATCATGGAATAAAAAAGGATTTTATGTTGAAATTTTATAATTCTTTAACTTCTAAAAAAGAAAGTTTTTATTCTTTAGAACAAAACCAAATTAATATTTATGTTTGCGGACCTACAGTTTATGATCATTTGCACATCGGAAACATAAGAAATTTAATTTTTTTTGATCTTTTAAAAAAATATTTTTCTTCTTTAGAAAAAAAAGTATTTTTGGTAGTTAATATTACTGATATTGATGATAAAATTATTCAAAAAGCATTAGATAATGAGATGTCAGAAACACACATATCTCGTATCTATATCGACTATTTTTTAAATTTATTGTCTAAATTAGAAATTAAAACAATTGATAAATTACCCTTAGTAACTGATTATATTCCTGAAATTATATCTTACATACAGCAATTAATTGATAAAGGGTATACTTATACTACAAATGAAGGTATTTATTTTAAAACCGATTTAGTTTCTCATTATAATTTGCTTAGTTTTCAAAATTTAACCAAATTAAAAAAAAATGTTAGAAAAACATTAGATGTGCAAAAACAAAAAACAGAAGATTTTATTTTGTGGAAAAAAACTAAAATAGGGGTCAAATATGAAAGCCCTTGGTTTCCTGGTAGACCAGGATGGCATACAGAATGTGTTGTAATGATTAAGAATCTTTTTAACAATACTATAGATATTCACGGCGGTGGAATTGATTTAAAATTTCCACATCATACCAATGAACAAGCTCAATTTTGGGCAACAGAACAAAAAAAATTAGCTAATTTTTTTATGCATTCAGGACATGTTGATTATAATAAAACTAAAATGAGTAAATCTTTAGGGAATTGTATTTTAGCAAAAGATTTATTAAAAAAATTTCATCCAAATGTTATTAAAATGTTTTTTTTAACTTATCATTATTTACAACCTATTCATTATAGCGAGCAAATAATAAAAGATACTGAATTAAAATATAATAGAATAATTTATATTTTAAATAAAAATAATTTTAAGTTTTTTTTAAATAAAATGAATAATCAAGAAATCGAATATGTTTATATTCAAAAATTTCATTCTTTGATGTCGAATGATTTTGATACTCCAAATGTTTTAACTTTGATTGAAGAATTATTGAAACAGATAAATAAAACTGTTGAATTAGAAAAATTATCTAAATTACAAAACACATTAATAATATTATTCACCTATTTAAGTATTGATATTCATTTAAAAAGTATTACTGATGAAAAAATTAAAATTTATAATTTATGGCAGGAAGCACAAAATAAAAAAGATTTTACGGTATCTGATCGTTTAAGAAAAATTTTAAAAAGAGAAATGTTAATTTGAAAATAATTTATTTGTTGAATATGCATATAATTAAAACATTTTAATTTATAAAATTTTTGTTGCATTTGATAAATAATTAAAATAAATATAGTATATAATTGATAATATGAACGAAAAAAAGATAAAATTAGAAAAAAATAATTTAGCATTTGGCATAAAAGGTTTAACTACGGAAGAAGTAAAACAAAAAATACAAAATAAACAAAATAATGCAATTATACATAATATTAATAAAACTTTTTTAGGTATTATTTTATCTAATATTTTTACTTTTTTTAATTTGTTGTTGTTTATAGTTATTTGTATTATTATTTATATAGGACGATTCGAACAATTATTTTTTTTAGTAATAAACGGAATTAATTTGTCTATTAATATTTTTCAAGAAATTAAAGCTAAAATAACTTTAGATAAAATTTCTATATTACAATTAAATAAAACAAAAGTTATTAGAAATTTTAATATAATAGAAATTCCTATTGATAATATTGTTATGAATGATATTCTTTTTTTAGAATTAGGTTCTCAAATTACTGCTGATTCTAAAATTAAAAAAGGAATTTTAGAAGTTGACGAATCTTTTTTAACAGGGGAATCAAAACCAATTTTTAAAAAAGAAGGAGATATTTTATATTCCGGTAGTTATGTTGTTAGCGGCAATGCTTGCGCTGAGGTTTTTTGTGTAGGCTCAGAAATGTATATTTCTAAATTAACTAAAGAAGCTAAAAAATATAAAAAAATTGAAACTCCTTTATTGAGAAGTTCATATTTATTGGTTTGTTTAATTTGTTGTTTATCTATTCCTACAATTTTAACTTTGTGTTTGTTTCCTGAACGAATTAAATTTGACGATCACGAATCTGTTTTAAAAATATGCGGTTGTATTATAGCTATGATACCTTCTGGATTGTTTTTATTAACAAGTACTACCTTATTTATAGGTTTTATTAAACTAGCTAAACAAAACGCTTATGTTAAAGATCTTTTTGGAATGGAAATGTTATCTCAAATAGATGTTTTATGTTTGGACAAAACAGGGACTATTACAACAGGTGAAATGATAGTAAAAAGAGTTTTAAAATATCCAAATTTTAATTTAGTTTCAGATAATGTCATCGCTACAATTATTAATGCTTTTCCTAATAATAATCCAACACAAAAAGCTTTATATCGAAAATTTTGTAATTCTAAAGTATTTAACGATTTAAATGAAAACAGTTATAAAATTTTAAATATTCAACCTTTTTCTAGTATTAAAAAATATAGTGCAGTGGAAATAGATAAAAAAGGAACATTTATTTTAGGCGCTCCCGAATTTATTTTAAAACAACAATTTACTCAAATTCAAAAAGTGTTTCGACAACAAACGGAATTAGGATTAAGAGTTTTAATTTTAGTACAAACTGATGATTCATTAGAAAATATCAATGACGATACTAATTATAAAATTATATGCTTGATTTCTTTAGAAGATCAAATAAAAGAAAATACTTTAGAAACTATTAATTATTTTATGCAAAATGGTATTAATGTAAAAATTATTTCAGGTGATAATACAGATACAATAAATTGTATTGCACAAAAATTAAAAATTATTAAATCCTCAAAAGAATCAATTAGTTTAGTTAATATCGATGATGAAGTATTAAAAAAAAATTCTTCTAAATATAATGTGTTTGGAAGAGCTACTCCAAAACAAAAGAAAACCATTATTCAAAGTTTAAGAAAACAAAATTATAATGTGGCAATGATAGGTGATGGTGTTAATGATATTTTAGCTTTTAAAGAATCAAATGTATCTATTGCTATGTCTTCAGGAAATGAAGCAAGTAAAAATGCTGCTAATTTGATTTTACTTGATTCACAATTCAGTTCTTTACCTAAAGTAGTTGCTGAAGGTAGACGAGTTGTTAATAATTTAAAAAAAATTTCTGTTTTATTTTTAACAAAAACCATTTTATCTTTTTTATTAGCATTTTCTTGTATATTTTTTAATTTATATTATTTTTTAAGAGGGGGGGATAATGGTAAAAATATTAAATTCCCATTAAATCCTTTACAATTTAATTTAATTGATATTTTTTTTATCGGTATTCCTGCTTTCTTTTTAACATTAGAAATGAATAACAAAAAAATCAGTAAATCTTTTTTTAAAAGTGTTTTGCCAAAAACTTTTTTTTATTCTTCGTTGATATTTTTATTTTATGTTTTTTTATTATGCGCTTATCCAACTTATAATGAAGTAAAAATTTCAAATTTAGTCCATTTATTTAGTGCTTTTATCTTTTTTGTTCTTTTGGTTGATATTTGTATTCCTTTTAATAAATGGAAAAAAATATTAATTATTTCAGTTTTATCAGGTTTTATTATTGCTGTTGTATGTAAAACAACATTGGGAATTTAAATTTTATTAAATAGATTTACTTTTTTGAATTATTATTCTAAAGAAAGTTTTGTAAAATGATAGTTTACGGTAAAAATGTAATTAAAGAAGTTATTAAAAATAAAAGGCCTATTTATACATTATATATAGACCATAAGATGAAAGATTTAATTTTCTTAAATTTTTTAAATCAAAACAATATTAAATATACATTTTTAGATAAACATCAATTAAATGAAAAATCTAAAAGTTTTGAACATCAAGGGGTAGTAGCTGAAGTTAAAAATTATGTTTATCAAGACTTATCTTTTTTTTTAAAATCTAATGAATTTAAATTTGAACAATTAAACAAATTTTTAATTTTGGATGAAATCCATGATTCTCATAATTTTGGAGCTATTGTAAGAACTATAGAAACTACTAAATTTAAAGGAATTATTATATCTAAAAAAAATCAAGTGTTGTTAAATGGAGCAGTAGCTAAAGCTTCCAGCGGAGCATTAGAATATGTTAATATTTTTTTAGTAGATAATTTACATAAAACTATTATAAAATTGCAACAAAAAAATATTTTTATTATTGGTGCTGATTCAAACAATGCTACATTAACTTTAAGCGAAGTAGATAAAAATCGCTCTCTGGCTGTTATTTTAGGTAATGAAGGTAAAGGTATACGTCCTTTATTAAAAAAAAATTGTGATTGTTTAGTTAAGATACCTATGCAAGGGCACATCAATTCTTTAAATGTAAGTGTGGCCGCTGCTTTGTTAATGTACACATTACAAAATTAAAAAATTGAGGTATTTAAATATTTTTTTATGTTATAATATTTAAAATTAATTTTTTGTAGTTTTCATAATTATTATTTTAAGAAAGATAAATGTTTATAAATAAGAATGAAAAAAAATATATTAATTTGTGAACAATGTTTAAATCGTAATTATCATATTAACGAAAATAATCGTAATAAACGTTTACTTTTAAAAAAATATTGTTCTCATTGTAAAAAACATGTTTTGCATGAAGAATCAAAGTAAAAAAAGAAAGCTAAATTATTTATGTTAATAAAAAAAACAACAGAAAAAGAAAATTTTGGTCCTTTATTAGACATTATTAGAAAAGAATACGGATTAAAAAATATTTTTTTTGTTATTTTTTCTATATGTTCGATCGGTTTATCTAGGACTTTACATTTTAACGAAATTATAGAAAATAAAAACATATTTTATGTTTTGAATGTTTTTTTTTGTTTTATTTTTGCTATCGGTGTTTATCCTTTTGTTAAAAAACTTATAAAAGAAATTGGTTTTATTATATGGCCCTCTTTTAACGAAATTATTATTAAAATAATAAATGTTATTTTTTTTGTTATTATTTTAATATGTATGATTTTTTGTTTTAAGTACTTATATTCGATAATAGATCCGATAGTTCGTTCGCAGCAATAAATTATGTAAAAAAGTTTTAATAAAAAAATATTTAAAATAAGGTGTTATTAAAGTAAGTGTTAAATGAAAAATAAAGAATATATAAATCATAAAGAAGATTTTTCCAATGAAAATTCACAATCTAATATTGAGGCTAAATGGTATATTATCCAAACTTATTCAGGTTATGAAAATTCTGTCAAAGAAGATTTATTAAAACTTGTTAATAGTAGTGGTTCTCAAATGTCTAATTTAATATTTGAAGTTATTTGTCCTAAAGAAAAATATTTTAAAATTAAATCTGATGGCACTAAACAAGAAAAAGAAAGAAAAATGTTTTCGGGTTATGTTTTCATAAAAATGATTTTAACTGATTATTCTTGGTTTATAGTTGGTAATTTACCCAAAGTTACTAATTTTTTAGGTTCTTCCAAAGGTAGTAATTCTAAACCAGTTCCTTTACATGATAGTGAAATAAAACCTATTTTAATTAAAACAGGCATTATAGAGAAACCAAGTTATGATCATTTAATTAATAAAAAAGTAGAAATTATTAATGGTTCTTTTGCAGGCAAAAGTGGTGTAGTTTCTTTTATAGATAATAGCAAAAATATTATGATAGTAGAAATAGATTTATTTGGAAGAAATACTCCGATAGAAATTTCTCTTTCTTCTTTTAAAGAAATTATATAATATTTTTTAGTATATTGTATATTAAAAAATATTATATAATTATGTTATAATTTCAAAGACTTATTTTTTTATATTTTCTTTAAAATTTTTTTATAGAAATTTTATAGAATGTATACAAAAATTATAAAATGAAATAAAATTTAATAAATTAATCTAAATGAGGTTTTTAATTACTATAATGGCAAAAATAACAAAAAAAGTTGTGAAAACTATTGAATTGCAAATTCCTGCAGGAAAAGCTAATCCTTCTCCGCCAGTAGGTCCGGCTTTAGGTCAAGCACAAGTTAATATACCTTTGTTTTGTTCTAGATTTAACGAAGAAACTAAAGATAAAATAGGTTTTATACTTCCTATTAAAATTTGTGTTTATGATGATAGAACTTTTGATTTTTTTGTTAAATCTCCTTTGGCTAGTGACCTTTTAAAAAAAGCTGCTAATATCCAAAAAGGTTCATCTAATTCTAAAAAAGATAAAGTAGCTACTTTAACATATAAACAAATAGAATCGATTGCTAAAGATAAATTTACTGATTTAAATTCTTATGAATTGGAACAGGCTTGTAAAATAATAAAAGGTACTGCTTCTAGTATGGGTATTGAAGTAATTGATTAATTTTTTAGAAAGAATTAATATTTTTTAATGAAGTGTTTAGATTATGAAAAGAAGTAAAAAATATTTAAATGTTAGTAAATTAATAGATTTTAATAAATTTTATCCAATTGAAGAAGTTTTTCAATTAATAAAAAAAACTAAAGTAACTAAATTTGATTCTACTGTAGAATGTAATTTATCTTTGAAATTAGATCCTAAAAAAGTAGAACATAATTTGCGAGAAGCTTTAATTTTGCCTAATGGTACTGGAAAAAAATTAAAAATTGCTGTAATAGCTAAAGGTTCTCAAATAAAAGAAGCTGAAGAAGCTGGAGCTGATCATGTAGGTGATCAAGATTTAATTGATCGTATATCGAAAAATTGGTTAGATTTTGATGTTTTAATAACTACTAAAGATATGATGCCCTTAGTTTCTAAATTAGGAAGTATCTTGGGTCCTCGTCGTTTAATGCCTAATTTAAAATTAGGAACTGTAACGGATAATATTTTTCAATTGGTCCAAGATATTAAAAAAGGACGAATAGAATATAGAATAGATAAAAATGGTAATTTACATACTATTTTAGGTAAATTATCTTTTGCAGAAGAACATTTATTAGATAATTTTAAGTTTTTTTATGAACATTTATTATCTGTTAAACCTAAAACAGTTAAAAATAATTTTATTAAATCTATAACTATTTCTTCAACAATGGCACCAGGTATTAAAGTTGATTTTACCTCTATTTAAAAATAAAGAATAATAAGGATTATTATTGTTATGACAAATCGGACTATTATTGAACAAAAAAAAGAAGATGTAGAAGTATTAATTCAAAATATTAAAAAGTCTGAATTAGTTGTTTTATTCGAATATCAAGGAGCAAAAGTAAGCGATTTAACCGAGTTACGTATTGAGTTAAGAAAAATTAATAGTAGAATTCAAATATATCCTAATAATATATTAAAAAGAGCTTTTAGTTTGACTAGTTATAATGAATTAGTTAATTCGTCTACATATTCTAAAGCTTTATTATTTGGTTCAAAAGATTCTATTGCTCCTATTAAAGTTTTGTTTGAATTCGCTAAACAAAATGAATGTTTTAAAATTTACCAAGGTATTATAGATAATAAAATATGCTCTTATGATGATATTAGCTCATTAGCTATTTTACCTTCAAAAGAACATTTGTTAGCGATGTTATCATCAGGCATGATGTTTTCCTTAAAAACATTAACAATTGCTTTAAATATGTTGGTTAATAAATAATATTTAGCGTAAAATTATTTATTTTAAAAATTTAATTGATAGAGAGAAATTTAAAAATGGCTAAATTAACTAAAGAGGCTTTTATAGAAGCTTTAAAAAGCATGACTTTATTAGAAATTAAAGAATTAGTAGACGGAATCAAAGAAGAATTTGGCGTCGATCCTTCTAGTGTTATGGTTTCTGCTGGTAACAAAACTGATAATACAAACGAACAACCCGAACAGACTAAATTTTCAGTTATTATGAAAAGTTTAGGAACTGCTAATAAAGTTGCAATAATTAAAACGATTCGTCAAATTACTAATTTGGGAATATTGGAAGCTAAACAATTAGCAGAAAATACAGAAGGACCTGTTATAAAAAAAGATATTAATAAAGCGGAAGCAGAAGATATAAAGAAAACATTGGAAGAATTAGGAGCTACTGTTGAGCTAAAATAATTTTTTTAATTTAAGTATTTTTCTATTTAAAACCTAAGATATAATTTTTCTTAGGTTTTAATTTTCTTATGTTTTTTTCTTTTGTATTTTGAATTTTTAAAATTAATAATTTATTATATGGTGTGGAGTTTTTAAAAAATGAAAAGATATCGTAATATCAAATATGGTACTAAATCAGAACGTCGTAATTATTCAAAAATGAATTATGATTTTGATTTGCCTAATTTAATAAAAACTCAAATGGATTCTTTTGAGTTATTTTTGAAAAAAGGAATTCAAGAGTCTTTGAATGATATTTCTCCTATACAAAGTTATAATGGTAATTTAAAATTATATTTTGATGATTTTTACTTAAAAGAACCTAAATTAGACATTAAAGAAGCAAAAAAAAGAGATTTTAGTTATTGTTCAGAATTATTTGTTAATGTAAGATTAGAAAACGTTTCTACTGGAGAAATCAAAAATAGCCGTGTTTTAATGACTGATTTACCTTTGATGACCCCTTCAGGTACTTTTATAATTAATGGAACAGAAAGAGTAATTATATCTCAAATTATACGTTCTTCTGGAACTTATTTTACTGAGAAGTTAGATGCCAAATTTAATCAAGTTCGTTATGAAGCGCAAATTATTCCTACAAGAGGGGCTTGGATCGAATATGAACAAAGCAATAAAGATATTTTATATGCTAAATTAGATCGTTCTAAAAAAATACCTTTAACTAAATTTATTCATGTTTTAGGATTTGATACTAGAGAAGAAATCGAATCTGTTTTTGGACAAAATAAATTTTTAGAACTAAGTTTTAATAAAGATGGTGAATCAAGTATTGATGAAGCTACTGTAGAACTTTATTCTAAATTAAATCAAGGTGAAAAAGTTTCTGTCAAATCTGCGCGTGAATTCATTAGTAAAAGATTATTTGATCGTAAAAAATATGATTTATCATCCGTTGGTAGATATAAATTAAATAAAACATTAGATATTTTAAATAGAGTTGAAAAGACTTATTTAGCTTATGATTTAAAAGATATTAATACAGATGAAATTTTATTTTCCAAAGATACTTTATTAACAAAAGATGTTATCGAAGAATTAAAAAATAAAAGACAACATTTTACAAAAGAATTAATTAAGTCAAAAATTAATTTGGAAAGTGAAATCAGTAGTAATGACGATAACGTTTTAACTTATTCTAAAAACGATTCAGATAGTCTTTTATATATAAAAGAAAATATTTGTAACATTTTAACTGGAGAAATTTTAGTAGAGTCAGATACTTTATTAAATAATGAAATTATAGAAATGTTAGAAGAAAATAGAGACAATTTAGAAGAACATATTATAGATTTTTTTTTAGACAACAATAATTTAAGTGGTTCTAAAGATGAAAATATTAATAAAAATATTTTAAATGAAGTTCTAGTTGTTTATGTTTTAGATGATCATAACAATAAACATTTTATTAAAGTTATTGGTAATGATCAAGAGGAAAAAGGGAAAAATATTTTTTTATCCGACATCATAGCTAGTATTAGTTATTATCTTAATTTATATGACGGTATAGGACAAAAAGATGATATCGATTATTTAGGAAATAGAAGATTAAGATTAGTAGGAGAATTATTAAAAAATCAATTTCGTATTGGATTAACTAGATCTGAAAAAAATATCAAAGATAGAATGTCTATTAGTAAATTTGATACAATTAGTACTAGTAGTTTAGTTAATTTTTCTTCTTTAACAATGGTTATTAAAAGTTTTTTTGGTAGTTCTCGTTTATCTCATTTCATGGATCAAATTAATCCATTGGCTGAATTAACTCAAAAAAGAAGAATTTCTGCTTTAGGAACCGGAGGTATTGATCGTGATCGTGCTGGAGTTGAAGTAAGAGATGTACATAATTCTTATTATGGGAGACTATGCCCCATCGAAACACCAGAAGGACCTTCTATTGGTTTAATATCTTCTTTGTCTACTTATGCTCAAGTAGATAAATATGGTTTTATTCAAACACCTTTTTTTAAAGTTTCTAATGTTAATGGTTTATATAAAGTATCTGAAAAATTTGAATATTTAACGGCTATTCGAGAAGAAGATCAAGTAATTGCTTCGGCGGATTCTATTTTGAATGAAGATAATACTTTTAGCAAAAATAAAGTTATTGCTCGAAAAAATGGTGAAACTGGACTTTATGATATTGAAAAATTAAATTATATAGATGTTTCGCCGAAACAAATAGTTTCAGTGGCTACTTCTACTATTCCTTTTTTGGAACATAATGATGCTTCCAGAGCTTTAATGGGAACAAATATGCAACGTCAAGCTTTACCTTTGCTTATTACAGAATCGCCTATTGTAGGGACAGGTATAGAACATAGAGTAGTTAAAGATTCAGGTTGTTTAGTTTTATCTGAAGAAGACGGTATTGTTTCTTATGTTGATTCTCAAAAAATTATTATTAAAAGCGATAAAGATCAACAAGAAAAAACTCATAAATTAACTAAATTTGCTAAATCTAATCAAAATACTTTGATATTACATAAACCCCTTGTTAAAAAAAATGAACATGTTAAAAAAGGCGATATTATAGCTGATGGTCCTGCTACTGATAAAGGCGAATTAGCTTTAGGAAAAAACGTAACTGTAGCTTTTATGACTTGGGACGGTTATAACTATGAAGATGCTATTATTATGTCTGAAGATTTAGTTAAATATGATGTTTATACATCTATTCATATTACTAAATATGAAATTTTTGCAAGAGAATTAAAAAAAGGAGCTGGAAAAGAAGAAATTACTCGTGAAGTACCTAATGTAAGTGTTGACGCTATTAAAAATTTAGACGATAGAGGCATTATTATTCCTGGTTCTCATGTTAAAGAAGGTGATATTTTAGTAGGTAAAATTATTCCTCAAGGCGTGTTCGAACCTTTGCCTTATGAAAAATTAATTCATACTATTATTGGAGAAAAAGCACGCGATTATAAAGATGCTTCTTTAAGAGTTCCTTTTGGCGAAGCGGGTGTTGTACAAAGTGTAGAATATTTATCTGTTGCTAATGGAGATGTTTTATCTACACCAGGAATTAATCAAAGTGTTAGAATTTATATCGCTAAAAAACGAAAAATTAAAGCAGGTGATAAAATAGCAGGTAGACACGGTAATAAAGGTGTAATTTCTCGTATTTTATCTAAAGAAGATTTGCCTTATATGGAAGACGGAACAACTATTGATATCATGTTAAATCCCTTAGGTGTACCTAGTAGGATGAATATTGGACAAATTTTGGAAATGCATTTAGGATTAGCTGCCAAAAAATTAGGTATTAAAGTTGCTACTCCAGTTTTTGATGGTGTTGATAACCAAGATTTAAAAGATATTATGGGAGAAGCTAATTTGTCTTTAGATGGCAAAATGACTTTATACGATGGTAGAACAGGAGAACCTTACGATAAGCCTATTTCTGTTGGTATACTATATATGATTAAATTATCTCATATGGTAGATGATAAGCTGCATGCTAGAAATGTAGGTCCTTATACTTTAATAACAAATCAAGCTACTCGTGGTCAAGGAAGTAGTGGTCCTGGGGGCCAAAGAATTGGCGAAATGGAAGTATGGAGTTTATATGGTTATGGAGCTGCTCATACTTTACAAGAGTTTTTAACTGTTAAAAGCGATGATATAATAGGGCGTAATAAAACTTATAATGCTATAGTTAATGGATTACCTTTGCCAAAACCTTCTATTCCTGAAAGTTTTAGGGTGTTTTCGAAAGAATTACAATCTTTAGGTTTACATGTAGAGCTTATCGAAGCTGGTACTAAAGAGAATAAAGTTCATCAATCTTTAGTTAATAATAATAAGGAGTAAACACCATTAATTAATTATGGAATTAAAAGTTAAAATTGAAGAATTTAATTTGTCTGAAGTAAATATACAATCATTAAAATCAATTGGAATTAATTTTTTAAAAGATTTTAATTCCTATACTTTGAATGATTTAATGAATTTATTAGACAAAAAATGTTTTGAAGAAATCACTCCTATTTTAAAACAAAATTATTTGCCTGAAAATTTAGAAAATTTAAATTTAATAGATAATGTTATTTTAATTTTGCGTAATAATAATATTAATAATTGTCGCGAACTTTTTGAGGTTGATCATAAATTTTTACGCCATTTGTTTAAAAATGAAAAACTTTCTTATTTAGCTAATATTGAAGAGTTATTTATTTTATATAAATGTGATTTCCGAAGAGAATCCGATTTTAAAAAAGAAATAAATTTAGAAATAAAGAATGAATCAACTGAAACATTTCATAAAAAAAATGGTTTTGAAAAAAAATATGGAAGTCGTGAATATGAATATTTTAAAATCCGTTTAGCTTCGCCTGAAGAAATTCGACAATGGTCTTATGGTGAAATTGTTAATTATGAAACTATTAATTATCGCACTGCTAAACCAGAAATAGGTGGACTTTTTTGTCCAAAAATTTTTGGTCCTTCTAAAGATTTACAATGTGCTTGTTTAAAAAAAAAAGTATCTAAATCATCTAAATTTTGTCTTAAATGTGGAGTTGAAATAACAGAACAAAAAGTGCGTCGTGAAAGAATGGCGCATATTGAATTAGCTTCTCCTGTAGTTCATACTTGGTATTTAAATAGCTCTCCTAGTAGATTAGCTATCCTTTTAGGGATTAAAGCCAAAGAATTATTAGAAATAGTTTATTACGCTTCTTATATTGTTATGTCGCCTGGGGATACAAATTTAGAAAAAGATCAGATTATATCAGAAATGCAATATGGTAATTATTTAGAAAATAGCAGCAATTTTGTAGCTTTAACAGGCGCGGCAGCTATTAAAAAAATGTTAGAAAAATTAGATTTAGACGAAACAATATCAGAATTAAAGAAAATTTTGAAAAGTATTTCGAAACAAAAAAGAGATAATATTATTAAGAGATTAGAAATCCTTATATCTTTTAATCAATCAGATAATAAACCTGAATGGATGGTTTTGGATGTTCTTCCTATTCTTCCGGCTGATCTAAGACCTATTGTTCCTTTAGATGGTGGACGTTTCGCAACTACTGATATAAATGATTTATACAGAAGAATTTTAAATCGTAATAATCGTTTAAAAAAACAAATTAAACAAAAAGCTCCTAGATTAATTATTAAAAACGAAAAAAGAATGTTGCAAGAAGCTGTGGATGTTTTATTTGATAATGTTAAAGTAAACAAAAAAAATGTTTCCAATATGGAAAAAAATAAAACCTTAAAATCTTTATCAGAAGTTTTAAGAGGAAAAAAAGGACGTTTCAGACAAAATATTTTAGGCAAAAGAGTTGATTATTCTGGTAGATCAGTTATTATTGTTGGTCCTGAATTAAAAATTCATCAATGTGGACTGCCAAGAATTATGGCTGTTATTTTATTCAAACCTTTTATTTTAAATAAATTACAAGAAGTAAAAGGCGTCGATAGAAGAAGCGCCGCAGCTTTATACGAAAAGATGAATGATTATGTTTTTGAAGTTTTAGAAGAAGTAGTTAAAGAACATCCTATTTTGTTGAATAGAGCCCCTACTTTACATCGTTTAGGGATTCAAGCTTTCGAACCTAAACTGATTGATGGAAAAGCAATTAAATTACATCCTTTAGTAACTCCAGCATTTAATGCTGATTTTGATGGCGATCAAATGGCTGTTTATGTACCTCTTTCTTTAGAAGCGCAAGCTGAAGCTCGTTTGTTGATGATGGTGTCTAATAATATTTTAGATCCTAAAAATGGTAATCCAGTTTTATCTCCTTCTCAAGATATGGTTTTAGGAAATTATTATTTAACTATTGAAGAAAAAAAAGACAGTATTATAGAAGGAATCAATGATAAATCTAAAATTCAGCATCATAAATATAAACATCGTAATGAAGGTAAAATATTTTCTGATTTAACAGAAGCAGAATTAGCTTTTTATAATAAAGAAATTCATCTTCATACCAAAATTTTAATTCAAACAAAGAATGTTAATTCTTTTTTTACTAAAGAACAAAAAGAAAAGTATTTAATGACGACTTTAGGTAAATTAATTTTTAATAATATATTACCTTTTGATTTTCCTTATATTCAAGAGCCAACTCTGTTTAATTTAGAAGTTAGAACGCCAGATTGTTATTTTATGCCTAAAGGCGTTGACCCTCGTAAAATGTTATCTGAATCCTTATATATCGAACCTTTCAAAAAAAGATTTATATCTATGATTATAGATCGTGTTTTTAAGAAAAGTAATATCACCGAAACATCTAAAATGTTAGATAATATTAAAGATTTAGGATTTAAATATTCTACTATTTCTGGAATAACTATTTCTCATAGTGATATTAATGTTTATTCTAAAAAAGAAGAATTATTAGATAAAGTTGAAAATAAAATAATAGAAATAGAACAATTTTATGATAATGGGTTTTTAACAATTACAGAGAAGAAAAATTTAGTTATTCAAGAATGGAAAACTGTTCGTGATCAAATTCAAGAAGGTTTGATTAAAGAATTTGTTAAAGATAATAATTTGTTTATGATAAGTGATAGTGGTGCGCGCGGAAATACTTCTAATTTTTCTCAATTATCAGGAATGAGAGGATTAATGAACAGTCCTAAAGGAGGGGTTTTGGAAATTCCTGTAAAAACTTCTTTTAAAGAAGGTTTGACGGTTTCAGAATTCTTTATTTCTACTCACGGAGCACGTAAGGTGTCTACCGATACAGCTTTAAAAACCGCAGAATCAGGTTATTTAACTAGAAGATTAGTTGATGTAGCGCAAGATAATATTATTACTACGGAAGATTGTTTTAGTGATAAAGGAATTTATGTTAAATCGATTCAAAGAGATGATAAAGAAATTATTTCGTTAGGACAAAGAATTTTTAGTCGTTTTTCTGCTGAGGATGTTTTAGATCCTAAAACAAATCAAATATTAATTAAAAAGAACGAAATGATTGATAAAGATGTTATCAAACAAATTATTTCTTTAGGAATAGAAGAAGTTAAAATTAGAAGTGTTTTAACTTGTGATGCAGAACATGGTATTTGTGCTAAATGTTATGGGTTGAATTTAGCTAATAATAAAAATGTTGAAATAGGCGAAGCTGTTGGAGTAATAGCTGCTCAGTCTATCGGTGAACCAGGTACACAGTTGACTATGAGAACTTTTCATACAGGTGGAGTTTTAGCGGTTTCTGATATTACTCAAGGTTTGCCAAGAATTCAAGAATTATTTGAAGCTAGAACTCCTAAAGGAAAAGCTATTATTAGTGAATATGATGGCGTTGTAAAAGAAATAAAAAATATAAATTATAATTCTCCTCAAATCATTATTACTCCTGATTACGATCAAAATATAAAATGCATTTATGATGTTTATTCTAATTCAGAAATTCTAATAAAACAAAATATGCGTGTTCGTAGTGGTCAAAAATTAACAACAGGTTCTATTGATTTGAGAGAATTATTAAGAGTTTCTAGCGTAGAAGAAACACAAAAGTATATCTTAGAAGAAGTTCAAAAGGTATATCAATCTCAAAGTGTTACTATTAACGATAAACACGTAGAAATAATTATACATCAAATGTTTAAACAAATTTTAATTGTTTACGAAGGAGATACTGTTTTTTTGCCAGGAACAGAAGTTTCTATGAAAAAGTTTAAAAAAGTTAACTTAGAAATGATAAAACAAAATAAAACATTAGCTGTAGGATATCCTGTTTTATTAGGAATCACAAGGGCTTCTTTAAAAAGTGATTCTTTTTTATCTGCCGCTTCTTTCCAAGAAACTACTAAAATTTTAATTGATGCCGCTATTAAAGGTCAATCAGATTATTTATATGGTTTAAAAGAAAACGTTATTGTAGGCGGTTTAATTCCTGCTGGTACAGGTATTTTAGAATCTGCAATGTTTAAATATCCTTATAACAATAAAACAAAGAATTTAGAATAATATTTTTTGTATTTAACATGTTTTAAAATATTTAATTTGATTGTTTTTTATTATAAAAAAAGTTATAATTATATGTATGAAAAGCGATTATAATTTATTTTATAATTTATATATTATATAAGCAAAATAGTTATTAAAATTAGTTTAATAAATAAATAATATTAAAAGGAGTTTATATTAAAATGCCGACTCTTCCTCAATTGATCAAAAAAAATAGAGTTGATAAAGTTTATAAAAGTAAATCACCAGCTTTAAGATATAGTTTTAATAATTTAAAAAAAAGAATTAAAAAATATGATTCTCCTCAAAAATCTGGAGTTTGTATTAAAGTTTCGACTATGACCCCTAAAAAACCTAATTCAGCTTTGAGAAAATTTGCTAGAGTTAGATTAAGTAATAAAACAGAGGTTACTGCTTATATTCCTGGTATAGATCATTCTTTACAAGAACATAGTGTAGTTTTAATTCGTGGTGGAAGAGTTAAAGATTTACCTGGTGTACGTTATCATATAGTCAGAGGTACTTTAGATGCTACCGGGGTAAATAATAGAAAACAAGGGCGTTCTAAATACGGTACCAAAAGAACTGTTAGTAAAAAATAAAAATATAAAATTGTAAAATTTTTAAGAAAGTAGATTTTTAAAAATGTCTCGTAAAAAACGTGTTTATAAAAAAAATATATTACCAGATCCTATTTATAATTCTAAATTAATAACTAAAATTATAAATACTATTATGCAAGATGGTAAAAAAGAAGTCGCTAAGACTATTTTATACGGCGCTTTAGAGATAGTTAAAGAGATAACAAAAAAAGAACCTATAGAAGTTTTTAATGAAGCTTTAAATAATGTTATGCCCATTTTAGAGGTTCGTACACGTGCTATAGGAAGTCAAAATTATCAAGTTCCTTCTGAAGTTCGTCCAGAAAGACGCCAGTCTTTAGGCATGAGATGGTTAATTCAATATGCTCAAAAAAGAAGCGAAAAAACTATGAAAGAAAAATTAGCGAAAGAAATTATTGATGCCGCAAATAAAACAGGTATAACCGTTAAAAAAAGAGAAGATACACATCGTATGGCCGAAGCTAATAAAGCTTTTGCTCATTATCGCTGGTAAAATTTTTGCAAATTATTAAGGAGTAATATTTATGGCTCGCCAATTTAAAATTGATAAAATTCGTAATATTGGTATTATGGCACATATTGATGCAGGAAAAACAACTACTACAGAAAGAATTTTATTTCATAGTGGTAAAATACATAAAATAGGTGAAACTCATGAAGGAGCTTCACAAATGGATTGGATGGAGCAGGAGCAAGAAAGAGGAATCACAATTACCTCTGCGGCTACAACTATTTTTTGGAAAAATCATAAAATTCAAATAATTGATACTCCTGGCCATGTAGATTTTACAGTTGAAGTTTCCCGTTCTTTAAGAGTTTTAGATGGTGCAGTAGTTGTTATCGATGCTCAAGCAGGTGTAGAACCTCAGACAGAAACAGTTTGGCGCCAAGCAACAGAATATAAAGTGCCAAGGATTGTTTTTGTCAATAAAATGGATAAAATAGGTGCAGATTTTGAATATTCTATTAATACTTTAAAACAAAGATTATGTGTTAAAGTGGCTGCTATTCAATGGCCTATCGGCAAAGAAAGTAATTTTATTGGTATTATTGATTTGTTAGAAATGACTGCTTTTCAATATGATAATAATTCTTTTAACGAAAGTGGTAAAGTTATAGATATTCCTCGAGATTTATTAGAAATAGCTAATCTTAAAAGACAAGAATTAATCGAAGTATTATCTGATTTCGATGATGAACTAATGGAATTATTTTTTCAAAATAGAGAAATTAATGCTGAATTTTTAAAAAAAGTTATTAGAAAAGCTACTTTGACTGTTGATTTTTTTCCTGTTTTATGTGGTTCTGCTTTTAAAAATAAAGGGGTTTTGAAAATTTTAGATGCTATGATAGATTTTCTTCCATCTCCTATCGAAGTTCCTTCTATTATAGGTTTAGATATTAACGGAAAAGAAATAATTCGTAAACCTTTTGATGATGAACCTTTTACAGCTTTGGCTTTTAAAATTATGACTGATCCTTTTGTAGGACGCTTAACTTTTTTAAGAATTTATTCAGGTGTTTTAAAAACAAGCACTTATGTTAAAAATGTTTCTAAGAACGTTAAAGAACGTATAGGACGTTTATTACAAATGCATGCAAACAAAAGAGAAGAAATACAAGAAGCTAATGCTTGTGATATTGTTGCTGTTATAGGGTTAAAAAATACTACTACTGGAAATACTTTAGCTTCGGAAAACGATTATATCATTTTAGAATCTATGAATTTTCCAGAGCCAGTTATAGAAATCGCAGTTGAACCAAAAACTAAAAACGATCAAGATAAAATCGCTATTGCTTTAAGTAAATTAGCTGAAGAAGATCCGACCTTTAAAGTTTCTATCAATCACGAAACAGGACAAACAATTATCGCAGGAATGGGAGAATTGCATCTTGATATTATTATGGATCGTTTAAGAAGAGAATTCAAGATTCAAGCTAATGTTGCTCAACCACAAGTTGCTTATAGAGAAACTTTGACTCAAGTTGCAGAAACAGAAGGCAAATTTATACGTCAATCTGGAGGAAGAGGTCAATATGGTCATGTTTGTATCCGTTTTGAACCTAACGAAGGAAAAGGATTTGAATTTGTAAATAAAATTGTTGGTGGTACTATTCCACGTGAATATATACCAGCTATAAAAAAAGGTTTGGAAGAATCTTTAGCCAATGGTATTATTGCTGGTTTTCCTTTTATAGATGTAAAAGCTATTTTGTTTGATGGTTCTTATCATGATGTAGATTCATCAGAGATTGCTTTCAAAATTGCTGCTTCCATAGCTTTAAAAGATACAAAACGTAACGGTGGTTTGATTATTTTAGAACCTATTATGAATGTAGAAGTTGTAACACCGAATGATTATGTAGGAAATGTAATTAGTGATTTAACATCTAGAAGAGGAAAATTAGAAAATCAAGAAAACCGTGGAAATACAGTTGTCATTAAATCGTTAGTCCCTTTATCTGAAATGTTTGGATATGTTACTAGTTTACGTTCTAATACACAAGGCAGAGCTAGTTTTGTTATGCAATTTGATAGATATGCAAAGACGCCGAATAATATTGCCGAAAATATTATTAAAGAACGTACTTGATATTTAAAATTTTAAAAAAAAATAAAAAATCAAAAAGGAGGCCTTTTAAAATGGCTGAAATATTTTCAAGAGATAAAGTTCATGTAAATGTAGGAACTATTGGTCATGTAGATCATGGTAAAACTACTTTAACTGCCGCAATAACTTCTTATTTATCTACTCAAGGTTTAGCAAAAAAACAAAATTACGATCAAATAGATAAAGCACCTGAAGAAAAAGAACGTGGTATTACAATTAGTACTTCTCATGTAGAGTATCAAACATCTAAAAGACATTATGCTCATGTAGATTGTCCTGGACATGCAGATTATATTAAAAATATGATTACTGGAGCTGCTCAAATGGATGCTGGTATTTTAGTAGTTTCTGCTGTAGATGGTGTTATGCCTCAAACAAAAGAACATATTTTACTTGCTAAACAGGTAGGAGTTCCTAAATTATTAGTTTTTTTAAATAAATGTGATATGGTTGATGATGAAGAAATTTTTGAATTAATAGAATTAGAAATCAGAGATATTTTATCTTCTAATGGTTTTGACGCTGATAACATGCCTATCATTAGAGGCTCAGCTTTAAAAGCTATTGAAGGCGAAGAAAAATATGTTAAAAGTATAGAAGCGTTACTTAATGCTTTAGATACATATGTTGAAGATCCTATACGTGATTTAGATAAACCTTTTTTAATGCCTATAGAAGGTGTTATTAATGTCAAAGGAAGAGGTACTGTTGCAACAGGTCGTGTAGAAAGAGGACAAATTAAACTTTCTGAAGAAGTAGAAATTGTAGGAATTAAAGAAACACAAAAATCCATAGTAACTGGTTTACAAATGTTTCATAAAAATTTAGATAAAGAAGGAGCTTATGCTGGAGATAACATTGGTATTTTATTACGTGGTATCAATTATAAAGATATTCAACGTGGTCAAGTTATAGTAAAACCTGGCTCTGTGAAACCTCATTCTAAATTTATAGCTAAAATTTATATTCTTACAGCTAAAGAAGGCGGAAGAACTACTTTTTTTAGAGATAATTATCGTCCACAATTTTATGTAAGAACCGCAGATATTACTGGTGTAATTCAATTAAAAGATGATATGAAAATAGTAAATCCAGGTGATTTAGTTGAACTTATTGTTACTTTAATTCATCCAGTTGCAATAGAAGAAGGTACAAGTTTTTCTGTACGCGAAGGCGGCAGAACTATTGGAGCTGGAACGGTTGTTAAAATAATTGAATAATTAAATATTCAAATAAAATATTATCAGGATTATATTAAATAAAAAGCCAAATTGTTTATTTTATAGTAAATAACAATTTGGTCTTTATTTTTTGAAAAATAAATTTTTATATAATTTGGGTATGATAATAAGCATTATCTTTATTTTATTTATGTTTTGTATACAATAATATTGTATAATAATTTTGATATTTATATATTTAATAAAATATAAATATTCAAAAAAATTATATAATATGTAAATAAATATAATGTTTAAAATTTATTTTTAGTTTATATTTGTTAGGATTTTTACTTTTGATAAAAATAAAATATATAAATAATTAATTGAATAAATATATAATGAATAAATCAATAAATGGTTTTTATTCTTCAAAAAGAAAGATGTTTATAAAAAATGAAAATGATATTTAATTATACAAAAAGCATTGTTATTTTTGTTTTTGGTTGTATTTTTTTAATATCTATTTTTGTTTTTTTGATCTTTTTCTTAATACCAAGTACAGAAACATCAGATACAAATGATTCAGACAGTAATTTAGAAATAAATCCAGAAATTAATTCTGAAATTAATTCTGAAATTAATTCTGAAATTGCAGATACTGATGTGGAAGAACAAGAAACACCAACGTCTATTATTGATAAAGTGCGCAAGTTCGAGCGTTTAATCTAGAGGATATTTTTTAAGGGTTCCTTTGATATTGAGGGATAATATATCACATTATTGGATTAACCTGAGAATGAAAATTCGATAAGGGAAAATAGCATATCCAAAAAGCATTCAAATGTATTAAAGATTGCGAAATGAAATTAAAAAAAGCATGAAGTTCTGATGAATTGAAGATATAATAAAATAATCGAAAATATTTTATATAATATTAAATTTGTTTTTGGATAAAATAATTTTATTTTAAACAAATTTATTCAATTAAGTCTTTGATTATTATCTTTATCGAATAATCAAATTATCCTTAATTTTTAAAATTACTTAATTTTATAAAAAAATTATTTGTCTAACAAAAAAATTATTTTATAAAAAGTATCCTTGCAAAATTTAATATTTACCCAAATTAAATAGCTACCTTGGAAGAGCTAAACAAAATTAAATTATTTAATAATTGATATAATTTTGTATGCTTGCAGAGCTTTCATAGTACTCGTAAAATATTTATATATTTTGCCTAGGAGAAGTTAATAACTATCACAAGGGGAAGGAAAGCAGAGAGAAAAAAATTTATTTTTTTCTAGTTTAATAAAAATTACTAAAATTTTTATAAATGAACTTGGAAAGCCGTATGCATAGGAATATGCCCGTGCGGTTTGGGCGAGGGTTTTTATCAAAAAAATATTTTTATAGAATTTTAAATTTATAAAAATAAAAAATAATGATATTTTCTATTCGCATGAAGAAGATGTTGCAACAGATGATCAAAATTCTCAAAATTTATTGAAAAAAATTTCAGAATCCAATGCTTTTAAGAAAGTTTCTGGTGCAGTTTCTGGTGCATTGTATAAATCAGGAGACAAAATTTTGAAAAAGGGGGTAGATAAAGTGATGAATAGTTTTTCTAAAATCAAAATTTTGCCAAAAGCTCCGTTGTTTCGCAAAATTAAGTAATAAAAGATTTTTTAAATTTAGAATGTCATTGAATAAATAAGTTTTTCGATTTATTCTTTAAAAAGAATTTATTTTAAAAAAAATAAATATTAATTTGGATAACGAAGTATTTTTTAAAATATCTAAAAAATAATTTTACGAAACTAAAAATTTTATTTATAAATTTTTAGTTTTTTCTTTTTATTAATGATATTTCGGTTTTTTTGTAAATAAATTTAAATATTAATTCAAATAATATATAAAAATATAATATAATATATTTTAAATATATAATTTTTTAAAATCTCAGTACATTGTGTTTAAAAGAATTATATATTTAAATAAAATAATGTTTCAATTAAAGAATTAATTTTCATAAAAATAATTGAATCAAAATTTCCAAAAAATCTTTTGGTTTAAGATTCGCTTTTTAAAAAAGTTTTTAAAAAGAACTAAAACATCAATTAAAATACAAAAGATTATAGAATTTGTATTTTGAAAATAAAAAAATTATATAAAGGAAAACATTAATTTGTATCAAAAATAATAAAAGAAAGGAAAGCATTGTTTGTTATAAACCATAAATATAAATGAATAATAATACTAATATAATATTTATATGTTTTTTATTTGTTTTTTTAGTTTTTTTTATTTATTTGTTGTTTAAAACAAAAATAAATAAAAAAATACGAGAAACAGATGAAAATATTGAAAGAAAATTATTAAAATCTCAATTTATTGCAGAAAAAATCATTTCAGATACTGAAAAAAAAATCTCTTTATTAAAAAAAGAAGCTGAAGACGATTTAAACCAAAGAAGAAAAATAATTATTAATTTAGAAGAAAAAATCATTCACAAAGAAGATTTGCTGGTTTCAAGGTTTAAATATTTAAATGAAAAAGAAGAATTTTTATATACTAAAGAACAAAAAATTAAAATTAATCAAAAATATTTAGAAGAACTTAAAAATAAAATCGAACAAATAATAACGAAACAACAAGTTAAATTAGAAAAAATTTCTAATTTAACTCGAAAAGAAGCCCAAGAAATTATTTTTAAACAAGTAAAAGAAAATTCTTATACAGAAATGATGGCTTATGAAAAGGAACAAGAAAGAGAATATAAATTTAAAATAAAAAATAAAGCCAAAAATTTATTAGTTTCTACAATGCAAAAATTATCAAGAGAAGTTGTTAGCGAACATAATGTGAGTATAGTATTTTTAGAACAAGATGAATTAAAAGGCAGAATTATTGGTAAAGAAGGACGTAATATAAAATCTTTTGAACTTGTTACAGGAGTTGACTTGATAATAGATGATAACCCGAATATAGTTATGTTAAGTTGTTTTGATCCTATTAGAAGAGAAATAGCTAAGAGAACTTTAGAAAGTTTAATCGCTGACGGAAGAATTACACCTGCAAGCATCGAAAAAATATTTGCTAAAATATCTTTAGAGATTGATGATTTTATTCAAGAAATAGGTGAAGAAACAGTTTATGAAGCTAAAATAGGAATGATTGAAGAAGAATTGGTATCATTATTAGGTAAATTACACTTTAGAACTAGTTATGGTCAAAATGTTTTAAGTCATTCTTTAGAAGTATCTTTTTTATCTGGAATTTTAGCTGCTGAAATAGGCGAAAACGAAGTTATCGCTAGAAGAGCTGGACTTTTACATGATATTGGTAAAGCTTTAGATCATCATATAGAAGGCAGCCATGTTAAAATTGGAATAGATTTAGCTGTTAAATATAAAGAACCTTTAGAAGTGATCGACGCTATTGCTTCTCATCATGAAGAACAAGAACCCACTACTTTAATAGCTGTTTTGGTTTCGATCGCAGATACAATCAGTTCTACACGTCCAGGAGCTAGAAGAGAATCGATTGATAATTATATTCAAAGGATAACTCAATTAGAAAATATTGCTGATAGTATTCAAGGAGTAAACAAAGCTTATGCAATTAGGTCTGGAAGAGAACTTAGAGTTATTGTAAATACTGAAGAAGTTGACGATTTACATGTTTTTATTATAGCTAAAAAAATTAAGAAAAAAATTCAAGATAATATTCATTATAATGGTTCTATTAAAATTACTGTTTTGAGAGAATTAAGAGTAATTGATGTGGCCGAAATTAATAGTTAAAATCTATAAATCGGAAAATATTATATTTGTATTGAAACATTTTTTAATTATTTAATATACAAAATAATTTTTAGCAAATATGCTTTTATTAATTGATAATTTTGATTGTGGATATATAAAAAGAAAAATTATAATACAAAATAATTAGTCAAAATTTTAATTAAAATTAATTTTTTAAATAAATAAAATTTTAATTAATGATTAAAATAAAATAGAGTATTATTCATTAAAATTTTATTTGAATGGAATTATATGAAAAAAGTTATAGTTATCTCTGGACCGACAGCATCTGGAAAAACACGTTTATCTATTGAATTAGCGCATTTTTTTAAAGGAGAAATTATTAATGCCGATTCGGTGCAAATTTATAAAAATTTTGATATCGGTTCAGCTAAAGTTACTATCGAAGAAACTCAACAAGTAAAACATCATTTATTAAGCAAAGTTAAACCAGAAGATAATTACAATATTTATAATTTTCAAAAAGATGTTAGACGATTAATTCCTAATATAAAATTACCTTTTTTAGTAGGCGGAAGCGGCTTATACATTAAAGCAGCTCTTTTTAATTATGAATTATCATCAGAAGATAAATTTTTAAATAATAAAATAAATAAAGAAAATTTAGATTTAGATAAAATGTTGAAGACAATTCGTAAAAAGGATCCTGATTTAATTATAGATGAGAAAAACTCTTGCCGAATTATAAGTGCTTATAAACAAATTATTCAAAATAGTTTAAGATCTGAAAAAAAAGGTAAAAATGTACCTTTATTTGAAATTTTATTTTTTTATTTAGATATCTCTAAAGATTTTTTAAAAGAAAGAATTTTTATTAGATTAGAACATATGTTACAAAAAGGATTTATCGAAGAAGTTAAGTATTTGATCTATAATTATCCTAAAGCAAATTTTAATATTATAGGTTATCGAGAAATCAAAGCTTTTTTAGAGAACAAAATAAATTTAATAGATGCTAAAAATTTAATTATTAGAAATTCTTTAAAATATGCTAAAAGACAAAAAACTTGGTTTAAAAATCAAATTTATTCTTTACAAATTATAAATCCCTTGAGCAAAAATTGGAAACAAAATACATTTCGAATAATAGAAAAATTTTTAACAGATAATGGAGAAAAATTTAACAATGATTAATACCAATGATTTTAAAATAGGACAAACTATTAAACTTAATAATGATATTTATCAAATTATTCATTTTTTACATGTTAAACCTGGAAAAGGTGCAGCTTTTGTGAGAAGCAAATTAAAAAATTTAAAAAATGATTATGTTATTGAACATATTTTTAATGCTGGTATTAAAATTGAAAAAGCATTAGTCAATAAAATGAAATTAAAATTTTCTTATGTTTTATCAGATAAATATGTTTTTTTAGATACTCATACTTATGAAGAATTTGAAATTTCTAAAGATAAATTATTAAAAATAATGCAATATTTAAAAGAATCTATGATAGTAGAAGTAATGTTTGATGATAAACAAGATATTTTAGGTGTTTCACTTCCTGATAAAATTTCTTTAAAAGTAATTCGAACTGATTCTTTCAAAACAACTAATAATTCACGTTCAACAACTTCTTATAAAGATGCTACTTTAGAAACAGGTTTAGTTATCAAAGTCCCTGTTTTTATCGAACAAGGAGAAGAAATTATTATCAATACAGAAACAGGTATTTATGTTTCTAGAGATATTAAAAAGTGATAATAAAAAATTTAATTCTTTTGTAATTCAAATTTGAACAAAATAATAATTTGAATTTTTTTTATTAATATGTTAAAATTATAGTAGTTATATCCAATTAGTAGGATAAATAAAATAATTTACAATCAATAAGGAGATTTAATAAATTTATAAATTATGGAACATAGTGATCTAGTTGATTATCATCTTAAAATAATTTATAGTCTAATTTTTTTCATTAATGAAAAAGAGGTTATAAAATAAAAGTGGATTTACCAATACTTGGGATTTTTATAATTATTTGTTTTTTAATTTCATTGAATGCTTTTTTTTCTTCTATCGAAATAGCTTTGGTTTCTTTAAGTCAAAATAAAATTGATTTAGAAGTTAAAAAGGGTGTAAAAAAAGCTTGTAAAATAAAAAAAATAAAAGAAACCCCCAATTTTTTTTTATCAGTTATTCAAATAATAATTCATATTGTAACATTTACTCAAGGAATATTAATAAATATTGCGACTACTCAACATTATAATTATTCTGTATATTATAAACATATTATTGAAATATTAGTAGTTATATCTTCTATTGTTTTAGGCGAATTAGTGCCTAAAAGAATTGCTTTAGCTTATCCACAACAAACAGCCTATTTTTGGATTGGCAGTTTTAATCTAATTTGTTTTGTTACAAAACCTTTAGTTTGGATTTTTAATCAAATCAGTAATTTTGTTTTATTTATTTTTAGAATTGACACGAGTGTTAAAAAAGACGTTGTAAATGATGATGAATTAAGATTTTTAATAACTTCGTCTTATAAAACTGGCGAAAGTAATAATAGTAGAAAAAA
Source organism: Phytoplasma sp. (assembly GCF_035187685.1). Taxonomy (NCBI): domain Bacteria; kingdom Bacillati; phylum Mycoplasmatota; class Mollicutes; order Acholeplasmatales; family Acholeplasmataceae; genus Candidatus Phytoplasma; species Phytoplasma sp. The sequence continues at coordinate 424,012 of NZ_CP131022.1, read as the reverse complement.
TATGATTCAAAATGTTTTTGATTTTGACGGAACAACAGTTTCTGATATTATGAAGCACAGAACAGAAATTATAGCTGTTAAATCTGACATTAATAGAGAAGAAATTATAGATTTTATTTCTCGTGAAAAATATACAAGATTTCCTGTATATGAAGAAAATATAGACAGAATAATTGGAATTGCTCATGTTAAAGATGTTTTTAAATTTTTATTAGATGATAAAAACAAGAATTCTTTTGATATTAAGAAAATTTTGCGCAAAGCTCATTTTGTTATTGAATTTCAAAATATTAGCGAATTATTTAAAGAAATGCAAATAAAACAAAATCATATAGCTATTGTTGTTGATGAATATGGTGGAACAGCTGGTATTGTAACTATTGAAGATGTAATTGAAGAAATTTTAGGCGATATCGAAGATGAATATGATAAACAAATTCATGAAATTTTAAAAGTTTCAGATAAAGAATATATTATTCGAGGAACAATGCATTTACATGAAACAGAAGAACATTTAAAAGCTGATTTGCCTATAGAAGATTACGAAACTTTAAGTGGTTTTATTTTAGGTCAATTAAAAAGAATGCCTGATAAAAATGAAAGAATTAAAATTTCTTATCATGATTGGCAATTTGAAGGTTTAAAATATGACGGATTAGTTATTCATAAGGTTCGTATTACCAAATTATAATTTTTTGTTATAAAATTTATAAATTATTAAAAAATTTCTTATGAAAAATATTATTTTAAATAATATTCTTTTTTCAAGAAATTTTTTTTTGGCTTTTTAAATTTTTAATAAAATTTAAATTAGAAAGATTGAAAAAATTGGATACTCTATTTCCACAATCCTCTTTGACATTATTAGAGAAGGAATTGAAAACTAATTTTAAAACAGGTTTAACACAACAAGAAGCAGAACAAAGAATTTTGACATATGGACTTAATAAAATAAAAGAAACGCCTCCAAAGAGTTTTTATACAAAATTTTTTTCTCAATTTAAAGATTATTTTATTTATATTTTATTAGTTATTTGTTTGATAACTTTTTGTATAGGTATCGTTGAATCTAAAAAAGAAGAATTAGTTGAAAGTATTTTGATTTTAATAATTATTTTTAGTAATGCTTGCTTAGGTTTTTTTTATGAAAATCGTAAAGAATTTTGTGTTTTATTGATCCAAAACAATACAAAACCTTATACTAAAGTTTTAAGAAATAAAACATTAAGATTTATTTTAAGGGAAGAAATAGTTTTAGGAGATATTGTTTTTTTAGAAGCTGGAGATATTATACCTGCTGATTTAAGATTAATCGAGACTCATCATTTGAAAGTTAATGAATCTATTTTGACAGGTGAAACATTATTATCTATTGCTAAAAATAGCTATATGATTCAAGATAAATTTATTTTAATCGATTCCCCTAATTTAGTTTTCATGGATACTACCGTTATGTCTGGACGTGCTCAAGGTGTTGTTATTAAAACAGGAATGGATACACAAATAGGTCAAATAGCTAAATTGATCATAACACAAAAAAAAGAGAAAACGCCTTTAGAAAAAAATATCCAACAATTGTCTAAAATTTTAATTTTTATTATTTTTATTCTTATTATTATAAATTTTATTTTAGATTTGATAAAAAATTATTTGTTACAAGGACAAATATATTTCGCCACAATTAAATCAATTTTTTTATCTTCTATTATTTTAGCTGTTGCTGTTATTCCGGAGGGCTTATTAGCTATAATAACTATTATTTTGGCATCAGGTATCCAAAGATTAATAAAAAAAAAAGCTATTGTTAAAAATTTAAAAACTTTGGAAACTTTAGGAGCTATTAATATTATTTGTACTGATAAAACAGGTACTTTGACTCAAAATAAAATGAATGTTCGACAATTATATTTTAATTATGATAAAATCCAAACTAACTCTGAGTTAACAATGGATCGAACTATTAATAAATTACTTATTTATGGTATTTTATGTAATAATATTTATTCATCTTCTGAGAATGTAAATTGCCAAGATAATGAAACTTTTTTATTTGACCCTGTAGATCAATCTTTTATAGATTTAGGAAATTTATATAAATTAGATATTCAACAAATTCAAAAAGAAAATAAAAAAATAAAAGAATTTCCTTTTGATAATAATAAAAAAATTATGATGACGATTCATCAAAAAGAAAATGAAAAATTTTTAATAATAAAAGGGGCTGCTGAAATTGTATTTAAATTATCTCGATATGTTGAATATCAAGACGAAATCATTTTAAAAAATAAAGACAATATTTCAAAAATAGAAAAAGATTTAGATTTAATGTCTTCAGAAGGTTATAAAGTTTTAGGTATTTCTTATATAAAACTGAATTCTTTAGAAGATAATATTGATAATTTTGATTTTGAGAAAATATTTTATGCAATAAATTCTGAAACTATTTTTTTAGGAGCTTTTGGGATAGAAGATCCTTTGCGACCTGATATCATTCATGCTATTCAAAAATGCAAAAAAGCTTTTATTGATGTTATTATGATAACTGGCGATCATCTTCAAACAGCTATTAAAATAGCTTCGGATTCTAATATTTTTAATTCTTTCGAAGATTTAGCGATAAATGGTGAAACTTTAGATCTTTTAAGTGAAGAGGAATTTAATTTGAAATTACCTTGCATTAAGGTTTATGCTAGAACTACTCCTGAACATAAATTAAAAATTATTCAAGCTTGGCAAAAAAAAGGTAAAATTGTAGGCATGATAGGTGACGGCGTCAATGATGCTCCAAGTATTAAAAAATCAGATATTGGTATTTCTATGGGCATCATAGGAACTGATATTACTAAAAAAACATCAGATATTATTTTAATTGATGATAATTTTAATACTATTCCAAATGCTATTCAAGAAGGTAGAAAACTTTTTGATAATATTAAAAAAAGTATTATTTTTTTGTTAAGTTGTAATATTGGTGAAATTTTTGTTATTTTATTGAATACTTTGTTAGGATATTTTTGTTTTAATTCAAATTTTGTTATCTTAAGTGCTTTACAAATTCTTTGGGTTAATTTAGTGACCGATTCTTTAGTAGCTATTGCTTTAGGATTAGAATATCCCGAAGAAGATATTATGAAAAGAAAACCTCGTCTTATTCACAATTCTTTATTAAATAAAGATATAATTAAAAAAATTTTAATTGAAGGTATGATGATCGGTCTTTTAACTTTTATAGCTGCTTTTATAGGTTTTCAATTGCATAAAAATAATCAATCAGATCAATATGGACAAACTTTTGCCTTTATGGTTTTATCTTTATCTCAATTAATTCATGTTTTTAATTTTAGAAGTTTTCAAAAATCTCTTTTTAATTTAAAAACTAATTGGGCTTTAATATTTTGTTTTTTTATTAGTTTTTTTTTACAAATAACTATTTTATTAGTACCTTTTTTTAGAGATAATTTTAGATTATCTTCTTTATCTATTCAAGATATTATAATTATTTTGTTATTGTCTATTGTACCTTTATTCATTATAGAAATTAAAAAAATGATAATTAAATTAAAATTAATTAAATAAAAATAATTTCAAAAATTATTTTTATTTTTTAAATATTTATATTATACTATAATAGTATATAATTATTTCAGGAGTAGTACTCAAGTTGGTTAAAGAGGCGTCCCTGCTAAGGACGTAGTCCATTAATATGGTGCAAGGGTTCGAATCCCTTCTGCTCCGCCATTTGAATAAAAAAATTTTGATTTTAATTTTATCTCAGAATATAAAAAATATTTTTTTAATGAAAAAAGAAATTATTTTATTTTTAAAATAAAATAAATTATTTTGTTTATAAAAACAACCAGTCAATAAAATTTTTACAATATTTTTTTAAATAAAAAGATTTATTCAACGATTTAATTGTTTTTAATAAAAGTATTTTTTTATTTGTAATTTAATCAAAAAAATTTTATTTTTATCAATAATTTTATTTTTTTGATTATTTTTTGTTATGTATATTTTTTCCATTATTTTTATATATAATAAAAATTAAATTTCTATTAGAAAAGTTTAAAGTAAATTATTATGAATATTAAAATAAAAATTCAATATGTTGTTTTGTTTTTTTTGATTGTTTTTTGTTGTTGTATATTTTTTTATTTAGAAATAAGTAAGAAGCCAAAATATATAATTGGTTCATCAGATGACTCAGGTAAAGAGCATCTTTTAATTATTAAAAATTCTTTAGAACAAATTAAAACTGTTTTAAGTGCAAAAAACGAAGAGTTAGAAAAAACAAAAATTGAATTAAAAAAGACTAAATTGGAATTAAAAAATGCTAAAATTGCTTCGATTAATAAAAGTCTAGAAGAACAAAGTCAAAAAATTAAGGAATTGAATGATAAACTTGATAAAATTGTGGAAAGTTTATATTACCAAAATTCAGATTCAAGCCAAAATCCTAATGTACCATTGTCATAAGACAATTAATAAAAGGTAAATAAATGAATAGTCGACTAATTTCTAGATGAAACATATAATAATTATAAAATTGAATAATATGGATTAGGATTAAAACAAAATTATTGTAATAAATAATATTTTTTTGTGACACTGATTATTAATTTATTTTTTTAATAAATCAAATATTAACCCATTTATTTAATTTATTAAAAAAATAAATAATATTTGTATTTTTATTATAAATTAATTATAATTAATTTATATAATGATTTATATATAATTATTGATATTGGAAAATTTAATTAATAAATATGCAAATTATTAAATTTATAAACAAGCTAAATAATTAAATAAGGTAAATAAAATATGATTTTCAAATCTGTTTTTACAAAAAGTATTACTGATTTAAAATATCGTCCTTCACCGCTATTATCAGAAATTTTTTTAATGGGTAGAAGTAATGTTGGTAAGAGTTCTTTTATTAATAGTTTGGTTAATAATAAAAAAATGGCATTAGTTTCTAATGTTCCAGGGAAAACAATTACTTTAAATTATTTTTTATTAAATGATTCTTTTTATTTGGTAGATTCTCCTGGTTATGGTTACATGAAGAAAAGTTTGCAAATTAAAAAAAGCGTTATTAAAATAATTAATAATTTTTTACAATATAATAATTATATTAAAATATTATTTCATATTATGGATTTCAAAATAGGACCAACTTTGTTAGATTTAGATATATATCAAATATTAAAAAAATCTAAATTCAATCCTATTATTATTTTTAATAAAAAAGATAAAGTTTTATTAAATCATATGAAAAATAGATTAGAAAAAATTAAAAAAATTTTTCATGAATTAGGTTATACAGACATACCTATGTATTTAATATCTTGTAAAACCAAAGAAGGATTGAATAATATTGTCGACTTTATTTATTCTATGCTTCTTATATAATTATGAATTAATTATATTCTTATATTGTTAAATAATTTCAAATACGGAGTTAACTTTTAAGGATAAAAAATATTATGGAATCTAAATATTCATTTAAATTAGTAGAAAAAAATAGATATCAAAATTGGTTAAATAAAGATTATTTTAAAACAGAAAATAATTTAAATAAAAAGACTTTTACTATTATCATTCCGCCACCAAATATTACAGGAAAACTGCATTTAGGCCACGCATGGAATAATACTTTACAAGATATTTTGATTCGTAGACAAAAAATGTTAGGTTATGATATTCTTTTTCTTCCCGGGATGGATCATGCAGGGATAGCTACTCAAAATAAAATTAAACAAAAATTAAGAGAAGAAGGTCAGGAAGAAAAAAATTTAACTAAAGAAATTTTTTTAAAATATGCTTATTTATGGAAAGAAGATTATTCTGAAATTATTCGTCAACAATGGTCTTTATTAGGATTATTTTTAGATTATAAATACGAAAAATTTACTTTAGATCCTGAGTTGAATGAATTAGTTAACAAAGTTTTTATTCAATTATATAAAGAAAATTTAATTTATCAAGATTATAAAATTATTAATTGGGATCCTTCAATTGAAACAACTCTATCTAATATAGAAGTGAATTACCAAGAAGTTAAAGGAAAACTTTTTTATTTAAAATATTTTGTGTCAAACGATTCTAATTTCTTTTTAGAAGTTGCTACTACAAGACCTGAAACTATTTTTGTTGATCAAGCTTTAGCTGTCAATCCCACAGATTTTAGATATCAACATTTGATTGGAAAAAAAGTTTTAACACCTTTTACAAATTCAGAAATTCCTATAATTGGTGATGATTTTGTTGATATTCAATTTGGTTCAGGAGTACTCAAAATAACTCCAGCTCATGATGAAAATGATTTTCAAATAGGAAAAAAAAATAATTTAAAGATTGAATCGTGTTTTAATAAAAATGGAACTATGAATGAAAAAGCTAAAAAATATCAAAACTTAAGTATTTTAGATTGTCGAAAAGAATTAATTCAAGATTTACAAAAAGATAATTTAGTGACTAAGATAAAAGATTATAATCACATGTTAGGTTTTTCTAGTATTTCAGGATCTATGATAGAACCAAGATTATCTTTACAATGGTTTCTTAAAACGAAAAAATTATCTGAATTCGCTTTACAAAAACATAAAATTGATTTCGTTCCTCAAAGATTTGTTAAAATTTTTAATAATTGGTTAGAAAAAGTTGAAGATTGGTGTATTTCTCGTCAATTATGGTGGGGGCATTCGATTCCTGTTTGGTATAAAGATAAAGAAATAAAAGTTCAAGTAGAAAATCCAGGCGATGGTTTTATTCAAGATCAAGATGTTTTAGATACTTGGTTTTCTTCTTCTTTATGGCCAATTAGCACCTTAGGATATTTACAAGAAAAAGAATCTTTATTAAAAAGACGTTTTCCTGTCGATGTTTTAGTTACTGGTTATGATATTTTAACCTTTTGGGTAACTAAAATGGTTATGCAAAGTTTTTATTTAACGAATAAACAACCTTTTAAAACTGTTTTATTACATGGTTTAGTTAGGGATTCTGAAGGACAAAAAATGTCTAAATCTAAAGGTAACGGAATTTTACCTGAAGAAATTATTAATAAATATGGCGCTGATGCTTTAAGATTGTTTTTGACTACAAGTGTTTCTAATGGTTCTGATTTGTACTATGATGAACACAAAATACTAAATAGTTGGAATTTTATTAATAAACTTTGGAATACAAGTCGTTTGATTAAATTAAATCTTCGGACTTTAGAAACAAATTTCCAAGACGAATTTTTATTATTTCCTGAACAAGCTTTATTATCTAAATTTTCACAATTGGTGCAAAAAGTTGATTCTTTGTATGAACAATATGAATTTCATATAATAGGTGAAACGTTGTATCGTTTTATTTGGGAAGATTTTAGTAATTGGTTTTTAGAATTTTTAAAAATTTTTTTGAAAGAAGATAAAAAGGAATATTTAAATACTCAAAAATTTTTACTTTTTATTTTAAAGAATATTTTAAAATTATTACATCCTTTTATACCTTTTGTAACCGATGCCATTTACGAAGAATTAACTTTAGGAGAATCTATTGTTCATTCTGCATGGCCCAACATTACTTATTCGAATATTAAAGCTTTAGATAAATTTCAAAATTTAAAAAATTTAATTGTTAAATTCCGTCATTGGAAACAATCTTATTCTATCGATAAAAAGAAATTCAAATTATACATCGAAGTACCTTTTCAAGATGCTAAAGAATTAAATTGTTTTAATTTAGTTTTAAAGAATTTGTTTCAAATTAATGAAATAGAAATTGTTCATACTGTTTTATATGATAAATATTTTTTTTTGTTTTCTGAAAAAAATATATCTATTTGGATAGATAAAAAAATGTGGGTAAATATTCATGATCGTGAAATTAAAAACAATTTAATTCGACAACAAGAAATTCTTTTAGTAGAAATTAAAAGAAGCGAAAAAATTTTAAATAATAAATTTTTTATCTCAAAAGCGAACCCAAAAAAGATCAAAGAAGAAAAAGAAAAATATAAAAGATATTTAAATGAATATCACAAATTAAAACAAAACAAAGATTAAATATATTATATAAATTTATAAACTATTTTCGCTTCAAAAAAAATCAAATCAGTCAGATGTTTTTATAAAATTTTTAATTTTGTATAAAACAAGAAATAATTATTTTTTATTTAATATTTTTTGAAAAAGAAAATGATGATGAATATATTTATAATTTAAAATTAATGTAATGTCTTTATTATATAACTGTTAAAAGTTTTAAATAATTTATTTTATCTATTTCATAAAATTATTGTTTTATATTTTTTTTAATATAATATTCAAGACAAATTTTTGTTATATTTTGGATTTTTATTTATATAAATAATATTTCCGAAGACAAATAAATGAATATTTATAAAATTTTATGTTTTATAGAAGAGGTAATTACGAAACAATATGAAAAATAAGGATTTATTAAAAATAAGTAGTTTAACTTTAGAAGAAGTTTTTCAACATTTTGATACTAACCCCAATGGTTTAAGTATTAAAGAAGTAAAAAAAAGAAATAATTTGTATGGCTTGAATATCATCAAAACTGATAAAAAAATAAGTGTATTTAAAAGATTTATTAAACAATTTATTTCTATGTTTGCGCTTTTATTGATTTTGTCAAGTGGTTTATCTTTTTTAATAAAGGAATACGCCGTAGGAATAGCTATTTTAACAGTTGTAATTGTTAATGGTTTTTTCTCTTTTTGTCAAGAGCTAAAGACTGACAAAATTTTATCTTCTTTAGGAGATATGATTCCTAATAAAATCAAAGTTTATCGTAATGGTAAAGTAGAATTTATTGACGCAATTAATTTAACAATTGGAGATTTAATTTTTTTAGATATAGGAGTTACTATTCCTGCTGATGCAAGATTAGTCGAAACTAATAATTTTTATGTTGACAATTCTATGTTAACAGGCGAAACCGTTCCTTTAAATAAAATTTGTGGGGCAAATAAAGATAATATTGAAACTGTTTCTGAAATTCCAAATTTAGTATATGCAGGAACAACAGTAACTCAAGGTAGTGCTAAAGCTATTGTTTATTCTATTGCTAAGAATACCCAAATCGGAGAAGTATCTAATTTAGTTCAAAATATTGATAAAGGTATAAGTACACTAGAAAAAGAAATTCATAAAGTTATTAAAGTAATTAGTATTATTGCTTCAACATTAGCTGTAATTGTGTTTTGTATTTGTTTATGGCGTTCTCAAAATCCATTTACTTCGGATGCATTCAAGGTATCTATTACTGTTGCTTTAGGAATGTTAGTTGCTAATATCCCAGAAGGATTATTGCCGACTATTAATTTAAGTTTAGCAATTGGTTCACAAAGAATGGCTAAGCAAAAAGCTTTAATTAAACAATTGTTTTCGGTTGAAACATTAAATTCTGTTAGTGTTATTTGCACAGATAAAACTGGTACTTTAACAGAAAATAAATTGACTTGTCATAAAATACTTTTTCCTGGGGGTTATGTTAATATTACAGGTAATGGTTTGAATAAAAAAGGTGAATTTAAAGATTTTGATAAAAAACAAAATGATAAGATTTTGCAAAAATTATTCATTTCTTCTGTAATATGTTCTGAAGCTAATTTAATCGATGATCCTTTAAATAAAAAAGATTTTCAAATAGTAGGAAGTCCTACGGAAGGTTCTTTTTTAATTGCCGCTAATAAATATGGTCTTAATGTTGATCAAATAAGAAATAATTTTGAAATAGAACAAACAAATCCTTTTTCTTCAGAAACCAAAAAAATGAGTGTTTTAGTTAAAAATTTATCTCAAGATAATTATGATATTAATGAAAGATATTTATTTATTAAAGGAGCTCCTAGTGTCTTGTTGGAAGAATGTAAATTTCAATATAAAAACAAAAAAGTAATGGAGTTCAGTCAAAAAGATAAAGATTTTTTTGTAAAACAAAATGAAGAATTAGCTAGTCAAGGTTACCGTTTATTAGCAATTACTTATAAAAAATTAGAATCAGATCAAAAACAATCTGAAGAAAAAGATATGGTATTTTTAGGACTTTTAGTTAATTATGATCCTCCTAAAATTGAAGTACGCGACTCGATCGAACAATTATATAAAGCTGGTTTGAAAGTCACTGTTATTACAGGAGATTATGGTAAAACAGCTATAGCTATCGGAAAACAAGTAGGAATTATTAAAGACGATCAATATCTTAATATAGATGGATCACAAATAGATAAGATGTCTCAAGATGACTTACAAAATAATTTAAAAACTTCTAAACCAATCATTTTTTCTCGTACAACGCCTAAACATAAATTAAGAATTATAGAAGCTTATCGTTCTAATGAAGAAATAGTTGGAGTTATCGGTGATGGAGTGAATGATATTTTAGCTATGAAAGCTGCTCATATTAGTATTGCTATGGGTAAATCTGGTAAAGATATCGCTCGTAATGTAGCTGATATGATCTTATTAGATGATAATTTTTCAACTATTCCAAAAGCAGTATTAGAAGCTCGTGGTATTTACGATAATATCAAAAAATTTATAACTTATGTATTTAGTTCTAATATTCCCCAAATTTTCCCTGTGATTTTTATGGCTTTATTTAATATTCCTCTTTATTTAACAGTTATGCAAATTTTAGCTATAGATTTAATAACGGATTTGATACCAGCTATAGCTCTAGGTGCAGAAGAGCCTAAAAAAGAATTATTAGACAAAAAACCTATTTCTAAAGATGATCGTTTATTAGATAAAAAATTATTAAAACGAAGTTATTTTTTTTTAGGGATAATCGAAGGAACTTTAGCTTTAATTTTTTTTGTATGTTGTTATGGCTTTGATAATTTAACACAAGGATTAGTATCAGCTAAAACTTCTGAATTTAAAACAGCTTCTACTATGGCTTTTGGAGCTGTTATTTTTGCTCAAATAGGTAATGTTTTCGCTTGTAGGTCTGATAAACTTTATTTTTGGAAAACTGCTAAAAAAAAGAATGTTCTTTTATTTTTAGGTGTTTTATGTGAATTAATTTTATTTATTCTTATTTCGCAAAATTTTGATACATTAAATAATTTTTTTGGAACAACCAAAATCAGTTGGATGCATTATATTTATTTAATTTCTTGTATTTTTACAATATTATTTTTCGATTGTATTTATAAATATTTTAATAATAAAACAAAAATTGCAAAAAATTAAATTCACATTTTTTTATTTATTTTTATATAAAAAATTATTGAGGTAAAATATTTTATTTTAATAATTTTTTTATTTTGTAGAGGAAATAAAAAACAATGAAGCTTATTGTTGGTTTAGGTAATCCAGGTTATATTTATAATAATACTCCGCATAATATAGGTTTTATGATGATTGATTTTTTTTTAAATTATTTACAAAAACAAAATTATAAAATTAAAACAGAAATGCTTGATTTTGTTTATCAAGTACAAATCAATGAAAAAAAAATTATATTATTAAAACCACAAACTTATATGAATCTATCAGGAATAGCTATAAAAAAAATTATGCAAAAATATAAGATTAATATAAAAGATATTTTAGTGTTGTATGATGATATTTATTTAAAAGCTGGTGTTTTTAAATTGAAAAATAAAAGTGGTCATGGCGGACATAATGGAATAAGAAATATTATAGATATTTTAGAAACTAATCAATTTAAAAGATTAAAGATAGGTGTAGATAATAATTATTCAATTCCTTTGGATAAATATGTTTTAGGTAATTTGGATAAAAAAATTAAAGAAAATATTTTTAATAAATTTCCTTTGTTTATAGATATATTATTATATTTTATTAACGATCTAACAATAGAAAATATTTTAAATTTATTAAATAAAAATAAATAATATTTGTTAAAATTAGATTTTTTATATGTTATAATAATGTGTTATTAATTTTGACAATTGAGAAAATAAATTTTTTAAATTTATTTTTCTGATTTATTTCTTTGAAAACTGAAGATGATATTTTATAAAAAATTTTAATTAAACATTTTAATTTCATTTAATATGAAATTAAAAATAAAACGAAGAGTTTGATCCTGGCTCAGGATGAACGCTGGCGGCGTGCCTAATACATGCAAGTCGAACGGAAACCCCTCAAAAGGTTTTAGTGGCGAACGGGTGAGTAACACGTAAGTAACCTACCTTTAAGACGAGGATAACAACTGGAAACGGTTGCTAAGACTGGATAGGAAACAGAAAGGCATCTTTTTGTTTTTAAAAGACCTTCTTCGAAGGTATGCTTAAAGATGGGCTTGCGCCACATTAGTTAGTTGGTAGGGTAATGGCCTACCAAGACGATGATGTGTAGCTGGACTGAGAGGTTGAACAGCCACATTGGGACTGAGACACGGCCCAAACTCCTACGGGAGGCAGCAGTAGGGAATTTTCGGCAATGGAGGAAACTCTGACCGAGCAACGCCGCGTGAATGATGAAGTATTTCGGTATGTAAAGTTCTTTTATTGAAGAAGAAAAAATAATGGAAAAATTATCTTGACGTTATTCAATGAATAAGCCCCGGCTAACTATGTGCCAGCAGCCGCGGTAAGACATAGGGGGCGAGCGTTATCCGGAATTATTGGGCGTAAAGGGTGCGTAGGCGGTTAGGAAAGTCTATAATTTAATTTCAGTGCTTAACGCTGTCTTGTTATAGAAACTACCTTGACTAGAGTCAGATAGAGGCAAGCGGAATTCCATGTGTAGCGGTAAAATGTGTAAATATATGGAGGAACACCAGAAGCGTAGGCGGCTTGCTGGGTCTTGACTGACGCTGAGGCACGAAAGCGTGGGTAGCAAACAGGATTAGATACCCTGGTAGTCCACGCCGTAAACGATGAGTACTAAGTGTCGGGATAAAACTCGGTACTGAAGTTAACACATTAAGTACTCCGCCTGAGTAGTACGTACGCAAGTATGAAACTTAAAGGAATTGACGGGACTCCGCACAAGCGGTGGATCATGTTGTTTAATTCGAAGATACACGAAAAATCTTACCAGGTCTTGACATGCTCTGCAAAGCTATAGAAATATAGTGGAGGTTATCAGGGACACAGGTGGTGCATGGTTGTCGTCAGTTCGTGTCGTGAGATGTTAGGTTAAGTCCTAAAACGAACGCAACCCTTGTCGTTAATTGCCAGCACGTAATGGTGGGGACTTTAGCGAGACTGCCAATTAAAAATTGGAGGAAGGTGAGGATTACGTCAAATCATCATGCCCCTTATGATCTGGGCTACAAACGTGATACAATGGCTGTTACAAAGAGCAGCTGAAGCGCGAGTTTTTAGCAAATCTCAAAAAAGCAGTCTCAGTTCGGATTGAAGTCTGTAACTCGACTTCATGAAGTTGGAATCGCTAGTAATCGCGAATCAGCATGTCGCGGTGAATACGTTCTCGGGGTTTGTACACACCGCCCGTCAAACCACGAAAGTTAGCAATACTCGAAAGCAGTGGCTTAACTTCGAAAGAAGAGGGAGCTGTCTAAGGTAGGGTTGATGATTGGGGTTAAGTCGTAACAAGGTATCCCTACCGGAAGGTGGGGATGGATCACCTCCTTTCTAAGGATAATAAATAAAAATCATCATCTTCAGTTTTGAAAGACTTAAATTGTTAAGTTTTTCTTTTTTTAAGCGCCAAAGGGCCTATAGCTCAGTTGGTTAGAGCACACGCCTGATAAGCGTGAGGTCGGTGGTTCAAGTCCATTTAGGCCCACCATGATTAAAAACAGGTCCTGCTTAAAAGAAAGTTCTTTGAAAAGTAGATAAATATAACTCTATAATTCTTAATAAAATTGAAGAAAGTAAGGGCGTACAGTGGATGCCTTGGCACTAAGAGCCGATGAAGGACGCAATTAACGGCGATACACCATGGGGAGTTGTAAATAAATGGAGATCCATGGGTTTCCGAATGGGGCAACCTACTACAATAAACTTGTAGTTTTTTGATTTAATTATCAAAAAGGGAACGCAGTGAACTGAAATATCTAAGTAACTGCAGGAAAAGAAAGTAATAACGATTCCGTCAGTAGCGACGAGCGAACATGGAACAGCCTTGGATACTAATTACTAGTTACAAAATAAAAAACAACTTGAAGTTTTTGGAAAGAAACACCATAGAAGGTGATAGTCCTGTAAGGGAAAGTTTTTTATCTAGAGTATCCTATAAAGTACGGCAAGACACGAGAAATCTGGTTGGAAGACGGGAGGACCATCTCCCAAGGCTAAATACTTCTTAGTGACCGATAGTGAACTAGTACCGTGAGGGAAAGGTGAAAAGAACCCCGGGAGGGGAGTGAAATAGATCCTGAAACTGTATGCCTACAATTAGTCAGAGCTCGTTAAGGAGTGATGGCTTGCCTTTTGCAGAATGAACCGGCGAGTTATGATATAGAGCAAGGTTAAGTTTGAAGGAACGGAGCCATAGCGAAAGCGAGTCTTAAAAGGGCGTTTAGTTGTATGTCATAGACCCGAAACTGAAGTGAGCTAGCCATGAGCAGGTTGAAGTGTGATTAATCTCACATGGAGGACCGAACCAGGATACGTTGAAAAGTATTTGGATGACTTGTGGCTAGGGGTGAAATTCCAATCGAACTCAGAGATAGCTGGTTCTCCCCGAAATAGCTTTAGGGCTAGCGTTGATTTTAAAATTTTCATGAAGGTAGAGCACTAAATGAGTGATGGCTTCATCTCGGGGTACTGAACTCAATTAAACTCCGAATGTCATGAAAAATAATCAGCAGTCAGACTGTGGGTGATAAGGTCCATGGTCAAAAGGGAAAGAGCCCAGACCGTCAGCTAAGGTCCCCAAATTAATGTTAAGTGGAAAAGGAAGTGGAGACGTTAAAACAGCTAGGAAGTTGGCTTAGAAGCAGCCATCTTTTAAAGAGTGCGTAATAGCTCACTAGTCTAATGACTTCGCACCGAAAATTTATCGGGGCTCAAACATTATACCGAAGCTACGGATACTAACTTTAATGTTAGATATGGTAGGGGAAGCGTTCTGATGTCAGTGAAGCCATAGCGGAAGCAGTGGTGGAGAAATCAGAAGTGAGAATGCCGGTGTAAGTAACGAAAAGATAGGCGAGAATCCTATCCGTCGAAAACCCAAGGTTTCCAGGGGCAGGTTCGTCCGCCCTGGGTTAGTCAGGTCCTAAGGCGAGGTAGAAATACGTAGTCGATGGCAAGCAGGCGAAAATTCCTGCACTAAAAAAACAACTGATGGAGGGACAAAGCAGGCTAGGCATGCCCTTTATATGGATTAGGGTTGAAGGATCGAGTTTGAGAAGACAGGTAAATCCGTTTTCTTATTCCAAAAAATGAGATTCGAAGGTAAGATGACCGAAGTCATACTTTCAAGAAAAGCTTCTAGGGTTAATTGTTTTTTTACCTGTACCGTAAACCGACACAGGTGGGATGGTAGAGTATACTAAGACGCGCGAGAAAACTCTTGTTAAGGAACTCGGCAAAATTGCTCCGTAACTTAGGGATAAGGAGAACTTTTGCGTAAAAAGTAAAAGTCACAGAAAAGAAGCCCAAGCGACTGTTTATCAAAAACATAGGTCTCTGCTAAACCGTAAGGTGATGTATAGGGGCTGATGCCTGCCCGGTGCTGGAAGATTAAGAGGGGATGTTCGGGTTAAACCAAAGCATTGAATTGAAGTCCCAGTGAACGGCGGCCGTAACTATAACGGTCCTAAGGTAGCGAAATTCCTTGTCGGGTAAATTCCGACCCGCACGAAAGGCATAACGATTTGGGCGCTGTCTCAACAAGAGTCTCGGTGAAATCAAATTATCGGTGAAAATGCCGATTACCCGCGACAGGACGAAAAGACCCCATGGAGCTTTACTGTAGCTTAATATTGAATTTGAGAAATCGATGTACAGCATAGGTGGGAGACGGAGAACTTTAGACGCCAGTTTAGAGGGAGTCACCTTTGGGATACCACCCTTTGATTTTTTATGTTCTAACCTGCGTAAGTGTATTACGAGGGACAGTGTTTGGTGGGCAGTTTGACTGGGGCGGTCGCCTCCTAAAGAGTAACGGAGGCGTTCATAAGGTTCCCTCAAAATGGTCGGAAATCATTTAGAGAGCGTAAAGGCATAAGGGAGCTTGACTGCGAGACCTACAAGTCGAGCAGAGACGAAAGTCGGACTTAGTGATCTTACGATACCGTATGGAAGGGTCGTAACTCAACGGATAAAAGCTACCCTGGGGATAACAGGCTTATCGCTTCCGAGCGTTCACAGCGACGAAGCGGTTTGGCACCTCGATGTCGGCTCATCGCATCCTGGAGCTGGAGAAGGTTCCAAGGGTTGGGCTGTTCGCCCATTAAAGCGGAACGCGAGCTGGGTTCAGAACGTCGTGAGACAGTTCGGTCTCTATCCGTCGTGGGCGTTGGAAATTTGAAAAGAGCTGTCCCTAGTATGAGAAGACCGGGATGGATGTACCTCTGGTGTTTCAGTTGGTTCGCCAGGACCACAGCTGAGTAGCTATGTATGGAAAGGATAAACACTGAAAGCATCTAAGTGTGAAGCCTCCTTTAAGATGAGATTTCCCTATGAGATCCCTGAAAGACTATCAGGTTGATAGGTCAGAGGTGTAAGAAGAGTGATCTTTTAAGCTGACTGATACTAATAGATCCATTGACTTTGATTTTATAAAAGAATTAAAAAAGTTATATTTATCTAGTTTTGAAAGATCCTTGGTTATTTATAAAAGGGGAAACACCTGTTCCCATTCCGAATACAGTAGTTAAGTCCTTTTAACCTGACGATAGTTTTTGTTTACAAAAGCAAAAATAGGATTAGCCAAGGTCAACTTTAGAGGATTAGCTCAGTTGGGAGAGCGTCTGCCTTACAAGCAGAATGTCGGGGGTTCAAGTCCCTCATCCTCTACCAATATCTTAACAACAACAATAACAATGAAAAGGCCTATATAGCTCAGTTGGTAGAGCATCTGACTGTTAATCAGAGGGTCCTAGGTTCGAGTCCTAGTATAGGCGCCATATAATAATAAAAAATATACAAACGTCTTTGTAAAAATTAATTTTTATTTTTAAAAGTAGTTTTGCATTTTTTAGAAAAAGGAAAACTAAAGTGGCTTTAAAAATATTTAAAACTATTTTTGAAAATAATTTATTAAGCGTAGAAATAAATAATTTAGCTAAGCAAGCTAATTCTTCTGTATTACTTCGTTACAAAGATAGTGTTATTTTAACTGTATCAATTGCAAGTAAAAAGTATAATACTTTAAATTATTTCCCTTTGACAGTTATTTATCAAGAGAAACTTTATGCTGTAGGCAAAATACCTGGAAGTTTTACTAAAAGAGAAGGAAAATCTTCTGATCATGAGATTTTAAATTCTCGATTAATAGATAGAACTTTAAGACCTCTTTTTCCTACAAAATTTAATAAAGAAATCCAAATAATAAATACTATTTTAAGTAGTGATTATGATTGCAATAATGAGATATTAGCTATTTTTGCTAGTTCTTTATCTTTACTTGTGTCAGATATCCCTTTTACAGATTCTGTAGCGGGTGTTTGTATAGGTAGAATAAATAACAAATTAATTATTAATCCAAGTTCAGATAAAAGAAATAAATCAGATTTTTTATTAACTTTATCAGGAACTAAACAAAGTATAAATATGATTGAAGCTATTGCAACAGAAACAAAAGAAGAAGAATTACTAGAAGCTATGGTTTATGGACATGATATAATAAAAAAACTTTGCATGTTTCAAGATGAAATTAGAGATAAAATAAATCCTCAAAAACAACTTTTTACACAACTAGAAATTAATGAAGAATTATTTAATAAAATTACAGACAAATATAAAAATCAAATAAAAAATATTTTAGATATAAGTTCACAACAAAAAAAAGATGTAAAAATATTTAAAAATGAGATTAGTAAATTAAAAGAAGAATTATTGTTAGAATATAATGATGATGATAATATTTTATCTACAGAAATAGACAATATTTTTAGTAATTTATTAAGTCAAGCATTTAGAAAAATGGTTATCGAAGATAAAAAGAGAATCGATGGTAGAAAATTAGATGAAATTAGAACAATTGAGAATCAAGTAGGTTTATTACCTAGAGCTCATGGTTCAGCTCTTTTTACTAGAGGTCAAACACAAAGTTTAGTAGTTGTCACTTTGGGCACTTTAAAAGAAAGCAAAATGGTTGATGATTTAACAGAAGAAGAAGAAAAAATTTTCATTTTACATTATAATTTTCCTGCTTTTTCTGTTGGAGAAATAGGTCGTTATATGGCGCCTTCTAGAAGAGAAATTGGACACGGTATCTTAGCGGAAAAATCATTATTTCATCTTTTGCCTTCAGAAGATGATTTTCCTTATTCTATTAGAGCAGTTTCAGAAATTTTAGAATCTAATGGTTCCTCTTCGCAAGCTACTATTTGTGCTGCTTCAATGGCTTTAATGGATGCTGGCGTTCCTTTAAAAAAGGCTGTAGCAGGAGTAGCTATGGGTTTGTTTTGCGATGACAACGAGTGTGTTGTTTTAACTGATATTCAAGGTTTAGAAGATTATGAAGGAGATATGGATTTTAAAGTAGCTGGAACTGAAATAGGAATAACTGCTTTACAAATGGATACTAAAAGAAAAAATATTAATTTTGATATTTTGAAATTATTATTGAATAAATCACGCTTTGCTAGGTTAGAAATTTTAAAAAAAATGAATCAAGTTATTTCTACACATAAAAAAGAAGTTTCTATTTATGCTCCAAAAGTTCAAGTTATTAAAGTTAAAATAGAGAAAATAAGAGATATTATAGGTGTTGGTGGTAAAATTATCTCTCGTATTATCGAGAAACATGATAATGTTAAAATAGATATTAAACAAGATGGTAAGATATTTATAACTCATGTAAACATTGACATTGTTAAAAAAACAGCTAATCATATTTTAAATTTAGTTAAAGAAATTGAGATAAACCAAGTTTATCAAGTAACTGTTGTAAAAATTTTAACTAATAATAAAGGTCAATCTTTTGCAGCATTAGTTGAAATATTTCCTAATGTTGAAGGTTTTATACATGTTAGTCAGTTATCTAATACAAGAACAGAATTTGTTGAAGATGTTTTGAATGTAGGTAATAAAGTTTTAGCTAAATGTATCGAAATTAATAATAAAGGCAAAATATTTTTATCTTTAAAAGATATTTAATCAAAAGAAAATATAATTTTTAAATTTTTGTAATTTTAATTTTTCAACATTTGAAAATCGTTTTTAATTTTTAAATAATTAAAACATTTTCAGGTTTCTAGATACTTTAAAAAAATGTTTTCAATTAATATTTTTTTGTAAAATCGAATAATATTTATAAAAATTATAAATAAATAAATCTTTAAATTTTAATATTTTAGTAATTTTTCTCTTTAAAAAATACTAAATAAGGGTTATAAAAAATAGTTTTAATAAAATATTATTTGATTAAGACATGCACGCGGGATTACTTTTTTGTATTAACATTTATAAACAAAGTCAAAATACACTGATTATAAATGATGTTTTAAAAAAAATATTATGTTAGAAAAAATAAATTATAAAATATTAATATGTTTTACAAAAATAAAATTAAAAAAAGAAAACAAACAAATACAATGAAATTTGAAACGAATAATTTCGATAAAATATTTTTTTATACTTTTAATGAAAATCATTTTGTTATAGATTGTAAATTTTCTTTAAATTAACTATTCATTTATTCTCCAGTATATTTTTTTATTATGTAAATATAAAAATGATATGAATTTTTAAAAAAATTAATTCAAATTAAATATAAATTAAAGCCAAAATATTTAAAAAATATTTTGGCTTATTATTTTTTTGAAATTTAAATTAAAAAATTTTCGGAAGATCATAACTTATTTTATATAATTAATTCAAAATAATTAATTTGGTTAAAAATTAAATAATTCTTTTGTAAGAATTTAATATTTATTTTTTAAATTAAAAAGAGATGATTTGCTGAATTATTATTTTTTAGATATGAATTGTATATTTGAAACAATTAAAACAATGTTTAATATTATAAAGATGAAAACATATTTGTTTAAAATTTAAGTCTTGAAAAAATATATTCATTTTAACAAAAAATTAATATAATAATAAAGAAAAGGAATTCAAGTTATGAAAAATAAAATCATTAAAAATAGTCATGAAATGTTCGAATTTAATGCAAATGGTAAATTAATTAAACAAACAAGGTTTTGGTTAGATGAACCACATATTGCTTCAATTATAGAATATAATGATAACGAAATAAGAACTAAAGTAACTTATTTTCGTAAATATAATAGAATTATTAGTTCTATTACTGAATATGGTAATAACGAAAGAAAAGCTAAAAGAATTATATTTTTTGAAGATGGTCAAACTATTGCAAAAATTTTTCAATATAATCCTGAAAACGGTTATCCTATTAAAGAAATTGAATTTTATAAAGATGGTTCTTTGGAAACTATTTTGGAATATGATAATAACGGCAATTATCTCGAAACAATATATTATGATGAAAATGGAAAAGTATTAGATAAACTGTTTTCAAATATATAAATAATAGTAATAAAAAAATATTTTTTTTAGAAAAATTCGCTAATATTTAAAAATCTTAAAATGAAATAATTAAAAAAATTACTTATCTTTAGGCATATTGTAGTACTCATATATATTTGAACTAAAATTAAATTCAATATTAATTTATTTCACACAAAATAAATTCAAATTATTTATTATTAATATAAAACTGCAAAAAAAAAAAAAAAAAAAACATTTTTTTATATTAATTAAAAAAATATTTTTCACTCTTTTTTGCCAAAAATATTTTTTAATTTACTTTTTAAGTAAAAAAATAAAATACCACCTACAAATAAATTTAAAAAGAAAGGAAGTAAATTATATATAAAAGCAATAATAAAAATATTTTCTTTTAAATTATTATTTTTATTAGCGTAAATTAACAAACTAGATAAAAAAAAAGATAATAATCTTAAACAATTAATTAACAAAAAAAAAGAAAATAATCTTGTATTGCTAAAAAATTTCTTTTGTTTATCAAAACAAAAACCAGACAGACTAATAATCAGATCAGGAAATATATAATCTAAAATAACAGAAAAACAAATTTGAAAATAATTTAATTGTAAAATGTCCATAATACTTTTCCAATGATAAAAACTTCTAGTCAAATGAATAAAAGTATAAAAACAGCAGATAATAAAAACACTAGGAAAACCTAATGAACAACCTGCTATACAAATAATAACTAAAGGTAATTTTAATGGTTTAATATACGGACTTAAAACAAAATCAATTATCATCGTTATAGCAATAAAAAGAGAAATAATAATAATTTTTTGCAAAAAAGTTTTTTTCATGACCAAAATTTTACAAAAGAATACACTTTTTTAAATTTTCCTATTTCTTAATTTTTAAAAATATATAATTTTTAATTGAATTAACTAATTTGAAAATATTTTACCAGAAAAAATAAATTCTAAAAAATAAATAATTGAAGGAAAACAAATAGAAATCCAAATACCAAGACAAGAACCTATAAAAGTACCTAAACTAATCCCCATTAATCCTTTTTTCAAACCTAAAAAAATTATTCCAATAATAATTAAAATAATCATTCCTTTAAGATAAATGAAAGTTTTTTCTGTATCTGTTCGATCAGAGTTCAAATAATAATTATTAATTTCATCTTTATCAAAGACATCATTAATTGTATGTAATTGTTTTTTCCAAACATCTCTTTGCCTCACTTTATAAGCAGAAACAAAACAAAGTGAAATAAATCCTAAAATAATGATAAACCAACGAAAATATCTATTACTACGAGAACAATAAGTCATCAATGTTTCTTGATAAAATAAACTCATTTTTTTGCATAATTTCATTTTTATCATATTTATCACCCATCCCTGTAACTTTATTATATCATTATAAAATGATATTTCATAAAAGCAAAGCACTTAAATGAAAACCAAAAATTTTATTCATTTCTTGTTCTAAATATTCTTTTGGTAATTCTTCTAAAAAAATTTGTTTTTTATCATCTAATAAATATTCTTCATGTTCTAAATATTCTAAATCAGATTCATTTAATAAAGTGTTTTTATTAAGACCAAATTCATTAAAAACACCTGCTAAGATTAAATCTCTTAATAAATTATTATTTAAAATTTTTTGACATCTCTTTTTAAAATCATAAAAATCAACAAATCTCTTGATTTGTCTTTCTTTAATAATGAACTCAGCTATTTCTTCGCTAACATTTCGAATCAAAGTCAAAGGCAATAATAATTTTCCTTTTGATAATTCATACTGAATACCACTTTTAAAAATATTGGGTATTATAATTTTAGTCTCATGCTTCTTTTGAATTTTAAGCAATAAATTTTCTGTTTCAGAAGGTACTTTTTGATATTCTTCTAAAAGAACTTTTAAAAAAATAACAAAATAATGAGTTTTTAAATAAGCCATCCGATAACTGATTAAAGAATAAGAAACACTATGACTTTTGTTAAAGCTATAATTAGAAAATTTTAAAATATAATCATAAACACGAGACGCTAATTTTTTAGAATGTCCTTTTCTTTCGCTACGTTTAATAAATTCTGTTTTAATTAAATTTGTTTTTTTATCGATGACATCAGATTTTTTAATTATATATTTCATAAATATTTCAGCTTCACTAAAATCATAGCCAGCAAAAGTAAAAGCTGTTTCCATAATTTGTTCTTGATACAGAATAATACCGTATGTATTTTTCAAAATATCTTTTAAATATTTATAAATATCTGTTTCAACTAAAAAATTTTTATTCTCTTTTTTATTACGACAATAATAATCAATATAATTAATTTGTCCTGGTCTATTTAAAGCTAAAACAGCAACCAAATCTTCTATTTTTTGTGGTTCCACTTTTTGTAATACCTTTTTAGCTGTTGGCGATTCTAATTGAAAAATATATTCTGTATCGCCTCTTTGTAATAATTGATAAGTTAAGTTATCATCTAAGGGAAATTGTTGCCAATTTATTTTTTCTTTGCTACTAATATTTATTTCTCTCAGAATTTTATCAACTAAAGTCAAACTTTTTAAACTTAAAAAATCTATTTTAGGTAAACCTATCTTTTCTAAATATTGGGCTTCTATTTGAGTTTGATATTTAAAAGGAGTATTGCTTTGTGGATTACTTTGAACAGGAAAATGTTTGAATAAATTATTATTGCTAATAATAATCCCAGCTGGATGGGTACCAGTAAATTGTGGCAACCCTTCTAATTGGCCTAAAATTTTTATTTGTTTGTTATCAGGTTTGGATATTTTTAAAACTTCTTTTTGATATTTAATATAATTAGCGTTTCGAAGAAAAGATTTGATAGTTAAAGTGTTAAAAGTAATGATATTAGATGTATATTCCGAACCATATTTATCATAAATATATTTTAAAATAATGCTTATTTTATTATCTGGAAAATCTAGATCAATATCTGGTTTTTTATTTCTTTTTGGATTTAAAAATCTTTCAAAAAGAAGATTATAAACCAAAGGATCTGCTTCTGTAATTCCTAAACAGAAACAAACTAAAGAACCAGCCGAAGAACCTCTGCCAACTCCTAATAAAATTCCTTCATCTCTAGCGTATTTCATCAAATCAAAAACAATTAAAAAATAATCTTCATAATGCATATCTTTGATGATTTTTAATTCTTTTTTTAATCTTTCTGTATAAACAGAAAATTTAGAAGATGAAATCGGAATTTTTTCTTTCAAAGAAGAGTATGTTATTTTTTCTAAATAAGCAGTAGAAGATTCTTGTGATTTTTGTTGAAATTTAGGTAATCCTATATTAGAAGGAAAAATTTTAAAATATTTAATTGATTTTATAAAAGTATCCAAATCTAAAAAAGATGTTTTATAATCGTCATAATAACTTTGATATTTATCATAAATTTCTTTTTGATTTAAAAATTGAAAAGACATGTGAAAATCTTTGGAAGGATACATTAATTTAAGTAATAAATTATGAGCTTCTTTTTCGGAAGTTTCTAAAAAATTAGTTTTATGAACAACTACTACTGAAATTTTTAATTTTTCAACTAAAACAGCTAAAATATTATTAGCGAATAATTCTAAATTATCCGATTGCAAAGACAAACCAAAAAAAACCAAATCTAAATTATCTTTCAATTGAGAAAAAATTTTTTCTATTGAGTTTAAGTCTGAAATTTCAGAGAAAACAAAATCTATATTACTTAAAATAAAAAAAAGTCCTTTTTGAGATTGTTTTAAAATTTCTAAAGTAATATTTTGTTTTTGGGTTTTTATTAAATTTGAAATCCGAATTAAATTATTAATACCAATATCATTTAAAGCATAAATCAAAAGTCCAATTTTTTTATTTTTTTTAATAATTATGTTTAATGATAAATTTATTTTAATACCTAAAATAGGTTTAATTTTGTATTTCTGGCAAGTATATAAAAATTCAACCATTCCGTGTAAATTTTCATTATCACTTAAAGCAACAAAACAATAATTATTTTCTTTAGCTTTTTTGATTAGAGCTTCTATTGAATTAATACTTTCCATAATACTATAATAACTTTGTAGATAAAAAACACCTATCATTAATAAACCTCTATTAAAATGATATTAATCATGATTTTAAAATAAAAAATAATTATTTTTTATTATTAGCAAAATGAGGAAATAAAATAACATCTCGAATATTAGTGGTGTTAGTCAAAAACATTACTAACCGATCTATTCCTATACCCAAACCTCCTGTAGGCGGCATACCATACTCTAATGCTTCAATAAAATCTTGATCTAATTCTTCGGCTTCATCATTACCTAATTTTTTTTGTAATAATTGTTCTGTGAAACGTTTATGTTGTTCAATAGGATCATTCAATTCAGCAAAAGCATTCACTAATTCTTTACCAGTTATAAATAATTCAAATCTATCAACAAATTCTTCGTTTTTCATATTTTTTTGTGCTAAAGGACTCGTTTCATAAGGATAATTATAAATAAAAGTCGGTTGAATCAAAGTTTTTTCTACAAAATTTTCAAAAAAAGCTACTATAATGTGACCTTTAGTATAAAAAGGTTTTACTTCTATGTTGTGTTCTTGAGCTATTTTTTTACATTGTTCAAAATCCATTTTATTGCTAAAATCCACATCCGTTTTATCTTTAATTATCTGAATCATATCATATTTATAAAATTTATTAAAATCAATCAAATGTTCTTGATAATTAAAACTTAAATCACCTAAAGTTTTCATACAAATTTCTTTTAAACAATCTTCTGTTAACTGCATTATATCTTTCATATTAGCATAAGCTAAATACGCTTCTATTGTTGTAAATTCTGGGTTATGAGTGGCATCAATACCTTCATTTCGAAAAACTCTTCCTATTTCGTAAACAGCTCTCATGCCACCAATTATTAATTTTTTTAATGGTATTTCTGTTGCTATTCTTAAATAAAAATTAGATTCTAAAGCGTTATGATAAGTAATAAAAGGTTTAGCAGCAGCTCCTCCAAATACAGAATGTAAAATAGGTGTTTCCACTTCTAAAAAACCTTTATTATCAAAAAAATTTCGAATAATTTTAATAATTTTACTTCTTAAAAGAAATGTTTTTCTAGTTTCTGAATTAATAATAAGATCGATATATCTTTTTTTTCGAATATATTCTTTATTTTTTAACCCTTTATATTTATCAGGCAAAGGCATTAAACTTTTGCTCAAATGAACTATATCTAAAGTTTTCACAGTTAAAACTTGTGTTTTAGTTTTAAATAAATAACCATAAACACCTATAATATCTCCTAAATCAGCTTTTTGATAAATTTGAAAAGCTTTTTCAGAAATCAATGTTTTATTTAAATAGATTTGAATAGAATGATCGAAATCTTGTAAATTCAAAAAACCGGCTTTACCTTGGATTCTATTATTAATAATTCTACCTGCAATATTAACTTTGATTTTTTTTAATTCTAATTCATCACCGTTTAAAGATGCATAATTATGTAATATATCTGAAACACTAGTATCAACAATAAAATAATTACGAAAGGGCTCTAATTGTAATTTTTTTAATTCTTCAATTTTGTTTCTTCTAATAATAGATTGTTCAATTATCTTTTTTTTAATCATAATTTTTTTACATCATAACCTTTTTATTTTTATTAAAAAATAATATTTATTTTAAAAATATTTTTTTATTTCTTATTATTCTGGTATTCTCAATTATTTTGATTTTATTTTAAATTAAATATATCAAAAAAATAAATCAATAATATAAAGAAATCATAACTTCAATTCATTTACTAATAATTATAACATATTATAAATAATAATGATTTTAAAGTAGTTTATACATAAATAAAAAAAGAATCTTTTGAATAAAAGATTCTATTTAAAAAATAACACGAATAAGCCATGTTCTGTTCTTGTTTTTTTAAATAAAAACAAGCGTGACCATTTATCTCTGTTTTTATTTCTAAAAACAGTATAAAAACCAATTATAAATATTTTAATTAGGAAAAATTGATTTTTATATGCTCCTACCATATTTTGGATTGCTAGCTTGAGGGGTTTACCGCGTTTCACTTAATTATTTCTAATTAACTCGTCTCTGTGACACTTTATTTTTTATTTTCATAGATTATAAATATAATCCTTAGAATCTAAAAAGCCGTTACTTAAAAATTTAAGTACCTTAAGTTATTTTTTTCTTAAGCACAATCACTACATGCTTCCCTAAAAACATGTGCTAACATGGACTTTCCTAAATCTAATTTTATTTCTAAAAATAAAATTAAACCTCGATCACCACTGTGTTATTTTTCAACATTAGTATTTTAACAAAAATTTATATAAAAAATATAATAAATCTTAAAAAATTATCAACTATTTATTTTTTTTAATAAATAATTTAGATTGAAGTTTTTCACTGTTCCTTGTTTTAATACAACTTTTGTCTTTAAAATTGTTCTTTAAGAATTAAAATTAATCTTATAATTTAATATTTTTTTTAAAATTACAAAAAATATATTTTTTATTTAACAAAGTGTCTAAAGTTTTTTATATTTCGCTAGTTTTAAAAGATATTTTTTTAATATTTTATTCCTTAGATATATAGTTAGGTAAAAAAAGTTAAAAAATCGTGCACAAAATAAAAAAAAATTAATTTTTATAATTGCATAATTTTATCGAAAAAATGCTTAATAAAGGTACCTTTTTTAAGATTTGATATTAAAAAAATCTAATTTTAAAACAATATTCCTAAATGAATTATTTAAAATATTGATAATATTGAAAAGGTGAAATATTTTAATTTAGTTAATAACTATTTTTGGTTCCAAAAAGAATTAAATTGATTAATAATTTTAGTTATTTTGATTTTGGAATTTTAAAATAAAAAAGAAACACTGTACTTTTATCTAAATTTAATTATTATGATATATTTTGTGTTCTGAAAATCAAAGGTAATAGGCATACAAAATATTCTATATTTAAAAAAACAAATCTTTCTTGTTCAAAAATTTTTATTTGATAAATATTTCTTTATGTTGTTTTAAAAATAAGTTCTTGATTTTTAGTTTGAATTATTTTTTCTGAAGCAATTAAATTATAACGTGGGCATTCATATCGAATTTTAAAAGAGGTTTTTGCTTAAATTAAATGCAATTTATCCTAAGTATATTTGCAAATAAGGAGTTAAATAACTTAAAAATTTTATAATTTTTCTAGAAGAAAAATTTAATAAAATAAATTATACTACTTTTAAAAATTCTATTGTAATAAATTTAGAAAGAAAACTGAAATTTACTTTCTAAAACCTCATTATGTAGGTGTTTTTTTATAATAATATTCTAAAATATTTTGATTATCTATATAAAATTTTACTTCTCATAAACTAAATCATCTTCAAATTCTTAAATCCAAGAATCTTCATTATGTGTTTTTATACTTAATTCATTTTCTGTAAGATTAATATAATTTTAAAATATTATAAATAGATTATTTTTATTCTTAATTTTGAGTTATTATTATTGCTATATGGGTTTTTTAATTTGCTCGTGTTTATGATTTCTAAAATAAAAATAAAATTCAATCTAAAATAGTACCCCCCAACATAAATAAGCTTTAAAATGTTAGTTAAATAATAGTTTTTGGTGTTTTACTAAATTATTAGCATTTGCATAATAAGCTAATTTTTTAAGTTTTAAATTCTTCATATCGATTTTTTGGATTTTTCAATTATTGTAATTATAAATACTAAAAATGTTAATTTTGATTAATATTTTTAGTATTTATATCACTATTCTCAGATTTTATAATCCTTATTATAAAACAAATTAACCTTCATAATAAGTTTTTTTATTATTTTTATATGTTAAAATTAATTATGATATTTGTTTCTAAAATTGAAAAAAGTTTTAGATAAATAGATTAAATAATATTTAATAGAAAAATTTTACAAAATAAAAATAATGAGTTAAAAATGCGAATATTACCTTATGAATTGTATAAATATGCACCTGATTTATCTTTATGCGCTTTAAGAAAAGAGTTTGGAATGTATGATTATTGTTTAAATAACGGCATCAGAAATAAAGGAATGCAACCTTTTTTGGATTTAGATCGAAATTATTTTAATTTGTTAATAAACAAATGGGTTGATGAAATGAAAAAACGTAAACATTATGTAAATACTTTTCATTATTTTTATGCTAAAAATAACAAATACTTAAAAATAAAAACAAATGTTTTTTTAATTTTAGAATGTTGTATACAATGGAATATTAAAAATTTTGTTCCTTACAAAAGTAATTTATCATGGTTTGAAATTGCAATAAAGTTTTTCAAAAGTAGTCTAAATCCAATTTTTAAATTAGATTTAGAATCTTATAATAAGCTATTTGATTGGTATAAACATCATTTTATGAAATTAAATAAAAGTAATAAATTAAAAACTAATCAATTAAACATGATTAAAATAATTTCTTTTTTTTCTAATATGTTAATATCTTGATAAATACTTAATTAAAACATAAGAATTTAACCCAAAACCAGTGTGATTGTTATTTTTTTATACTTTTTTATTTACAAGTATCTCTTTAAAGTTTAAAATTTTCTAGAAAAAATAGGGTTCAGTGCGCTCTTTGACGGTTCCGTTTTTAGGAACACTCCATTAAATAAAAAAAGACCTTTTATAAGGGTTTATAAATTGTCATTATTATAATTTTAATGTTTTAATTAACATTTGATATTTTTTTTGTAAATTATTATTTTTTTCAATTATTTGTTTGTAATTATCATTAAGTTCTTTTAAATTTTGTTCTTGATTAGAAGAATTTATGATTTTTATAAATAATTGTTGTTTATTATTTGAATAATCCCAAATTTGTTTATTTATTTCATTTAATGTATTATATACGCCAAGTTGTCGATAAATATTTTGTTTTTTTACATCTAAAATTTTTAATTGTTTTTTTAAATTAATAGTATTTAGATTAAGTCTATCACATTGTAAAATTTTATTAGATAAATTTTGTTTTTGTGATAAAACTTCGCAAATTCTATTTTTTAATAAATCTTCTTCAAATGAATTATTGTTTTGATTATGCATTGCCACAACTTTATGATTATTAAAAACAAATAATAAACCTATAAAAGTTATTAAACAAAAATAAATTGTTTTAAATTTATTTTTTAATTTAAACATTATTTATTAAATCTCCTTTATTTTTATTCCTCGAATGAGGATATGGATTTTGCAGAGTTTCAAATGTTCTAACGGATTTTCATAACTATTTTTTTTGATTTATCATAATCACGTTGTAATAAAATTCTTAATTTAAATGTCGTTAGATAAATTTGATTTGTACATTTGTTGTTTAGATTCTAATTGTAAAATAGTTATTTTGTGTTTTTTAAAAAATTCATTCAATTCATTCTTTAATATCCTTTTCGATAATAGTATTAAATTATATTATCTTTTAAAGAAAGATTATTACTATTATATAATATTATTTGTTTAATGTTGAATAAAAATTTTTATGTATTAATTAATTTGTATTTATTTGTAAGTGATATTAATTCTGTTATTTTGCCATGAAGTTTTTTAGAAAGTCTTTCTTGGTTTCTTGGAGTGTTCTTAAAAACTGATCTATTAGAGAGTCTCTTTTTTTCTAAAAAATAATTTTTTAGAAATCAAAATTGTTTATTAATTATTTTTATAGTAACATAAAATTTATTTTTTTTAAGAAATAAATTATTACAAACTTTAATGAAAAAAAATTAAAAAAAATTATTTCACAAATTTGTTTGTGTTATAATTAATTTTAATAAATGAAAGTGATTAAAAATATGAAAAAAACAACTTTAAAACCTTTTATTAAATGGATTGGTGGTAAAACTCAATTATTACCTTTTTTAGATATAGTTATTCCATCAGAATTTAATACTTATTATGAACCCTTTTTAGGCGGTGGTGCTCTTTTTTTGCATTTACAACCCAATAAAGCGATTCTTAATGATATTAATTCAGATTTGATTTTAGTATGGCAAAATTTAATAAAACATTCTCAACAAATTATTAAAATATTAAATGGATTAAATGAACAACTCAAAAAAGATGGTGAATCTTTTTATTGGCAAATTAGAAACGAATATAATCAATCTTTCGCGAATGTTAGAAAAACTGCTCTTTTTATTTTTTTAAATAAAACTTGTTTTAATGGTATTTATCGCGTTAATAGAAAAAATGAATTTAATGTGCCTTTTAATAAAAAAACAAACCTTTTATTATCATCTTTAATTGATGTTGAAAATATTAAAAAAATTATTTTTTACTTCAAAAACAATTCAAATATTCATTTTTTTTGTGATGATTACCAAACAATAATCGATCGAGCACAAAAAGATGATTTTCTTTTTGTTGATCCCCCTTATGATTCAGATAATGATTCTTTTGACGCTTATACTAACATACCTTTCGGCAAAGAAGGACAAAGACGATTATTTGAAACTTTACAAAATGCACATAATAGAGGAGTTAAATGGATTTTAACAAATCATAACACATCTTATATCGATAAATTATATTCTGGTTTTTATTTAAATAAAATTTCTGTTTCTCGTTTTATTAATTCTGATGCTTCAAAACGCAAAAACAATAATTATGAAACAATTATTACTAATTATCCGATTACAAAAAATAAACTTTTAGAATTAAATTGTTTAAGTTTTAAAAAAGAATTACGAATTACTACTTATAATTTAAATTCTTATATTAATTGGAATAAAATTGATACTTTTTTAACAATATATAATGCTGAAATAAATGAATTAAATACTTTATTTTCTTCTACAATAACTGAATTTAAAAATAAAATTGAATATTTGTTTAAAAATAAAAAAACTGAATGTTTTAGTATTTTGCCTTTTTTAATTGCAAAAAAACATTCGCAAGAAGAACAATTAATTTTTTTAAATAAAGAAAATCAAGAAATTGAAATTGATTTTACTTCTTTGAAATCTATTTTAAATTTTGTTGAAGAATCTGGTTTATTACAAAATATTTTTTTAAATTCAAAAATTAATAATATACAATCTTTGTTATTAGGCATAAAAATTGGTTTAACTCCAAATATGAATAAAAATAAAACTGGTAAAATGATGATGTTTATTATTGCCGAAATATTAAAAAAAAATCATATTGAATTTCAAACTGAAGTAACATTAAAAGAAATTTTTTCAAATGCTGAATTAAAAGAAACTAAAAAAATAGATTTTGTTTTTAAAATACAAAAAACTATTTTTTTATTAGAATGTAGTTTTTTTAATGTTGCTGGTTCTAAAATAAACAGTGAATTGTCTCGTTTTATAGAGTTAAATAAAACAATTAAACAATTTAAAGACAAAGAATTTATTTATGTTGTTGACGGAAAAGGATTAACAAGTACAAGCAATCTTTTAAAAGTTGCATTAGAAAATATAGAACATTTTTATAATCTTCAAAGATTTGAGAATTTTATTAAATTTAAAACAAATAATCTTTAAAATAATTTAATAAAAGCTTCAAAAAAATTTAATAACTAAGACTTTTATAATGAGAGTCTTTTGGGCGCCAAAGAAGCCTTATCAATAGCAGATTAACGAACTGCAACGCGTAATAATTGCGTAGTTCATATCCTTCGATTCTTTCGTTCCGAAAACCAAGAATATGAAGTATGTGATTATCACAAATTATAATTCGTTAAATTGTTGTTAATAAGGCCTCTTTAGTACCCTTAAAAAAATTTTAGACACTTTTTATTTTTAAAAAATATTTCCTTGTTTTGAAAAGATATGAAATTATCTACTTAATTTTCAGTTTTAAAGAACAATTTTAGAGACAAAAGTTGTCTAAACAAACGGAACAGTTCAGTTGATCAAAAAAATAATTACTTTCTTTTTGTTGCCATTAGGATATTTTTCAGTACGCATTCTCATATTCGTTACTCCCTTTTTTGTGTAAATCCTTTTACACACAAACTAAATTAAAAAGGAAAATATTCAAACCTTTTTAATTTAGTTTCTATCTAAAAAAATTTTTTTAACTAAATTATTTTTTAAAAATAATTTCCGGCAAAAGAAAAAAGTCAAACTGTTTATTTTTTTTAATAAACAATTTGACTTAATTAGTGACTCTCTGACAGTTCAGTTTTTTGGAACTCAACTTTTCTAAAAGTTCCTTAAGACTAACTATTAATTTATTCTTTTTTTTAATCAAGACTAAATAATTTTTATATCTTTTCAAAAAAATATTTTTGAAAGGAATGAAATGTTAAGAAAAAAATTATTTAAAGCGTTTTTAAAAACAAAAAGAATTTAGAAACTCGTAATTAATTTATTTAGAATTTTTCAAAAATAAAAAGAGTTTAAAGTTTTAAAACATTTCAGTTTTTATAGCTAAAATTTAATTATTAAATTATTTTGAATATCCTTTATTGTAAAAAATTTCAAATTGCTACTTTTTTAAAATTAAAATATTTTTTTAAAAAATAATGTTTGTTTGCTTTTGTTATTTTTATAAAATAAAATTTTTGCTCTTCTAATTAATTAATTTTCAACAAAAAAAGAACCTCAAAAAAAGATTCTTTATATTTTGTTAAATTTAATTGTATGCAAATAAGGTTTTATTTTAAATATTTTTTTGTTCTTAATGCAAACCAAAACTTGTATTTTTTTGGTATAAATAATTTCTGCCAG
The DNA here is from genome assembly GCF_035187685.1 of Phytoplasma sp. Lineage (NCBI taxonomy): Bacteria > Bacillati > Mycoplasmatota > Mollicutes > Acholeplasmatales > Acholeplasmataceae > Candidatus Phytoplasma > Phytoplasma sp. Next base: position 390,647 of record NZ_CP131022.1, on the reverse strand, counting down.
CATCAGTAATAATTAATTCTTGATTTTTTTTTATTATATATTTTTCTCTTATAGCTTTTTTTAAACATTTTTGATAACGTTCTGAAGACCATTTTAAATCACTTTGAATATCATGAATGTAATTTTTAATGTTTTGTTTTAAATGATTCTCTAAATGCATTAATAATAAAATTATCATAAAAGTTTTTTTATGAAAATAATTTTTAATAATTTTAGCTATAAGACCATTTCTAGGTTCAAACAACAAGACAAGTAAAAACATAACTAAAATAACTACAGAAATTAACCCTGATACTGGAAGATCAAAATAAATTCCTAGGTAATAACCTAAACTGGTACTAACAAAAGATAACCATAAAGAGAGCAACCAACAATTAAATAATTTTTTAGTTAATAATATAGATGTTGCTGCAGGACCTATCATACAAACAATAGCCATTATTGAACCAACAATATCAAAAGAAATAACAGCTGTTAAAGAAACCAAAGTCATTAAACAATAATTAATCAGAAGCGAAGAAAAACCTAAAGCATTAGCTAAATGAGAATCAAAAATAAAAATTTTCAATTCTTTAAAGAAAATAATAACAAAACATAAATTCAATATTAAAATCGGAATTATTTTATATAATTGGGAGATATGAGTTAATTCAATATTACCTAAAAATACTGCATCAGTATCTATATGAATATCTCTAATATATATACTGATGATAATAATAGCTAAAGAAAAGAAAAAAGTAAAAATAATCCCGATAGCTGCATCTTTTGATATTTTCTTATTTTTGCTTATTAATTCTATTAAGTAAACTGTTAAAATGCCAACTAAAGTTGCTCCAAATATTAAAAATGGTGAATTTAAATTTTTTACGAATAAATAAGCAATAACAATTCCTAATAAAACGCTATGACTAATAGCATCTATCACCATAGAAACTTTTTTTAAAATCAAAAAAACACCTAAATTAGCCAAAGATAAAGAACATAAAATTAGAATTAAAAAAACATCTTTTTCAAAAGATTCTAAAATTTTATTAAATATATTATTCATAATTAAATTTCACCATTTATTAAATTTTTAACTAAATCACTTCCTTTAGGAGTAATTCTAATTTTGTTCTTTGTATTTTGACATAAATATTTTTCTTCGAATAAAAAACTTTCTAATGATTGCATTTCATGAGCTTTATTGTTATGATAAAAATGAATTAATTGTTTAAATTTTTTAATTTTTCTTTGGTATTTTTTTTGTTTTAAAAATTTTTTAAAAACTCCGTATCTAGGTGCGAATAAACAAGTTAAAAAAATAAAAATAGTATTAACTATAATAATAATAGGACCTGTAGGCATATTATCTATTTGAAGATTAATTGTTATTCCGATATAACTAGATAAGAAAGAAATTAAAGACACAATTATAATATTTGTTAATAATTTATTACTTATATGGCGAGCAATAATTCCGGGCATAATTAAAAAAGCACTAGTTAAAATAATTCCTGTTATTCTTAAACTAATTATAATTAATCCTATTAATAATGTATTCAAAATAACTGTTAAGATAATATTATTAAATCCCATACTTTTAGCAAATAATTCATCAAAAGCAAAAACTTTAAATTCTTTCCATAACAAAAAGATTGTTGTAAGAGTTAAAAAAGTTATTATGCTAATGGTAACAACATGATATTCTGACATTAAAGCTATTTGGCCTAAAATAAATTTTTCTAAAATAGCGATAGAACAATCCTGGGTGTTTTTTTGAGCATAAGCGATTAAAACATTTCCTAAACCAAAAAAAGAAGCTAGAATTAAGGATAAAACAGTATCTGATTTGATTGTAGAATATCTTTTCATAATTTCTATTAGAAATAAAGATATTATAGAAGCCCCAAAGGCTCCTATCCAAATGACCCATTCATTAGTTGACTGAAAAAAGATATATGCTAAAGCAATTCCAGGTAAAACAGAATGTGAAAGAACATCTCCTATTAAAGTTTTTTTTTTAAAATTGATAAAAATACCTAAAATACCAGATGTTATACTTAATAAAAAAGAACCTATAAAAATTTTTAATGTTGTATAAGTATTTAATGTGTTAAAAAATGATTCTAAATTTAACATTTTTTATAATTTTAATTTCCTTTTCTTTTGAAATTTTATTTTTTATTAAATTGATAATTTTTATAGGTTTTTTTTATATTTTCTGAAGTGAATATATGTTCTGTTTCTCCACTAGCTATTTTTTGGATATTTAATAAAACAACATGATCAAAATATTGTTTCACAGTTTCTAAATCATGATGAACTACTAAAATAGTTTTTTGTTTTTTTTGTAATTCTTTTAAAACAGTTATAATTTTTTTTTCAGTTTGAATATCGATCCCTTGAAAAGGCTCATCCATTAAATAAATATCACTTTCTTGAGCTAAAGATCTAGCTATAAAAATTCTTTGTTGTTGACCTCCAGAAAGTTCTGAAATTTGTCGGTTTTTAAGTTCAAGCATCCCTAATTTATCTAAAGATTCTAAAACTATTTTTTTATCATGATCGGTAGGTCTTTTAAACCAACCTAAATGCCCATATCTACCCATCAAAACAACATCAAAAACGGTAGCAGGAAAATTCCAATCTACAGAATTTCTTTGCGGCACATAAGATATTCTTTTTCTTATTTTTTTATATTTTTCATTGTTAAAAAAAATTAGACCCGAAATTTTAGGAGTTATTTCTATTAAAGTTTTTATTAAAGTCGATTTTCCAGCTCCGTTAGGACCTAAAATAGCTGTTAAAGAACTTTTATAAATGTCAATGTCTATATCCCACAAAACTGGCTTTAAATGGTAAGCAACTGTTAAATCTCTAATTTTAATTGAAATTTCTTTTGTCATAATAAATTCCCTTTTATAACTTTTACATTATTTAAAAAAGCACCTACATAAGTAGAATGTTTATATTTAGAACCTTCTATTTCTTCTTGTTTATCATCTGAACCTAGAGAATCAGAATATAATTCGACATCTGAAGGGATTTTAATAGGCTTTAATCCTTTTTTTAGTCTTAATTTATCAGTTGTTTCTTTTAAACTTTGTAAATAATCTTTTGGCATTGAACTTTCTGTAAAAATAGTTTTAACATTATTACTAGTTAATTCTTCTGCTAAGTTTATGATATCTTTCATACTCGCTTCTGTTTGAGTTGAAACCCCTTGAATAGATTTTAATTCGAAATCGATTCCTTTATATTTAGAAAATTTTTGCCAATAAGAAAAGGCATCATGAGTTGTAACTATAATTAGTTTGTTGTTTTTTTTTTCTATTTCTTCTTTTAAAGATATCATTTCTTTATTAATGCACTTTGTTAATTTGTCTAATGAACCCAAAAATAATTTACAATTTTCTTCTAATTTTGCTTTATCTGTTTGTTTAACGATTATTGATTTTAATTTATCTTTTAATTTCAAAACTACTTTTTTCCATAAGTCAATATCAAACCAAATATGAGGATCGCAATCTTGGGAATTTTCTTCTTTGATTTTATCTTTTTCTGTTAAACTTTCTTCTCCAGCTTTCCATAATTGATCATTTGTTTTTAATAGTTCAAAAGCTTCAATCATTTTAGCTTCTAAATGTAAACCATTAATAATAACTAAATCAGCTGTTTTAATTTTCATACGATCTGATAATTTAGTTTTATAATTATGAGGATCTATTCCGACGCCCATTAAAGGTTTATCGCATAAAATATTTGCTATTTTTTTATAATCTTTGCTTTCTTCGGCGTCTACATTACCTAATAAATGTTGTACCGCATCGTACAACATTGTAGTTGTTGTGATTATTTTTTTTTTATCATCAGAAGTATTTTTTGTTGAATTTTGACAAATAGCACAAACAGGAAATATTAAAATAACAAAAGTAATAAGTAAAATAATAAACCAATTCCAAAATCTTTTTTTTAATATTTCGATCATTATGTAATCTTTTCTTTCTTTATTTCTCGATGATATAATTTTGCTGATTATATTTTTATAGAGTATAATAACTGAATCGTCTGAATATAAAAGTTTTTTAAAATAATATATTAATTAATTATATTAATAAAAGAGAAATATTTTTTATTATAAATTATTAATTCCACGATAAAAATTAAAAAAACAATGAATAAAATATTTTATAATTTTTTCAAAATAAAAATAGAGTTTCATTATTAGAATATTATTACTGTTTTTATGAAAAAATTTATTTTTATTATATAATTATTTTATAAAATAATTTTTTTATAATATTCTTGTTATTAATATTCTTATTATTCAATTTTATAATTTGAAAGAAAAAATAATTAGTTGTAAAAAACTAAATTATATAATATTTTTCCTATTAGAGTAATTAAAAAAATCCGTTTTAAAATTTACTAAGTTAATTATATCATTTTTAAATCAAAAAAACAATAATTAAAAAAATTTTAATTATTCAATTTTAGAAATAATTTTTTTAAATTTTTTAAATTATATTAACAATAGAAAACATTTTTTTATTTTAAGTATTATTATATATAATATATTTATATATCGAATTAGCTTTTTTAGAATAAAAAAATATAATTTTGTTTCAAAATTTTATAAATTGTTTTTAACAAATATCTAATGCAAAAGGAAAATTATATTGTTATGTACAAAAATATTATCGAATTAAATGAAATACTAAATATAATAGATGATGAATTAAGTGCAAAATTACAACAAATTACTGAATTTAAAACAATATTAGATTTAGAAATAAAATATTTTGGTAAAAAAGGTCTTTTTATTGAAATATTAAAAGAAGTTAATAATTTTGAATCAGAAATACAAAAAGAATTCAAAAAAATTATTTATATAAATAAAACAAAAAATTACGCTTTAATTAAAAATAAAAAAATTGTTTTAGAGAATAAAATTTTAAACAAAAAATTAATAAAAGAAAAAATAGATGTTAGTTTGCCTTCTTTTAATTTTCCACAAGGCTGTATACATCCTTTAAATAAGACAATTAAAGAAATGGAAAATTTTTTTTTAAGCCTAGGTTATTCTATTTGTGAAGAGAACGAAATAGAAACGGATTTATATAATTTTGAAATGTTAAATATGACTAAAGAACATCCTTCAAGAGACATGCAAGATTCTTTTTATTTAAAACATAATCTAGAAAATCTTTTAAGAACTCATACTACAGGTGTTCAAATCAAAAAAATGTTGCAAAATAAAAATAAACCTTTAAAAATTATTTCTTCAGGAAAGGTTTATAGAAGAGATAAAGACGATGATACCCATAGTCATCAATTTACTCAATTAGAAGGCTTTTCTATCGGAAATAAAGTCAATTTAATAGATTTAAAAGAAATTCTTACATCTTTTATCAAACATTTATTCGGAGACAAACAAGAATTAAGATTTAGGCCTTCTTATTTCCCTTTTACTAAACCAAGTTTAGAAGTAGATTTAGTTATTACGGATAAGAATCAAAAAAAAATTTATTTAGAAATACTTGGAGCTGGTTTAATTCATCCTCAAGTATTACAAAATTGTGGCTTTGATAACAAAAAATTTAATGGCTTAGCTTTCGGAATTGGAATTGAAAGAATTACAATGTTAAGATATAATATTAAAAATATTAGAAATTTTTATAATAATGATATTCGTTTTTTAAGTCAATTTATTTAATATCTTAAATAATTATTTATTATTGACAATAATTTTATTAAGGACATAATAAAACATCATGATAATTAACGAAAAAATTTTAAAACAATATTTATCTGTAGATAAATATAATTTAAATGAATTACAATTTTTAATCAATAATCATATTACTGAAATAGATAAATGTGAAATTGTTGAACCTAATAATCATTTAATTATAGGACAAATTATAAAATTTGATAAAATGACTAATTCGGATAAACTTTCTTTAGTTACTATTAATATTAAAAATAAACATTTACAAATTATTTGTGGTGCTTCTAATCTGGAAATAGGTAAAAAAGTAATAGTAGCCACTATCGGAGCTTATTTAAAATCAATTAAAACTCATATTCAAAAAAAATTTATTTTAGGTAAAGAATCTGAAGGAATGATTTGTTCTGCTCGAGAATTAGATTTAAATGAAGCATTTTTAACAGAAAAAGAAAAACAAGGAATTTTAATTTTAGACGATGATGCTCCTATAGGTGATAATGCTTTGGAGTATTTGAATTTAAAAGGATTTTCATTGAAATTAAGTATTACTCCAGATAGAGGTGATCTTCTATCTTATTTAGGATTTTGTAAAGATTTAAGGGCTGTTTGTGCATTAAAACAATTAAATTTTTCATTTCTTTTAAATCCACAAATGCCCAAAATAGAAAATCCTTTTCAAATTGAAATCAATAACAAAAATTGTTGGGAATACAACATCCTTTATATTGAAAATGTTAAAATTCAAGAATCTCCTTTGTGGTTAAGAAGTATTCTTTTTACTCATAACATAACCCCTGTGAATAATATTGTTGATATCACTAATTTAATTTTGATTGAATATGGTATTCCTTTAGACATTTTCGATGCTTCTGAATTAAAAGACAAAAAAATCGAAATTAGAAATGCTTTTGATAAAGAAGTAATTTATGTTAATGATAATAAAACAATTACTTTAAATAAAGAAGATTTAATAGTTTCGAGCGGTCAAAATATTTTGTCTGTTTTTGGCGTTTTTAATTCTTTTGCTGAAAACATTAATAAAAAAACTAATAAAATTATTATAATTTCATCTTATATAAATCCTTCTTATATTTTGAAAAATTATATAAAATCAACAATAGAAAATGAAAAAATTTTACGTTGGTCAAGAGGAATCGACTATTCTTTAACAGTAGTAGCTCTAAATAAAGCACAAGATCTTTTAAAACAATTAAATAAAGAAATTATTACCTCTAACATTGTTTCTAAAAAAATAAAAAATAAGTTAAATCCTGAAATATTATTAACTGTTGAATTTATCAAAAACAAAATAGGATTTGATTTGTCTTTGAATGAAATAGAAATTTATTTAAAACGATTAGAATATGAAGTTCAAATGATTGATAACGATATGTTAAAAGTTAAAGCACCTTCAAGACGTTATGATGTTACAATTCCTGAAGATGTTTGTTCTGACATTATTAGATTATATGGAATCAGTTGTTTAAAAACATCAGATGTTAAAAAAAATAAAGCTAATTTAAGAGATAAAAAACAAGAAACATTGTATAAAATAAAAGATTTATTAGTAAATTTAGGATTTTATGAAATTATTACTTATAGTTTAGTTGATTTAAAAATTTTAAATTTATTTCCACATAATAAAGATTATATAGAAGTTGCTAAACCTATTTCTCAAGAAAATACTATTTTAAGGCAACATTTAAGCGGTAACATGATTGAAACTTTAAGTTATAATCAAAAGCATAATAATTATGATAATCCTTTTTTTGAAATCGGCAAAGTTTATAATTTTCAAGAAGAAAAATTACATTTAGCCTTAGGTTTGAGCGGTAATTTGAATTCTTTAGGTTGGATTAAACCAAATATAGTTAGCTCTTTTTTTGTTTTAAAAGGAGTTTTAGATAAAATAGGTTTATTATTAGGATATCGATTTGATTTACGTCAAACTACCAATTATTTAAATTTTCATCCTGGTAAACAAGCTGATATTTTTTATAAAGATAAAAAAATGGGTTTTATTGGAGAAATACATCCTTCTTTAAGAGAATTGTATCATTTAAAAGAAAGTTTTCTTTTAGAAATAACTTTAGACGGTGATTTTTTAAATAATTCGAAAAAGATTAATTTCAAAGAAATTACTAAATTACCTTCTATTGAAAGAGATTTAAGTTTTTTTGTTTCAAAAAAATACTCTTTTCAAGAAATTTTTAAAACTTTAAAAGAGGAATCGCCAGATATTTTAATTAAATGTGAATTATTAGATCTTTATGAAGAAAATAAATTATCTTTAGAAGAACATTCTTTATCATTCCGCTTTACTTTTAATGATAAAAAGCAAAGTTTATCTAAAGAAGTTGTTAATCAAATTATGAAAAATATAGAAAATAAAATTATAAAAATTTATAAAGTTAAATTAAGATAATTGATTTAATACAAGTTTGGAGAGAACTTTTTGCAAAAAGGCATTGTAATTGAATTTTTAATAAAAGAATATACGATTATAAATTTAGAAACAAAACAGAAAATTCAGGCTGAAGTTAAAGGAAAAATTAAATATCATAATTCTAAAAAAGAACTAAATAATAGTTTAGATTATTCAAAAATAAAAATTGGTGATTTGGTTTTATACGAAAAAAAAGATGATAAATTTTTAATCGATAGTATTTTGCCACGTTCTAATTCATTAAATAGACCTAATATAAGCAATATTACCCAAGTTTTTTTGGTTTTTTCTTTAGTACAACCTGCATTTCAATTTAAATTATTAGATAAATTTTTATTAATTTTAAAAAAATTCAATTTAAAAATTATTTTAATTTTTACTAAAATAGATTTAATTTCTGATGTTGAGTTGAATTTATTTCAAATAAAAATATCTTATTATAAAAAAATTGCTCCTATGTTTTATGTAGATAGTAAAAATAGAAATGGCATTAACGCTTTATATTGTCTGTTTACTAACGAAATAACTATTTTAGCTGGACAAACAGGAGTAGGTAAATCTACTTTAATAAATTCTTTAACTTCTCTGAATTTAAAAACTCAAGAAATTTCTCAATATTTAAACAGAGGAAAACATACTACTAAAAATTCTAAATTATTTTTTTTTCATGAAGGTTATATCGCTGATACTCCAGGATTTTCTAAATTAGACTTGTTAGAGTTTCAACCAGAAGAAATAAAAAATTTTTATGACGATTTTTTAAGATTTGCTGATCGATGTTTTTTTGGATATAGTTGTTTACATATTAATGAAGAAAAATGCAAAGTCAAAGAAGCTTATCAAGAAGGTTTAATTTCTCCTATTCGTTATCATAATTATTTATCTTTTGTTCAAGAAGTAAATAAAAAGAAAAAATAAAATTTTTTTAATTTATGTGGTGATTTTAATTTAAAAAAATATCAAAAGGTTTGGATATGAATTTAGAGGCAATAAATAAAAGAAAAAAAAAAATTCGTAATTTTTCTATTATAGCGCATATAGATCATGGTAAATCTACTTTAGCTGATAGAATTTTAGAAATTACAAATACGATTCAAAAAAGAGATATGAAAGATCAAATTTTAGATTCTATGGATTTAGAGAGAGAAAAAGGGATTACCATTAAATTAAATACAGTTGAAATTCATTATAAAAGCGAAGATAATGAAAACTATATTATGAATTTAATTGATACTCCTGGGCATATAGATTTTAATTACGAAGTATCTCGTTCTTTGGCCGCTTGTGAAGGGGCAATTTTGGTAATTGATGCAACTCAAGGTATTCAAGCTCAAACTTTAAATAATGTTTATTTAGCGTTAGAACATAATTTAACAATTATTCCAGTTTTAAATAAAGCTGATGTACCAACAGCTGATATCGAGAAAACTAAAAAAGAGGTTCAAGAAAAATTAAATTTAGATCTTAATAAAATGGTTGTTGCAAGTGGTAAAACAGGTTTGGGAGTGTCACAAATTTTAGAAAACATTGTGAAATATATTGAACCTCCTCAAGGAGATATCGAAAAACCCTTACAAGCTTTAATTTTTGATTCTGTTTTTAATGCTTATAAAGGCGTTATTCCTTCTATTAGAGTTGTTAATGGTTGTATTAAAAAAGGGGATAAAATACGTTTTATTTCTAGTAAAGCTACTTATGAAGTTATAGAAGTAGGTATTTTTACTCCTAAACCTTTAAAAAAAGATTTCTTAGCTGCTGGTGATGTTGGTTATTTAAGTGCTTTTATTAAAAATATTGATGACGTTCGAGTTGGCGACACAATTACTTTAAATCGTTGTACTCAAGTAGAAGCTTTACCTGGTTATCGTACTATAAATCCTGTTGTTTTTTGTGGTTTATATCCTACTGATTTAAAAAAATACGGTCATTTAAACGAAGCTTTACAAAAATTAAGATTGAATGATTCTTCTTTGACTTATGAAAAAGAAAGTTCAAAATTATTAGGCGTTGGTTTTAGAATTGGTTTTTTGGGACTTTTACATATGGAAATCACTAAAGAAAGAATTATTAGAGAATTCGGTATTGAAGTTATTATAACTGCGCCTTCAGTTGTTTTACATATTTATCAACCTAATAATAAAAAAATTATTGTTGATAATTTAACTAAATGGCCTACTAATAATTTAATTGAACGTATTGAAGAACCTTATATTGAAGCTTTTTTAACTTGTCCCGAGGTTTATATCGGAGCAGTTATGGACCTTTCTCAAAGCAAAAGAGGTCAGTTACAAGATATTCAATATTTAGTTAATGGTAGAGTAGTATTAAAATATTTATTACCTCTTTCAGAAGTTATTTATAATTATTTTGATAAATTAAAATCTTTGACACAAGGTTATGCTTCTTTTGAATATCAATTAGAAAAATATTATCCAAGTAAATTAAAAAAAGTAGATATTTTGTTAAATTCTGAAATAGTTGATTCTTTATCTTTTATCAGTCATGAAGATTTTTCCTATCAAAGATCTAAAAACATTTGTCAAAAATTAAAAGATGTAATTCCTAAACAAATGTTTGAAATAGTTATTCAAGCTGCTATAGGAAAAAAAATTATTACAAGAGAAAATATTAAATCTATGCGTAAAAATGTGATCGACAAATGTTATGGCGGCGATGTCACTCGAAAAAAGAAATTATTAGCTAAACAAAAAAAAGGTAAAAAAAAAATGAAATCTTTAGGTAAAGTTATGTTGCCTCAAAAAGCTTTTTTAGCTATTTTATCTAGTGATAATAAATAATTTAAAAAAATACTTAGTTTGTTTTAAGGAAAGAAAAAAATGACAAATTTAATAGAATTAAAAAACATTACTAAAGTTATCAATAATCAAATTATTTTAAATGATATTAATTTAGAAATTAAAGAAAATGAATTTGTAACTTTATTAGGTCCTTCAGGATGTGGAAAAACTACTATTTTAAAAATTATTGGTGGTTTAGAAAATATGAGTTCTGGAGATATATTATTTAATAACCAAAGTATTATAAAAGTTCCTTCTCATAAAAGATTGATTAATACAGTTTTTCAAAAATATGCTTTATTTCCGCATTTAAATGTTTTCGAAAATGTTGCTTTTGGATTAAGAATTAAAAATTTAAATGAAAAATACGAAAAAAAAATACAAAAATTAAAAATACAATATAAAACTCAAATAATACAAATGGATAAAGATTATGAACTAAAAATAAAAAAAATAAATCTTACTAAAAGAACAAACAAATATCAATCTTTTTTTTCTATTTTAATATCTTTTTTAAAAGAACAAAACCCTTTAATAATTAAATTAAAAAAAGAATTAAAAATAAACAAAAAAGCTTTAAAAGAAAATTATTACAAAGAAATTAATCAATTAAAAAATAAAATTTTAAATCCTAAACAAATAGAACTTTTGATCGAAGAAAAAGTTTTACATTATTTAAAATTAGTAGGTTTAAAAGGATTAGAAAACAGAGATATTAGGCAATTATCGGGAGGTCAACAACAAAGGGTAGCTATAGCACGAGCTTTAATTAATAAACCAAAAGTTTTATTATTAGATGAACCTTTAGCTGCATTAGATTTAAAATTAAGACAAGAAATGCAATATGAATTAAAAGAAATTCAAAGAAATTCAGGCATTACTTTTATTTTTGTAACTCATAATCAAGAAGAAGCGTTAACTATGAGTGATAAAATAGTTGTTATTAACCAGGGAGAAATTCAACAAATAGGAACTCCGCAAGATATTTATAACGAACCTGCTAATAAATTTATAGCTCAATTTATAGGCGAATCAAATTTAATTTCTGGCATTATGAAAGAAGATTTTGTAGTTTATTTCGATGATAAAGAATTAAAATGTGTAGATGCAGGATTTCTAAAAAATCAAAAAGTAGATATTGTAATTCGGCCTGAAGATATTGATATTGTTGAGCCTGATAAAGGTTTATTTAAAGGTGTTGTTGATTATATTTTATTTAAAGGTGTTTATTGGGAAGTAAATATTAAAACTTGTCATCGTGATTACATTATTCATACAACTGATTTTATTGAATTAAATACTAAAAAAGGTATTTTTTTTAATCCTGAAGATTTACATATTATGGAAGTGTGGTAAACGAATTGCTTTCATATAGTTCTAATGATAAAGGCAATAAGTTTTATAAATATTTAGCCTTGCCGTATTTTATTATTTTTATTTTATTTGTTTTAATTCCTATTTGTATTATTTTTTTAGATTCTATTCAAGAAAATCATACTAATAATTTTTTTAATTTTTCTTTTACTTTAAAACATTATAAAAATTTTTATACTAAAAAAGTCTTTATTTATGTTTTATTACGTTCTATTATAATAACTATTATATCAACTTTTTTTCTTGTTATGATTGCTTATCCACTTGCATATATCGTTGCTCAATGCAGCTACTCTATACAAGCTATTTTAATTTTATTAATTAATGGCGTTATGTGGATTAATATGATTTTAAAAACTCAATCTTTAATGCAAATTTTTTCTTTGATAGAAATTTTTTTCAACATAAAATTATTAGAAACTAATTTAGCAATGTTAATAGGTTTTATTTATTTATTTATTCCTTATATGTTTTTATCTATATTTATTAGTATTTCTAAAATAGATCCTAGCTTGATTGATTCTGCTAAGGATTTAGGCGCAAATGATAAACAAATTTTTAAAAAAATTATTTTCCCTTTATCTATTCCTGGTTTAAATACAGGAATTATTTTAGTTTCTTTACAAATTTTAACTAATATGGTAGTACCTAAATATTTAGGCCCTACAACTATTACTGTTATTAGTGAGTTGATCGAAAATACAACTTTTTTAAACGGTGATATTAAAAGTGCTTGTGCTATTGCTGTTAATTTAACTTTTTTAATGATTTTTATTTTAACTTTTTATAAGAAGAATCAATTGGAAAAAATGTATAATTCAAATGTTAAAAATAAATAAAAATAAAATAGCTTTTTTGTATTTATTTTTGATTCTTCTTTTTATTTATTTGCCTATAATATCTTTGATTCTTTTTTCTTTTAATGAAACTGAGGGAAGAATTTCTTCTTTAGTTCATTTTCATAAATTTGGTTTAAAATGGTATTATAGAATTTTAGAAGATTCAGCTATTAAATCTTCTATATTTATTACTTTTCAAATAGCTTGTTTATCTACTATTATTTCAACTATTTTAGGAACTTTGGCTGCCATTTCTTTAATGAATTATAAAAAAAAATGGCGAGACATGATAATGAATTTTAATCAAATTTCAATTATTATACCTGAAATTATAAACGCTTTAGCTTTATTTGTTTTATTTAGTTCTATTGGTTTAAAGAATAGCTTTTGGAGAATGTTATTAGCTCATGTTTCTTTTAGCATACCTTATGTTTTAATTTCTGTTTATGCTAAATGTTTAACTTTAAAACTAGATTTGATTGAGGCAGCTTATGATTTAGGAGCTACTCCTTGCCAAACTCTTACTAAAATCATTTTACCTCAATTAAAAGATGTTATGTTAGTTAGCGCTGGTATTGCTTTTGCTTTATCTTTTGATGATTTTATTATTTCTTATTTCGCAGGTGGTTCTGATTACCAAAATATATCAGCTTATATTTATAGTTTAAAAGGTACAATAAACCCTACTATTAATGCTTTATCTTCAGTTTTAATTTTAATCGTTTTAACTAAAATAATAATTGGATTAATTAAATTAAGAAAAGATTTAAAAAGAAAATGAAAAACAAAGTAAATTTAATTATTATTATTTTTGTGGCAATTTTGTTTTTATCTTTTTATGGTATAGTTCAAATAAAGAAAATATCAGATAATAAAACAGTTATTGTTTTGTTTAATTGGGGGGAATATATTGATCCAAGCCTTATTAAAGAATACAATGAAGAATCAAAAGAATTCGTTGTTAAACAAAGTTTTTTTTCTTCTAATGAACTAGCTGTTAATAAAATTAAAGCTGGTAATCAATATGATATTGCTATTTTAAGCGAATATGCGATTCAACAGTTAAAAGATCATTATTTAGAAGAAATACAACTAACAGACAAAATAAAACAAAACACATTCACAGAAACTTTTAAAAAATTTAAAACGAAGTTTAACGATCAAAAAAAAAATGATGAAATATTTAGTTATACCATTCCTTACGTTTGGGGTAAATTGGGTTTTTTATATAGAAAAGATAAAATTAAGGAAGAAGATTTATCATCAAAGAAATGGTCAGAGTTAATAAAAAATCCTAAATATAAAATCGCTTTGTATAATAATGCTTTTGAAGGCATTTTTGTAGGACTAAAATCTATTGATGGAGATATTAGTGTTAATTCTGAAAAATCAGAAGAAGAAATCAAACAAGCTAAAGAATGGTTGATAAAATTAAAAAAGCAAAATAATAATTTATCTTTTATTACTGATCAAATATTAGACAGAATGAAAATAAAAGAAAAAGAATATTATGATATTGCGTTAGTTTATTCTGGAGACGCAAGATATTTAATGCAACAAAATTCAAATTTGGGTTATTATCAATTTGATGATGAAGGAACTAATATTTGGTTTGACGGGATAGTTTTACCTAAAGGTAGCCAAACTAAAGGTGCTTATGATTTTATTAATTTTTTGTTAAAACAAGAAAATAGAAAACAAAATAATAATTTTATTGGTTATGATTCACCTTATGATGATATTGAAGAGGTAAAAAAAGGTATTGAATTTAAAATCAATGACCAAGATAAAATATATAAATATAACGCGAAGTATAAAAAACAAATTAATGATGCTTGGAATGAAGTTTATTCATATCCTGATCCTAAAGATAAATATTTAATTATTTTACTTTTATTAATTTTTATTTTATTTATTTTAATATATATTTTTTTTAATATATAGATGATTTTTTAATTAAAAGTTATATTCACGCATAATATATATATTTAATTATTAATATATTATTCTATGTTAAAATAAATATATTAATAAAAAGAATTTAATTGTTATAAATATTCAAGGAAAAATAATATGAAAAAAAATATTTCTAAAAAGAAAAATAATGATTTTACTAAACTTTATGCTATATTTTTAACATTAATATCTTTAATCATTTTTATTATTAATTGTTACAAAAAATTTAATAAATTAGTTTCTTTTAAATTGTTTTTTGTTGATTTAATAGAATATTTTACTTCTCAAAGTAATATTTTAATTTTAATAGTGATGTTTCTTTTTTTTACTTCATTACGATTTAAAAAGATATTTTCTGTTTTAATGTTTATTGCTGCGATTGATATTTTATTAACTTTTACCCTTGTTCATTCTTTTATATATCCAAATGAAAAATTTTATTTTTTCGAACAAATTAAAGAAAAAATAATTTTTTTAGATATTAAGCATTATCATCATACTATTATTCCTATTTTATATCTTATTTTTTATTTTTTTAAAACTAATCGTGGTTTAAATATTAAAAAAGCTTATTTGGGTGTCATTCATCCTTTGTGTTATTTTTTCTTTTTTTTATTTGCTAATTATTTTGATTTATTTCAACCTTCATATTATCCTTATGATATTATCGATCCCAAACAAAAGGGTATTTTTAATATAACATGGAGAGATGGCGGACAAGGTTATGGTTATTTAACTATAACTATTATCATTTTAACTATAATTTATTATTGGTTATCTTATAGTGTTCTTTTTTTAAAAAATAAAATTAATTTGTCTAAAAAATCTTAAATGTTTTTAAAATATATTTATTTATTTTTAATAAATAAGTGAGGAAAAAAATTTTGTTAAAAGATAAAATATACAATTTTCGTTCTTCTTTCCCAATTTTTAAAAAAAATCCTCAATTAGTTTATTTCGATACCGCAGCCACTTCTTTAAAACCTTATAAAATGATTAACACTATGACTGATTTTTATCAAAATAACGGTTTAAATATTAGAGGCACAAATCCCTTAAATTTACAAAACGAAAAAACTTTAGAAAGAATAAGACAAAAAACTGCCTCTTTTGTAAAAGCAGAATTAGAAGAAATTATTTTTACTAAAGGCGCAACTGATAGTTTGAATATTATTGCTCAAATTTTATATCCTCTTGTTAACCAAAAAGACGAAATCATTGTTTCTTCTTTAGAGCATAATTCTTCTTTTTTGCCTTGGTTGGAAGTTGCTAATCAAAAAAAAGCCAATTTAGTTTTTATTCCTTTAGATCAACATCATCAAATTAAGATTGATAATTTTCAAACAATTTTATCAAATAAAACCAAAATTGTAGTTTTAACTCATATATCTAATGTTTTAGGACATATAACACCTATTAAAGAAATCACTACTTTAGCTCATAAACAAAAAGCTTTAGTTGTTTTAGATGCTTCTCAATCCGTAGCTCATATTCCTTTAGATGTTAAAGATTTAGGTATTGATTTTATGGCTTTTTCTACTCATAAAGCTTATGGTCCTTTTGGTCTAGGCGTTTTATTTGGTAAAAAAAAATTTTTAAAAAAATGCAAACCTCCTTTTGTAGGCGGTGGAAGTGTTAAAGAAGTTAATATTGAAAAAAAGAATTTTATTTTTAATGATTTGCCTTATAAATGGTCACCCGGAACCCCTAATATAGGCAGTATTATAGCTTGGGAAAAGTCTTTAGAATTTATGGAAGATATAGGTTTAAATAATATTTTTAAATACGAAAACCAAATAACTAAACAAATTTTTCATAAATTAATCAAAATACCTCGAATTAAAATTTTTAATTCACAAATAACAAATATAATTAATTTTAATTTTCTGAATTTAAATTCTCACGATGTAGAAAATTTTTTAAGCCAAGATAATATTTATGTTAGAACAGGTCATCATTGTTCTCATTTGTCTTCGAATCAAATAAAGGCGACCAATACAATAAGAATTTCCGTAGGAATTCATAATAACGAACAAGATGTTGATTTATTAATTAATAGTTTAAAAAAAGTATATAATTTTTTTCTTAAATAAATGAATATTTTTTTGAAATTTTGATTTTGTAGATTTTGTTATGCAACGAGTACCAAAAATATTTATCCAAAATATTTTTTTCAAATCCATATTAAACAATAAAATTGTATTTTTGTTATCTTTATATGATTTTATTTTTTTAATAAATAAAATTAATAATTTTTTATTTTGTGTTTTTTAACAATATATTTATGTTATAATTTATTTGCTTGTATGGTATAATTTTGCTTAAAATAAATATTTTTTATTATCTAAATATTTTTAATTTAAAAATATTTAGATAATAAAAAATAATAATTTGATAAAAAATATCAGAAATATAACTTATATAAGAGGACAATTTTTTTAGATTTCTGATATTTTTTATATATTTTTATTTGTATTTATAAACGAAATAATAAAAATTTCAAAAATAATATTTATATTTTAATAATTATATTGAATAATAATAAATAAAATTAAGAAAAATTATTAAAAACATTAATAAAAAAATATTTAAAAAAATAAATTATAAAAATGAATTAAATATTTTAATTATTCAAATTTAATAAACTAATTCAAATAAATTTAATTAAAATATAATTTTTTTATTTGTTTTTATTTTTAGTGTTTTTAATTTAGAAAGCAAATTATAAATTATTTTTTTATTCAAAGATTAAGTTTGTTAATTTAAAAAAAAATAATTTATAAAAAAATAATGTATAAATTCAATAAAAACAAAAAAAAATATTTTTGTTTTGAAAAAATTATTATTTTTTTCATAATTTTTTTATTTATTTTATATATATTTAGTTCAATTTTTAAATTTAATACCAAAATGGTAATTAATCAAAAAAAACATCAGAAAATTTTATTAATGTTAAACGAAATAATAACAATCCCAGAACAATATGATCCATTTCAAGAAGAATTAGGAGGAAAAGCAGAAGAAGATGCAACGATATTAGTTGATAAACTTTTAATAGTTTTAAAACAAAAACATTCTAAATTATATGATAAAGATCAAATTGCACAAAGATACCGAGGTCATTTGATTTCACAAGATGCAAACATAAAAGATTTAAAAAATTCTATAAAACAAAAAGATATAGAATTAGATAAATTAAAAAGTATTTCAACAGTAACAGAAAAAACTATAAGTCAACAAAATGCATTTCTAAGAGCAAAAGATATAATTATAAGAAAACATGATGCAACTATAAAAGAAAAAGATGCAACTATAGAAAAAAAAGATAAAACTATAAAAGAAAAACAAACAGAATTAGATGAATTAAAAATTATTTTGGATAATATTTTAAAACAAAAAAATGCAGACATAAAAACTTTAGAAAATAATCAAAAAAAAATTATCAATGAAAAAGAAAATTTAAAACAAACAATTAAAGAAACATCATCTAAAATAAAAAATATAAACATGGAAGACATATATATAAATTTTTTTGCATATATTAAAGATTTTTTTATTAAAATATTAAATATAATTATTTTTATAATACAATATATTATTGACTTATTTATAAATTTTTTTGTTTGGATTCGGAACATTAATTTAACTAAAATGCTATAAAATTTAAATTTCTGAAATTTCAAATTCTTTTTATATTATAATTATTATATATAATATACATAAATAAAATGCATTTTATAAATATAAAACAGAAGTTTATATTCTTGAATTAATTTAAGATTTATTTAAAAAGGAATTTGTGATTTTATAATGTCTAAAGAAAAAGAACTTTATTTAATTATTTTATATTATAAATATATTCATATTGAAGATCCTAACAGTTTTAGAGATTTTCAAATTAAAATTTGTTCAAAATTAAATCTTTTAGGTCGAATTATTGTTTCTTATGAAGGTATTAATGGTACTTTGTCAGGTTCGAATAAAAATATTGCTGAATATATGACATGTTTAAAAAAAATAAAAAGTTTTGAAGATATTGATTTCAAAATATCAACTTATCATAAACATGTTTTTCCTAAATTATCTGTTAAATTAAAAAAAGAAATAGTAAATTTGAAATTAGAACAAGATATTTTTCCGGAATACAATTCAAATAATTATTTAGAACCTAAAAAATTTTTCGAAATGTTAAAAGAAAAAGACGTTATTGTTTTAGATGTTAGAAATGATTATGAATATAATTTAGGTCATTTTCAAAATTCTATTAATCCAAAAATAAGTAATTTTCGTGATTTTCCTGAATGGTTAGATAAAAATTTATCTTTTTTAAAAAATAAAAAAATTTTAACTTATTGCACCGGAGGAGTTCGTTGCGAAAAAGTATCTATTTTATTACGTTCTAAAAAAATAAATGAAGTATATCAGTTAAAAGGGGGTATCATTAATTATAGCCAAGATCCAGAAACACAAGGTCAATTATTTGATGGTCAAGTTTATGTTTTTGATCAAAGAATAACGACTAAAGTAAATCAAAAAAAACACATTGTAGTTGGTAAAGATTTTTTTGATCAAACTCCTTGCGAAAGATATATTAATTGTGGTAATCCTAGTTGTAATAAACAAATTTTATGTAATGAAACAAATGAAAATAAATATTTAGGTAGCTGTTCCAAAAAGTGTAGCATAAACGAAAAAAATCGTTATTTATTAACAAAAAATAAAATTAATGATTAAGATATGAAAATAAATTATATCGTTGCAATAATTATATAAATTAAATTTTTAAAATTTAGTATAATAAGTTAGTATAATATAAAATAAAGTTCGTATGTAAAACATAATAATACATTTGGAATTTAAAAACAATTTTTAGTTCTTGTCTATAATATTTTAGACAAAATAAGGGAAAAACCTATAAAGGAGAATTATTTTAAAATATGAGAAAATATGAAATATTATATATTCTAAAACCTACTTTAAACGAAAAAGAAATCGATGAGATCAATAAAAATATTAGTAATATTTTTGAAAACGAAGGCAAAATTTTAGAATACTCTAAACCAGAATTAAGAACTTTAGCTCGTCCTATCAAAAAGTTCAGCCAAGGTTTTTATAGTGGTTTTTTAGTAGAAGCTAATAATGATATGGTTAAGGAATTTAATCGCGTAATTAATATTACAGAAGAAATTATTAGACATGTTATATACGGAAGAGATTGAAGACATAATTATATGATAAATAAAGTTATTTTAGTAGGACGCATTACTAAAGATCCAGAGTTAAATTTTATTAACGGCGATATTCCTTTAGTTAAATTTGTTTTGGCTGTAAATAGGAAGTTTACTAATAAAGCTGGTATTAAAGAAACTGATTTTATTAATTGTTCTGTATGGAATAAAAATGCAGAAAACTTAGCTAAATTTGTTGTTAAAGGTTCTCTTTTAGGCATTGAAGGTAGCATTAGGATTAGTAGTTATGAAAATAATAATCAAAAAAAATTTTGGACCGAAATATATTGTGATAATGTTCAATTTTTGGATTCCAAAAAAAATAATTTAAAAAATGATAATGAATATAGTGATTTCCAAAATCAAAATGAAACAAGTAAAAATATTAATGATAACGAATCTAATGACCAATTAGTTATCGGAAACGAAGATGATTTACCTTTTTAGAATTTTTAAATAAAGGAATTAAGAAGATGCAAAAAACAAAAAAATTTTTTAAAAAACGTCGAAAAGTTTGTTTTTTTACTGAAAATAAATTCGAAAGAATTGATTTTAAAGATGAAAAATTATTAAGTAAATTTGTCACTGATAGAGGTAAAATTTTACCAAGTAGATTTAATAAAAATACAGTTAAATGGCAAAAGCGTTTATCTAAAGCCATAAAATTAGCTCGTATTATGGCTATAATTTGAATAAAATCAACGAATTTAAAAATAATTTCATTATTTTTACAAATAACAAATAAAATAATTTAAAATCAAAATTATAAGTATAATTATTAAAATTAAAAATAATAATTATACTTATAATTATTATTTAAGCTAAAAACAATTAAAAATAATCTATTAAAAAATTAAATATATTATAATAATTAAAATTAGGTGGTATATTTTTAATAAAAAAATATTCTGTTTGTGAAAAAGCATAAAGAAAGTTTAATAAATATGAAAATTATTTTATTAGAAGATATTAAGAATAAAGGTAAAAAACGCGAAATTATTAAAGTAAATTCTGGTTATGGTAATTTTTTAATTAAAGAAAAGAAAGCGATTTTAGCTATTGAAAAGAATATTGCAAAAATAAAAAAAGAACAAACTTTGGAAGAAGAAGAAATTAAAAAACATAATTTATTAATGTATCAATTAAAACAAAATATAGATAATAAACAAATAGATATAATAACTACTTTTGGTCCAACAGGCAAAATGTATGGGAAGATAACTTCACAGCAAATAATAGATGAATTTTATATTAAATATAATATATTAATTAATAAAAAGAAACTTGTTTTAGAAAAAGAAATTAATTCATTAGGTCAATATAAAATAAATGTTATTTTAACAAAAGATATTATCGCTTCTTTTTTTATAAACATTAAAGATGTAGCAAAATAAAGTGATATAAACAAGTTTTTTAGATTTTTTTATAAAATTATTGAAACGAAATTTGAATGTAAATGAATGAAAAAAATATAAAATTACCTTTTTTTTTAGAAGCAGAACAATCTATTTTAGGTATTGTTTTTTTAGATCCTAAAAAAATTTTAGTTTTAATAGATAAATTGGCAACAGAAGATTTTTTTAATATTGAACATCAATATATTTACGAAGCTATGAAAACTTTATTTAAAGAAAAAAAAGATATTGATTATTTATCAGTGTTTAATATTTTAGAACAACAAAAGCAAAAGTTAGCTGATGGTAAAAAATATTTATTACAATTAAGTAATAATATTCCTTCTATTTATCATTTAGATACTTATATTGATTTTATTCGCGATGCTTCTCTTAAAAGAGAAATAATAACCACTGTATCAGAAATTTACAACGAAGGTATTAGTAATCATAATATTGATTTTAAACAATTTTTAGATATTGCGGAAGAAAAAATTTTTCAAATATCTAAAAAAAAGAAAACAAATAATCTTATTGAAATCCGGGATTTATTAAAAGAAATAGAACATAAAACTATTTATAATAAAAAAGAAAATAAAATTATTGGCTTAAGTACTGGTTATAATAATTTAGATGATATCACTTTAGGTTTTAAACCAGAAGAATTAATTATTTTAGCAGCAAGACCTTCTATGGGAAAAAGTACTTTTATGTCTAATATTGCAATAAATATAGCTAAAAGAAATAATAAAGCTCATGTTGTAATTTTTAGTTTAGAAATGTCTAATGAACAATTAGGTTCGAGAATGTTAAGTTCTGAAAGCCAAATTTCACATAAAAAAATTCAATTAGGTTTTTTAAATGAAGAAGAAAAAAAAATATTAAAAATGGCTAGTTCTAAAAATTTACATAATTTAAATATCTTTTTTAATGATTCTGCCAGTGCTAGTATTTTAGATATTAGAGCGCAATGTCGTAAAATGAAAAATCAAAATAAATTAGAATTTGTTATTGTTGATTATTTACAATTAATTGGAAAAGTTAATAAACAAAATTTCAAATCTTTTTATAATCGTCAAGAAGAAATTGCTGATATTTCTAAAAGTTTAAAACAAATGGCAAGAGAATTAAAAATTCCTGTTCTTGCTTTATCACAATTATCACGTGAAGTGGAAAAAAGAGAAGATAAAAGACCTATTTTGTCGGATTTAAGAGACTCTGGAAGCATTGAGCAAGACGCTGATATTGTTATGTTTTTATATCGACCACATTATTATAATAAAGAAGCTCAAACTCAATTATCAGATTTAGGTTATACTGAATTAATCATTTCTAAAAATAGACAAGGTTCAGTAGGAATAAAAAAATTTCATTTTAATTTAAGCTGTCTTTCTTTTAAGGAAATAGATTAAATTGATAAAATTCATTTATTTTGTGACTTTAATAGAGGAAGATTATGATGGAAATATTAAAACAACTTAAATTAATCAAAGAAAAATATTTATTTTGGCAAAAAAAATTAACAGAAGATACAAAAAATTTAAATAATATTGAATTCTTGAAAAAAATAAATGAATTAAAAAAAATTATTTTTATTTATGATGAATATCTTGATTTAGAAAAAGAAAATAATAAAATTAAAAATATTATTTCATCAAATAATATGCTACCAAAGGACACAGAATTAATTTGTTTATTACAAGAAGAGCAACAAATGTTAGATATTAAAATCAAAAACAAATTAGAAAAATTGCACAAAATATTATCGCATAAAGAAATAGATAATGATAAAAGTGTTCTTATGGAAATTAAAGCAGCAGCTGGTGGCAACGAATCGAATCTTTTTGTAGCCGATTTATTTCGTGCTTATTTTAAATATGCTGAAAGCCAAAAATGGAAAGTAGATATTATTAATTTAATTCCTAGTAATAAAAGTGGTATTTTTTCTGTAGAAATGATAATAAACGGTGATAATGTTTATTCTTTTTTACAATATGAATCAGGAGTGCACAGGGTACAAAGAGTTCCTGAGACAGAAAAAAGAGGAAGAGTTCATACTTCTACAATAAAAATTTTAGTTTCTCCGAATACAGAAGAAAAACAAATAAGTTTAAATTGGAACGATATTAGAATTGATACCTTTAATTCTAGTGGTCCTGGAGGTCAATCAGTAAATACAACTAAATCAGCAGTTCGTTTAACTTATTTACCTACTGGTGATAGCGTAGCTTGTCAAATTGCTAAAAGTCAACATCAAAATAAAGAAAAAGCTTTTCAATTATTAAAAAATAAAATTTTTAATAGAATGAATTCCGAAGAACAAAAACAACAAAACAATATAAAAAAACAATTAATTGGTAAAGGTGATCGTAGTGCTAAAATAAGAACTTATAATTATTCTCAAAATAGAATTACTGATCATCGTATTAATTTAACTTTACAAAAATTAGATTTTTTTATGGAAGGTAAAATAGATTTGATTATAGAACCTTTAATTAATGAATATGATAAAAAAAAATTAGAAGAAAAAATAAAAATATAATTATGCATTCATATAAAATTATTATTTTTCCTACTGATACAGTTTATGGTTTAGGATGTTCCGTTTATGATTATAAAAGTTTAAAAATCATTTATAAAATTAAAAACAGAGATCCCAAAAAACCAATAAGTGTTTTATGTTTTAACTTAGAACAAATACAAGAAATAGCTTTAATAGATAATAAAATTAAAAAATTAGCTCTTTGTTTATGGCCCGGTCCTTTAACTATTATTGTTTTTGCTAATAAAAAATATTACAGTATAACAAAAGAAAAAACAATTGGAATTAGAATTCCAAATCATCCTCTTGCTTTAGAAATTTTACAAAATAAAGGTCCTTTTAAAACAACTTCTGTTAATCCAAGCGGAACAGCACCTATAAATGATTATTTAGAGATTAAAAAAAAATATCAAAATAAAGTAGATTATGTTTATCCTAACGATCAAATTATATCTAATGTAAGCTCCACTGTTATTGATACTACTTTATCTAAATGGAAGATAATTAGAGAAGGAAATATTTCTTTATCAAAGATAAAAGAAATTATAAATTAATTTTTTACATAATTATTTAATGGGTTTCAAGATAATTAATTTTCAATAATAAAGTGCACTTCGAAATCCTTATAAAAACTACTCTATTTAACATAACAAATTTATTTAAAATTTTAAAAAATAAATCAAATAATCAATATAAAAAATATATAACAAAACCTCTTGTGTTTAATTAAAACAAAGGGTTTTTAATTTTTAACCAAGAAAGATATAAAAATGGTTTCTCACGCTTATAAAAAGTAATTATAGAAACATCATTGATTTAGGGTTTAGTCACCGCGATATTTTTATCTTTTTTTTAATTTTATACATATTTAATCTTAATAAATCTCTAAAATACATAATATTTTATTAAATTTTTATAAATATTTCATGATTTTTTTATAAAAAAAGATTTTAATGTTTGATTTGTTAACATTAAAATCTTATTATTTAATTAATGATATTTTTAAACTAATAAAAGTATGAAAAATAAAGAAATTATTTTTTAAAAACTTTCATTTTAATTATAAAATTAATTTTAAACTTTGTTAAGATCAAATTTATAAATTTTTTTAAATTATCTCTAAAAAACCTTTTATAGGCTAAAAATTTAAAAAAATTTTTAAAAACACTTGACAAGATTTTTAATTTTAATAATTTAAAAAAATAATTTATTTCTTAAAAAAAATAAATTTTATGTTATTATAAAAATAATTAATAAAAAATTTTGATTTCTAAAAATTATTTTTTAGAACAAAACGAGACTCTCTAATATTTTTAACCTGTGGAGTGTTCTTAAAAACTGATCTATTCCCTTATAAAGGGTCTTTGTAGTTTTTTAGATAATTTTAATTATTTGATTTTTTTGTTATTATAGTTTTTGTTAATTTTAGTTATTTCGTCTTTGTTGATTATATTGATTTCTGATTATTATTTGTTGATTTATAATTTCGATATTATTCTGTACTATATTTATTCTTGTTGAAATTTCATGCATTCTATTTAAACGTGTTTCTGAATCTAAAGTTATATTATTAAAATTGTTCGTTAATCGTTGTATCAAACTGTTTTTTTCTTCTTCAAGTTGGGCTTTTCTTATATCTAAATCTATTCCAGGTAAAGCATATATTTTGTTATTGACTATAAATAATAATCCTATAAAAATTATTAAACAAAGATAAATTATTTTAAATTGTTTTTTTAATTGAAACACAAATTAAAACTCCTTTATTTTTTAATATATTTAAAATTAGTTTTTTTATTTCCAACCAGGGATTGTTCTTTTCATTTTGGTTTCTTTTTGACTTCATTGTAGTTATGTTAAAAAGTAAATAAAATATATTCAATGATAATAAATTATTTTTGATTTTAAATATTAAATAAATACTCTTTTAACATAATATTTTCAAAAAATATATCCGATCCTTATTTTGATAATAATTAATAATGTTTTTCTTCAACTTCATTATATTTTCAATATTTAAATTATCTATACTTTTATTATTTGTTGTATGTCAATTTTTATTTGATTATATTCAAATACGATTTCATAATTTTTATTATCTTTGTTATCTAAAATATTTAAACATATATTTTTTAATTTATTTTTATGATAATTTAATTTTATTTCCTGTTCTACAGGATACCAGTATCTATTAACTTCTTCTTTGTATATATCTATTGTATTGCAACCACAACAAACAGCTGCGAAAACTTTAAAAAAAGTTAATATTGAACCAATGCATGAATTCATAATTTTTAATTTAATCCTTTTTACTATTTTTTATTCCTCAGCGGAGGTGATTTCATAGAGGGAGTTGAGGTAAGATAGGGCATTGTTTTTATTTTGTTCTAAATCTTTATTTAAAGATTTTTCTAAATCTTTTTTATAGTTTTCAGAACCTGCTATTCCATATAACATATTTTCATACATTTTTTTGTCGACTTCTAAATTGGCTATTTCTCTCGAACTTAAATTTTGTGATTTCTTTTTATTTTCGATTTCTTCAATTTGTTTTTTTAATTGGTTGCTTTTTTCTTGTTTTTCTTTTATTTTAGGATTCCAATAATCTTTACTATGTATCATATTGTTAACTAATTTTTGTTTTATTTTATTGATTTCGGTTTTTTCTTCTTCAGAAAGATTTTCTACTGATAAAACTTCATTTTCGTTTTCGGATAAAACATAATGTTTAATTTTATCAAAGTTTTCTTTAGTTATTTTAATTTTAGGTTTGAGATTTCTTGTTTCTCGTTTAGTTTCTGAAGGTTGATTTGGTTCTTTGTTACTTAAAATAAATCCAATTGTAATACAAATTACAACAAAACCAATAACGAGAATAGCTTCTTTATAATTTTTAAAAAAGTTCATTATTTCATTTCCTTTTCGATAATAGTAGTAATTTATATTATTTTTTAAAGAAATTAATTACTACTATTATACAATTTTATTTGTTTGAATATTAAATAAAAATACGCACAAAGAATGAGAAAAGTAACTATTAATGATTCAATCCAAGAAGGTAAAGAACATCCTCTAATGATTACCAAAGAAGCTTTAGAAATGTATACCAAAGACATTGACCGAGACCTATAAAAACTGGACGCCGACAAAAAAGACTACAAAAAGAAACTAAAAGAATATAATAAACGTATAGAAACCGATAATTTAAAAAATGAAGTGAAAGTAGATAAAAACCAATTGTGAGGATTTAAAACACAAGATACATTATATATTTTAGAATATAACAAGATTATTGAAGAGTTATATGATAAACGAAAAGAAGTTTCTAATGTTGATAAATTAGAAAATATTAAAATCGACCTAGAAAAACAATTAGAAATAAAAAACAAATAAATCAACGTAATAAAAGAAGAATTAAAACAAAAATCCCCAAATTACGCCAAATTCTAAGAAAGATTACAAAAACGCCATTGTGGTAAAATTCCAGAATTAACGCGTATCACGACCTAAAAAAATTTTTCTTTAAATTTAAAACAAATAAAATTGTATAATAGTAGTAATTAATTTCTTTAAAAAATAATATAAATTACTACTATTATTGAAAAGGAAATGAAATAATGAACTTTTTTAAAAAATATTGGATTGTGATTTTGATTATTTTAATTTTTAGTATAGTTATTATTATAGGTTTTTTTGAAACTAAAAAAGAACAAGAATCATTAGCAAATCATTCTAATGAGTTAGAATATAATCCCCAACCTAATTACTTATCAAGACCCAAGCGCGAAATAGAACCGCTAAAACCTAAAATTAAAATAACTAAAGAAAACTTTGATAAAATTAAACATTATGTTTTATCTGAAAACGAAAATGAAATTTTACCGTTAAGCAATCTTTCTTCGCAAGAAATAACCGCAATTGAAAAAATAAGGAACTCGCAAAAAAAAAAACTTAGAATATAGAAAACAATATAAAAAAGAAATCAACAAAAAACAAGACAATGAAATTGATTTAATCACCCAAAAAGATTCAGTAATAAACCTAATCCCACCATTAAAAGAACAACTAAAACAAAAAGAAGAAGCATTGGCCGATAAAAATAAAAAAATAAGTAAATTAAAACTAGAAAGACAAAACAAAAAAACACAATTACAAACTCAAGGTATATCAATTTATAAAAATGATGAATTAACTCAAATTAATAACAACATCTTAAAATTCCAAAATGAACGTATTGAACTAATTGAACAAATAGGTCAAATAAAGGTTGAAATCGGTAAATTAGAATCTAAAAAAGAATATTACGAGAGAGCATTATCAAGTTTTGTTAAACTAAGAGATTCATTACAACGCGATTATGATAAAACATTATTAGAAGACAAACAATTCTACTTAAAATCCATCAAATCCCTATATGAAATAACCCCATCTGAGGGATAAAAATACAACAAAGAGAAGTGAATAAAAATTACTTATAGATAGTAATATGTTTTTATATCTGCATTTATATTAGTAAGTTTTTTTTATTTTATTTGTTTTTTATATTATGAAAAAATATTATGAAAAAATTCTTTTAAAATAAAAAATAAAGGAGATTTAATTAATGGTTCAGTTAAAAAAACAATTTACCATAATTTATTTTTGTTTAATTACTTTTATAGGATTTGTCTTTCTTTTGAATAATCATAAAATTATGGCGATGAATAATGGTAATATGACACCAAATAATGGTTATCATAATAATAATAATTTCGAAACTCAAGCTCGCATTTTACAAGAAATGAACCTTGAACAAGCTAGAATAGTCCAACAAATTTTTAATGCTAGGAGTAATAATGCTTCTGAAGAAATTATTAATAATCTTTTAAGACAAAATATGCAATTAAGTCAACGTATTTCAGCTCAACAAATTATTTTGCATAATGCTATGCCGCGCGAAAATAATCATAATCAATCAAATCGAACTAATAGCCGAAGACGTTAAAATAACTAAAAAGAAATTAAATAACCAATCATTAACTCATAAGACCTTTTTTTCAGGTTTTTTTTATTTACTGAAGTGTTCTTAAAAACTGAACTAATCTGAAATCTCGTTTTGTTCTAAAAAGTAATTTTTTAGAAATCAAATTTTTTTATTAATTATTATTTTATAATAACATAAAATTTATTTTTTTTAAGAAATAAATTATTTTTTGAAATTATTAAAATTAAAAATCTTGTCAAATGTTTTTAAAAAATTTTTTTAATTTTTTTAGCCTATAAAAGGTTTGTTTTAAAGATAATTTTAAAAAATTTATAAATTTGAGCTTGACAAAGTTTAAAATTAATTTTATCGCTGAACTCCTTCATGAAATCGAAAAACTAAAAGAAAAATTAAAAACAGAAAAAAGAAAAATGATCAAACTAAAAACGATTTATTAGAAAAACTTTTAACTACCAAAATCACTGGATACGATAAAATGCAAGAAACGATAGAAGGTCAAAAAAATTGGAAAGGTTCTTTTCAACCGATTGATAATAAAATTAAATCAGAAACAACCCGGACAAGTTACACAAGCAACTTCATGGTTCAAAAAAATTTTTAATTGACTTTTTGCTAATTAAATATTTTAAAATAGGTTTATATAAAAATATTATCCAAAGAAAATAATAATCATGTTTAAAATGAAACAAAAACTTAAATGGTTTTTGTTAATAATTTTTTTAATCATTATCGTTTTTATTGGTTTTATAATCTTAACTAAAACGGGAGTTATTAAACTCCCTAAAAATCTCCTATTCCTGTCCTAAATAAAAACCAGAAAAGGAATTAAAAAAAGAGTGGGAAGAATAATTTAGCGGCTAAGATTATTATATACAAGGTCGAGTCCATTATAAATTTGATGGATTAAACAGGATTAGATATTATCAAAAAAACTAGATATTCATGAGATAAAAATATCGCAAATAAAACAAAAAATAGATCAAGAAACTAAAAAAGTAATCCTTTTGAAATCCTTTAAATTAAAAAATGAACTAGAAGAGGTTGACTATAATACTACTTACGGTGAAGATTTATTTAATAAAATAGACCATAAATATCTTAATGAAAACAAAATATCATTTGATAATAAAAGAAATAACATAAAAAAACCATATCCAATCCCAACCCGAATCTTACAACCTAGCTATTTACTTCTCAAAGACCTCCATCCCTTTCAATCGTTGGTAAAGATGGGAAAAAACATATGACCGTACTACCACTTTAAATGTTTTCGACAGCGCATATTTTTATAAACAAGACGACAGTAAATTTATGGCGTTACATTAACTTCAAAAAAACAACAACACGAAGGGGTCCAATAGGGTAATTTACCTCATTCTTAAATACCAAAAGTCCAAATTTATGTACTTCCTTGAAGAAGATAAAGAATATACTACCTTAGTCGTGCTAGATTACATAATTTAAAATTTGAACGCGAAAAATTCAATCTCTACTTTAATTCTCCTATCCACCAAACTTTATCAATCTTCAAAGAGAAATATAATACCAAAAAAGAATAATAAAAAATTAAAGGAGATTTAATTTAAATGTTTAAATTAAATAATCAATTTAAAATAATAATTTTTTTATTTATTGTTTTAGGATTTTTGTTTTTAATTATTATTAACAATAAAATATATTCATTCCCTGGAATAAATTTAGATATAAGAAAAACCCAAATCGAAGAAGAAAAAAATAATTTGGTACAACAATTAACAAACATTTTTAATGATACAACTTTAAATCCTCAAACACGTTTAAGTAGAATGTATGAAATGTCTGAAAGATTAGATATAATTTATGATAATATTCGAATTATAAATCAATAAATAATCAACCGAACGAAATAAATATAATCATAAAAGACAAAACAACAAAAATTAACTAAATAACTATAATAAAAAGAAATTAAAATATTAAATATATTACATAATTATTTAGACCTTCTTTCTAGGGTCTTTTTTTATTACCCAAAAACCTTAAAAATAAAGGAACTTTTATTATGTTTAACAAAAAAATATCATCTTTATTTTATTATTAACACCTAATTTATATAATCCCATATTATTTAATAATAATTGATTCTCTTAACTTTATTTATAGTAATAAATTATTATTTTTAATAAAGTTAAATGATTATTATAGTTTTATATTGATATTTAAATATTAAAATTTTTAAAATTTAATAAAAATAATCTAAATTATTAATATTTTTTATTAAAATAAAATAATGGTTTACATAATATACATTATAAGAACCAAAAAAATTTTAATAATTTACCATTGTTAGGCGTTTATATATTTAAATTAATTTTAATAAAAAATAAATATTTATAAAAATTTTTTATTTTGAAATTTAATTTAAATAATTAAAATTTAAAAAATTACAATATTTAAAAATTTTAATATTTAAATATCAATATAAAACTATAATAATCATTTAACTTTATTAAAAATAATAATTTATTACTATAAATAAAGTTAAGAGAATCAATTATTAAAAAGAATTTCTTTTTATATAATTAATCCTCTTACTTAAATTATTTTTTTATACCCAACTTAACTAAAGAAACTTTTTTTAATTAAAAAAGTATTTTTTTCTTTCGCTTGACAAAAAAAAAAAAAAAAAAAAAAAAAAAAAAAACGTATTATTAAAATAATAAATATTTTACAAGAAAATATTTAAATTTTATTTAAATTTAAGTAATAAATGAATTAGAAAGAAAAATATGTATAAACCAGATATATTTATGTTATCAAAATAAATTTTTTTAAAATATTCAAAATATAGGATTAGTTAAGGTTGTTTTATGAATAAATTTGCTTTTTATTTTAAAATTAAATTATTTTATTTATTTATTTTTTTCATAATTGTTTTGTTTTCATCAAATTCATTAGTATATGCTTTTAATCCTAATAATTATGAAAAAGATTCTTCTTCTTATCACAACAGAGAAGAATGGAAACACGAAGAAGGAACTTTTTTATCTTCTGATGCTAAAGTTTTTTATAATATAAAAGGAGTGCAGATGATTTCTTGTAAAACATATCAAGAATGGTTGAATAAACAACAAGCAACAGAGGATAGTATATCTATAGCTTCTAATTTTATTCCTATTCCTTTCTCTGGAATATTTTATGATTTTGGTTATAAGAATCTTGTAAAACCTTATTTGTTAAAAGATTTCCTTCCAAAAAATAACGATAAAATAGCGATGTTCAATGAAGCGATTCGTTATTCTTTAAAATTAAATCATGGCAGAGGATTTTTCTTTTTTAATAATTACGATTTAAATAATATTAAAAAATTTAATATTACCTTTTGTAAATGTAATATGTCAACTACTTCAGATTCTTTAATAGAACAAATTAAAGATTTATTCACTAGTAGCGAAGTTTTTACTTCAGAATTATGGAATAACATAGAAAATGAAAAGAATAAAAACAATTTAACAGATGAATCATTCTTAAACGAAGAAGAAGCAAATGTTGAAACAGATATTCTTATTGAAAAATTAAAACGTATTTTAGGTGTGAAATCTGAACAAGTTTTAAAATCGATTAAAAATCAAATACAAGACAAAATAGTTAAAAAAATTAATAAAAAAGTCGGTCATACAATAGCTAAACAAGTTTGGAAAAAAACCACTAAAAAAGTTATCGGTGATACTTTTGGTAAAATTTTTATGCCAGGGATCGAAATAGGAATTGACAAAGCAGAACAAAAAATCGAATCAGAAATATATATTGTTAAAAAAATGAGTTTTGATGTCAAAAACAATAGTTATGAAAAAACAATAGGTTTTTGTATTGATTTTCCTTCGGAAGAAGAAACAGCAGTTTATGAAATTAAAAATAACGATAATGGGCAAGAATATTCTTTATTGATCCAAAAAGAAAATATTGTTGAATCTAGTCATATGTTAATAGATATTTTAACTAAAAAAAAATCCAATGGTAATCCAGAATTCATATCTATTTATAATGGTAAAATGAAAAAATAAAATAAGTAACACAAAGGAAAATTATGAAAATATTTAAATATATTAAAAATTTTTTTAAAGATTTTGTTGAATATCCTTTCAATCCTAGTAAAAATGCAAAACGTTTTATAAATAAAAATGCAGCAAATATTAAAACTAAAATAAAAATTAAAAAAAAAATCCAAAATATTAAAAAAATAGAATCATCTAAAACCCAATTAAAACTAATTACTCCTAAAAGTGTTTTTATTAAGTTTTCTGTTTTATTTTCTATATTCATAATATCTTCTTTTATTGGATGTTATTTAATAAAAACTGAACAAAAATTTGACATTTACTCTAAAATTATAAACCATGTATTATGTGATTGGCTAAAATTTTCTTATGAAGAAAATTTAAAACGTGGTATTGCCGTTTTTAGTATATATCCTTTAGGATTCATTTTTATGCTCATTTTTTCAATACCATTCTATATAGGACTTTATTGTTATTATCCAATTTTTAAATTTGCTTTGTCTGCTTTTTTTTTCGTCTTTGGAATATCATATGGGTTATTACATGGTTTAGCTTATTGCTTCATAAAACAAGAATATAAATTATATTTACATTATTTCGTATTATTTGAATTTGTTATTGTTTTTATCACTTTATTAATTATGATTTTTTTATCTTTTTTGTATTATTCACGTAAAATTAAAATAAATGAAAAATATCGTAATTTAATCATTATATTATATATGATTTCTTTTGTTTTAGGATTGTTACTTATCTTCAGCGCATACGCTTTACCAATAACAAACTTGATGTATGGTTTTTATCTAATATCAGCTGTTTTTCATTTAATTTTCGGTTCTTTAATTTGTGTTTTGGCTTTGCAAGACATTGATACTTTTATTCAAGAGAAAATACCTAAAAAATACGAATGGCTTTTAGTTTATCTTTTGTTTTTATCTTTTTTACAAATACTTTTGGGTCTTTTTTATGGTTTGGTGTATTTGAATGGGTATTTATATGAAATATTTCTAAAAAAAAATAAAAAATAAAACCTCTATACAAATTTTTAATGTTAATATTAATTATTTATTTTAGTCAATAGTTCAAAAATCTCATATTTTGTTGACATGATAGATTTTTTTATTTTATAAATTATATTTTTAAAACGAAGTTATTTCTAGAAAATTGAGCTTTTAATGGATCATAATCATTCAGCAAATTATCTTAAATGAAAGAAATAAAATTTATTTATATAATAGTTATTTTTTTATAAATGAAAATAGAACAAAATCATTTAACTAAAATATTGTCTAAATAATTTTTCTCTAAATATACAAAAAGATTAATAATTATAATACTTTAATATTAATGATTAGCGATATAATTATTTTATTTATTTGATTGTTCAAACTCTAAACAAGATAATCAAAAAAAGAAGAACAATAACTATCTAGGTTCGCATTTAAACGAAATAATAGTAAATTAAAACAGAAAATAAATAGTAGCGGAAGAATTAAAGAGAAATTATTATCAAAAAAAAGGATATCACAAGAATAATAAAATTCTATGTATAAACTCTGAAACGAACATAAAAGAATAAATTAAATTTGTTTTTGGTCTAATTTAATTATCTATATTTTAGTAATAGAATATTTCTGATTTTAATACCAACTTTCTTGAACTACCTTAGGCTATAAACGATGTTAATATACCCAATTGTAAAAATATTGGTTAAAACTTAAAGTCACCAAACTCATAACTAAATAATTCACACATAGTTAATAAAATAATAACTGTCATTCTCCTAAAAACTCATTAAAGAAAAGCATAATTAAGTTTATAGTATCTCACAAAAAAAATAGAACCATTAATAATCTCGCAAAAAATAATAATTTATGTTGGAATAAATAAATAAAATTACAGTTTCAAACGATTGTTTTAAAAAAAGCAAAGAAAATAAAGAAGACAAACATTATACACTTAATATAATATAAAAAAATTGGTGATATTCCAAAAAAATAGATATAAAAGCATATTCACCTTACTAATTAAAACAATTAAAAGAGCAAAAATCATAGGTTTGTAATATAATTTCATTAAATTAGAACAGTTTTAAAGATGCACAAATTATAGGTGGAATATGAAAATTTATATCAAATCTATAATTTTAATAATAAAAATGAAATTTGTTAAAATATAAAGTTATTTAAAAAATTAAATATTAAAATAACTTTATATTTTAACAAAGGAGTGTTTATCACAAATGCATATATACATTAACAAATTTTTTGTTAATGTATATAATTGATAGTATTATTTATTTTTGCTTTCGTTTTTATCTCTTAATTCGATTTATACAAAATAAAAAAATCAAATTAGAAGAAAAAATTTTAATAATAGTATGATATTATCGTAATTATTTTGTTAGTTTTTTTATCTCATAATTTCTCAATGAATCAAGTTAGACAAAGAGAAATAAAACATAAATAGAGATCCTTTCGCTACCTATATAAAATCAAAACAATAAAAAAATGGTTTGAAAATAAAAAATACAAAGAAAACAAATTAAATCTTATCAAAAAAATAGTCAGAATGAAAAGTATATTCTCGATATATATGTAAAACTTTCGTTTTCAACAGCCTTGATAAATATCAATATCCAGAGAAAATATTTAAAGAAAATATATTCTATCAATATCCGCAAAACCTTTTTAATAATTATAATTTATCTTCTAACACTCTTATAAATTTAATGAGTTAAAAATGATATTGATGATCCTTTTGAAACAGTTTTATTTAAGACTTTAAAAAAAGAAAATACCAATTTTATCTTAATAAAGATTTTGATATTAAGAATAAATCAAAAACAATAACAACTATAAACTTTAGAAATTAAAACATTAAATACTTAATTAAAGAAAAATATACATTAGAAGCTAAAAATTGGTAAAAATTTTTATCTGATTTATAAAACCATATTAAATAAATACATCACTTTATATACTTAGCTAATGAATACTAATAAAAATAAGTTTAAATAAAAATTTAAATTAAAAAAATTTATGATAATATTGTTTTATACAAAAAATAACTGAACGCAATAATAGAGAACATAAAGTTAACTAAATTAGAATCTTTAAGATATATTTTTGATTACAAAAATATGAATAAAAATTCGACATTTGATAAATATGTTTGATAAATATGTTTGATAAATATGTTTGATAAATATGTTTGATAAATATGTTTGATAAATATGTTTGATAAATATGTTTGATAAATATGTTTGATAAATATGTTTGATAAATATGTTTGATAAATATGTTTGATAAATATGTTTGATAAATATGTTTGATAAATATGTTTGATAAATATGTTTGATAAATATGTTTGATAAATATGTTTGATAAATATGTTTGATAAATATGTTTGATAAATATGTTTGATAAATATGTTTGATAAATATGTTTGATAAATATGTTTGATAAATATGTTTGATAAATATGTTTGATAAATATGTTTGATAAATATGTTTGATAAAACATTTTTTAACTCAGTACAAATTTTATTTGATTTAAAAAAGAATTTAATTGTTATGTTTCTTTATTAAAAAGCATTCTCCTAAATCTTTTCTTACATTTTCTAATTTTAAAATTATTTAGGATTTTAACAGATGAAAAATTATTATTACCTCTGTTATCCAAATAGAAATTTTTTATTATTTTGATAACTATCAATTACTATAATTATAAATAGTTTATTAATATATTAAACTAAAAAAGTAATTATGCTTAAAATTAGTTGTTTTTAAGTTATTTCCTTGTTTTTTTAGTTTAATATAAATATTTTGATTTGGAGATTTCAAAAATAAAAAAGTTTATTTTATTATTTGTAATGTTTTTATAAAATTAGTAAATAATTTAATTTTAATTTTTTAATTCAATCATAATGTTAAAATAAAAAATTTTAATAGTAGTTGTACTTATAAATACAATTTGATTTCCCAAAAAACTTAAAAGTTTTTTAATAAATTATATTTAACTTCCTATATTCAAACATTTTAATTTTCAACATTTTATTTTATTAGCAAAAATTAATTAAACAAAAAAAGTATATAATATTTTTATTATAATTTGGTAAAATATTGAAAAAAATATTTAAATAAAAAAATTAAAAAAATAAAAAACATGATTAAACATTTAAATAATATATTATAATTATAAAAAATGAAAATCATTCATCACATAAAGTATTATTTTGAACTAATTATTAAAATACAAAATAAAATTTTCATTGATAAACTTTACAAAAAGAAAAAGAAGTTATAATAAAAACTAAAGCGCCTACAATTCGCGTAGATATAATCGCAAAAGGTAATAATTCCATTCTATTGCTTACGGACATAACTCCAATATTTCCAGTACTTCCAATACTATAAGAAGAAATACCTACAATTAAAGAAAACTCAAATAGATAAAAATTAAATAAATAAGCTAAACAAAAAGAGATAAAAACAGAAAACAGCAACGAAGAGCAAACTAACAATATTGTTTGGTAATTAGTCATATATGATATCAAAATTTGAAAATCAATAGTTAAACCTAAAGCAACCATCATAGGAACAGTAAAATGCATAGCCATCATTTTACCTACTTGTGCCGAATACTTTTGATATTCTTCAGGAATCAAACGAAAAATCTTAACTATTAAAGATAAAATAATCACATATACCATTTCATCCATTCTAAAAGGTATATTTTGATTAATAACAACTCCCAAGAAATAAAAACCTAAAATAATTAACAAACCAATACCAATATTATTATAATCTAAAGTATATTCCGAATTTTTAATTTCTTTAACAAAATTATTTGCATCTTTTTCCAACTTTCCTTTGCCACTTAATTCGGTTTTATCTAACAACAAATATAATAAACCAGATAAAAAAATACTAAAAAATCTAGCTATAAGGAGAGGAGCTAAAAGAATGCTTTTTATTTTTTGTTCTTCTGAACCAAAAAATTTTTGATAAATGCTATAAAAACCATTGATACCTAAATTAGTTCCGCCGTTAGTTAAAGGCACAGAAATAAAAAAAATAGAATCTCTAAAAGAATTTGTAGAAGTATTATTAATACATTCTGGTGTGTAATATCCTACTACATAACCTAATAAACCTGTAAAACAAAAAGAGAAAAAAATAGTTAATAAAGCTAAGGGAATAAATTTTAAAATAAATCTTTTTAATAAATTATGATCTACATTTAATATTCCACCTACAACAACAACAGTAATAAAAAACTTAGGAAAATTAATTCCATTATCCGAATGAGAAATAAACATTTTTAATTGTTTGTATATTATAGGCGTTATAATAACTTGTTTATATACCAAATAAGAAGGAACAAAGATACAAAGAAAAAAACCCATTCCTAATTTATTAAAAAAAGGAATTTTATTACCAACAAAATTTAAACCCATGCCTAACACCATTAGGAAAAATAACGAAATCAAAAAAGGATTCCATATTGTAATTATTTCTAATTCATTATCATATTTTTCAATAAAATATATATTCAAAACTAGGATCAACAATAATATTAAAAATATTAAAAAACGTGATTTACAAATTTTTATTTTCTTGATATTATCAAACCACATAAAAACATAAATTTTTATGAAAACCTTTCAACTACAAGTATTTATTATAATAAATAAACTCAAACATTTTGTTATTTTATACTAAAAATATAATAATATGTTAATTATTACGATAATAATAACAAAAACTAAATTGTTTCTTAAAAATATCAAAAATTTAATTTTTGATATTTTTTTTATTTATCAAAAAAATATGTTTATTTAAATTTTGTTATAAACAAAAAATTATATTACAAATTGTTTTGTTTTAACGAATTATATTTTTTTTCCATCATTTTCAAATTAATTTTTATTTGAAATAAAGTATAAATGTTTCCTGTTATCCAGTATAAAGACAAAAGCGAATCTTTACAAGAAGTTATAAACATAAAAACAATCGTAACATAACTAACTATTTTCATAGTTTTTTCTTGATTTTTTTGTTTTAACTTTTGTTCAATACTTAAATTATAACTATTATTTTTTAAATAAGAAGGTTTTTTAAAATTATTTTTATTCAAAAAAAACATAGTTACAGCAACAATCAAAGATAAAAATATCCTAATAATAATTTGAAATGTTTCATTAAAAGATGGTGAAAATAAATCAAGTTCTATAAATCCTAAAAAGGGTTGATGATATTTAGCATTAAAAATACCACCAGGAATACGAAAACGATTTAATGCTCTATACATCGCAATTAAAATAGGCATTTGTAAAAAAGATATAAAAATACTAAAAACACTAAAATTATGTTTACGATATACTTTAAAAATCTCAATTTGCATTCTTTGAATGTCTTCTTTATCTTTTTTCAAAATATATTTTTCTTGTATTTTATTAATTTCTGGTTGAGCTAAACTCATATTCATGCTAAAAGTACTAGCTTTGGTATAAATAGGCCATGATAAAGTTCTTATCAAAAGAGTAGTTAAAATAATACCTAAACCTAGGTTACCAAAAAAAACTCCTTTAGAACCCGAAATAATAAATATATTTGAAAAAAAATCTAAAAAAGAACCTATTAAAACAATTAAAACATTCCATATATAACCCCAACCTAAAAAAAAGTTCCATTCTTTTTTATTAGGCCATTGAATAGGTAAATCTCCTGAATCATCAACAAAAATTTTTAATTTAAGAGAATCATCATTATTATATTTTAAATAAAAATAATTATTTATATTATCTTCATTCTTTCTTGCTCTAATAATGCGATTATATATGCTACTCGATGATGTTGTTATATCAACTTTTTGATCTGAAAGAATTGATAGTTCATTCAAAGGTTCTATTTTATTATTTTTTATAATACCCAGTTTTATTAAAAAATTTTTTTCTATATTGCCTTGTTTATATTTTTCCAAAAAATATTCTATGTTAGAGCCTACTTTAATAGTGAAAAATTCTTTAATTTTTGATTTGAAATCTTTTTTAAAATTAGATTTATCTTTATCTAAATAATAATAATAAATCTTGTTACCTTCTAAAATTAAATTAATTTCTTCTGTAATTTTTTTTTTTAATTCAACATCTATCGGTTTAGATATATCTAAATGTTCAAATATAATAGATTTTGATTTCTTATCGATTTTAGAATCGAATATTTCCGCATCTTTTTCTTTTAAAAAATTAAAAACATTTTCTTCATCTATTTTGTTATCTATTTTGTTATCATCAAATTTATCTTTATTAAAAATAATTTTTAATTCTTCGCGTTCATTAAGAACAACTTCGTTAGGACCAAATTTTTTTATAAGAAAATAGACTAAAACAACTAAAACAAAAATCAATAAAAATTTTTGAAACAACTTCTCATTTGTATTTTTAATATTATTCACAATTAATTACCTTGTTTTGTATTATTCCAAATAGGATTTCTTTATTAAAATTAAAAATTTTTTTTCTAAATCAGAAAAACTTAATTTCTTTGCAACATCTTTAATAACAAGAACGAAAGACAAATTATTATCTATTAAAAAGACATTATTATGAATAATCATTCTTAAGCGTCTTTTTATTAAATTTCTTTCATGAGCCTTTCCATATTTCTTGCCAAC
This sequence comes from Phytoplasma sp., assembly GCF_035187685.1. NCBI lineage: Bacteria > Bacillati > Mycoplasmatota > Mollicutes > Acholeplasmatales > Acholeplasmataceae > Candidatus Phytoplasma > Phytoplasma sp. The sequence continues at coordinate 349,654 of NZ_CP131022.1, read as the reverse complement.
GCTTAAAGCAAATTTAAAATTTGATAAATTTTCATTTTTAATATAATATAAAATAAAATAATAACTTCTTACATTTTTTTTAAATTTAAAAATAAAATCTATTTCACTTTTTTTTTTTAAAATAAATTTTTTTTTCATATCTAAAAATTTATATATTCCTGAAATTTTATTAAAAATAATAACTAGACAAAGAAAAATAGTTAATATAAATTCAATAAATTTATGAAAAAAATTTATATAAAAACTAGGAATATAAAATAACCTTTTTAATTGGATTTTGAATTAAAATATTTGATAAAATAAAAAAATATAAATTTAAAATTTTGTTAAAAATATTTTTTTATCAATCGAGTAACAAACATATTTTTAAAATTTTATAAATATTTAAAAATAACTGATTCATTTCTATTTTATTTCAATAATTATGATAGAATTAAACAGTTAATTTTATACGACCTTTTCTTCTTCTTTCTGAAAGTACACGACGACCTCCAACAGTAGATATTCTAGCTCTAAAACCATGGGTTCTAACTCTTTTTATTTTACTTGGTTGATATGTTCTTTTCATAAATAACAAAAACCTCTTCAATTTTGTTTTATTCTTTTATAATTATTTTATTCAAGAAAATAAAATATATTTTATTGAACTTTTGAATAGTTTATATTAATAAAAAATATTAAAGCGTAAATATTCAAATTATAATAATTATTTCAATATATAAATAATTAAATAACTATTTTACAAAATTAATTTAAAATTATTTAACAAATAACTCTAATATTACAATGAGAACCTTTTTAATTTATTTTTTATTCTGAAATATATTGTTGTCTATTTTTCTTGCTTTGCAACAACAAAATCGAATGCATACTACTATATATATAGTATATAAAAATAATTGAAAAAATAATAGCTAAAGAAGTTCTAATATATTGGTCGAATTGTCTTTGAAATCCTAATAAATAACAACTTGTACTTAATATAAAAATATAGAAAAAAAAGATAAAAAAAGATAAAATATTGTTTTTATCTTCTAATATAGTTTCAATATATAATTTCGTAATACTATGAATTATACAAATTAAAAAAATAATATTATCTAAATTAGATATGTTCAATAAAATTCCTTCTTGTGGCATACAAAAATGAAAAATCAGTATTAAAGAAATTAAAATAAATACACAAGTTTCAATAAAAAATAAAATTTTGGCAACATTTTTATTTTTTTTAAAATTAGGAAATATCAAAAAATAAGTAATAAAAAAAACCAAAAAACCTAATAAAGATTTATAAAGTTGTACACCAGAAATTTGAAATGTATCAGGAAACCAACATGATAAAGCAACTATTAAAACAAAAAATGTTTTAATCAATGAAAACAAAACAATTTTATTTGTAATCTCTTTTTTCATAATTTATATATTTATGCTCCTCAAAAATTTAATTTTTTTAACAATTCTATCAATTCAGATTTTTTTAATTTAGAAAAATTATGAATTTTATTTTTTTTCGCTAATTGTCTTAATTCTGGTACTAACTTGCTATTTAATTCTTTATCTTTCATTTCTTCTTGTTTTTCTTGTTTTTCTTGTTTTTCTTGTTTTTCTTGTTTTTCTTGTTTTTCTTGTTTTTCTTGTTTTTCTTGTTTTTCTTGTTTTTCTTGTTTTTCTTGTTTTTCTTGTTTTTCTTGTTTTTCTTGTTTTTCTTGTTTTTCTTGTTTTTCTTGTTTTTCTTGTTTTTCTTGTTTTTCTTGTTTTTCTTGTTTTTCTATTTCTTTTTGTTTTAAAGCTTTTTGCGATAAATTTATATAATTAACAAACATATGAGGCTCATTAAACGCCATATCAGACAACATTTTACGATTAATTTCTATATTAGCCAATAAAAGACCATGTATAAATTTAGAATAACGCATATTATTTTGTAAACAAGCAGCGTTAATTCTTGTGATCCACAATTTTCTAAAATTTCTCTTTTTTTGTCTTCTATCTCTATAAGCATATTGTAATGAACGCATTACTTGTTCATTAGCTGTTTTATAAAGATTGCTTTTAGAACCGAAATAACCTTTGGCTAATTTTAATATTTTTTTACGTTTTTTATGTCTCGCATTAACAAAACTTGTTTTAACCATATTTATTTTGCCTTCTTAATATTATTTAAAAATGTTAAATAAGATATTTTATTCTTCTTACATCAGAAATATCTACTTTTGTAATTCCTCTTAATTGTCTATTTTGTTTGGTTGTTTTGGAACTAGCTAAATGATTTTTATAAGCGTATCTTCTTAAGAATTTACCAGTACCAGTAATTTTAAGTCTTTTTTTTAAACCTTTATGAGTTTTTTTCTTTATCATAGCGTTTTATTAATTCCTTTTTAGTTATAAATTTTTATTTATTTTTTTTAGGTGATATGAGAGTCATCATTTGATTAGATACTAATTTTGGAGGTATATCAAAATTACCTAAATCTTTTAAATCAAATAAAATTTTATCAAAAGTTCCTTTACTTAAATTACTATGTGTTATCATTCTACCTTTAAAACGCATAATAATTTTAACTTTATCACCTTGTTTTAAAAAATTATAAGCTTTTTTTATTTTAACATTTAAATCATGATCATCAATAGTTGGACTGATACGAATTTCTTTTAAAACTACAACTGATTGTTTTTTTTTAATTTCTTTTAATTTTTTTTGATGCTTATAATAAAATTGTGAATAATCCATTAAACGAACAACTTTAGGATTAGAATTAGGATTAATCAACACTACATCTGTTTCTTTTTCTTCAGATAATTTAACTATTTTGTCTTTCTCTAAAATACCTAATTTATCTCCGTTTTCATCCAGTACTAAATATTCTCCTTGTGGGATGCTCTCATTATACAAAACATTAATTTTTAAATCTTTTTTATTAGTTTTGTTGTATTTAATATTAAATATACTCCTTTTGAACAAATAATTTTAATAAAAAAGAGAGTCGCTTATACATAAGCACTCTCTTTTACTGAATATAATAAATTATAAAGATAAGATAATTTTATTCATAAATATCTTTTGATTTATTATTTTTTTATGTGCTATATGACCTAAAAATGAATAAAAATATTATTTTTCAGGTAGAGGAGAGTAGACTCTTCTTTTTCACATTTTATTATATTTTATAAATTTTATTTTTTTAAATTACTACATTATTATACATGAAAAAATAAAATTTATTATATTTTATATTCAAAAAATATATGTGAACTGCATCCACATAATTAAAAAAATATTCAATTTTCAAAATTATATAAAAAAATAAAATATAATTAATTTATATAATTAAATAAATAATTCAATTGAAATATTATCTTTCACTATATATATGCGAACAAAAATAAAAAAATCCCCAATAAAATTTATTTTTAGTTTTTTCTACAAAATAATATTCACTTATATAAAATAATTCTACAAAATTTTTCTCTCTTTTTATAAAATCAAATTAAAAATAGGAAAAATAAAAATATGAAAAAATATGAAATACAAAAAAAAGAAATTATAAGACAAAAAGAAATTGAATTATTACAATTAGTTATTAACTATCAAAAACCTAATTTTAGAGAATTAATTTTTGTTTTAATTAAATTTTACAAAAAATATTTTAAAATTAAAGATATTTTAAAATTATTAAAAATAAATCGAAATTCATATTACTATTGGAAAAAAGTTAAACCTATAAAAGAAAAAAGAGAATCTAAATATAAGATAATTACCAAAAGAATAGGAAAATTATGTAAACAAAATCAATATTCTTTCGGATATAGAAAAATAACAATACTTTATTTTCGAACTTATAAAGAAATAGTGAACAATAAAAAAGTATTAAATATTATGCGTATAAATAAATGGCTCATGACATATAGAAAACCTTATAATAAAAAAAGTTTTTATAACAAAATAGAACAAAAGTCTAATTTGATTAATTTTAATTTTAAAGCCGATAAACCTTTACAAAAAATATATACCGATTTAACTTGTTTTCCGACTCAAAATGGTAAATTATGGTTGTCAGTTATAATAGATGGTTTTAATAATCAAATTTTATCATCTGAAATAAGTGAAAACCCAAATTTAGAATTAGTAAAAAAAACTTTTAAAAAATTGCCAAAATTAAAAGAACCTTGTATTATGCATTCAGATCAAGGCAGTGTTTATCAAAATATTCAATTTAAAAAATATCTCAAAAAAAAAGGTTTTTTGATTAGTATTTCAAGAAAAGCTTTTCCTAATGATAATGCAATGATAGAATCTTACTTTGGAACTTTAAAAGGTTATTTAAAAGAAAACAAACCTAATTTCTATACAGAAAATTTAAAAACATTAAATAAAAAAATTAAAAATTTTATTAATTATTATAATAAACATTGGATATTCGCCAAATTTAATTATAAATCGCCTTTCCAATATTTAAAATTTAAAAATTTTTAAAAAAATAAAATAAATTGGATTCAAAAAATTTCAATTTATTTTGCTATTAATATTACTTAAATTTTAAAAATCAAAAAACAACTAACATATAAATAAAAACTATTATATATAATATTATTTCTTTCAAAATTTTACAAATCATAATTTGTTTTAACTTGTATAATCCATTTTAAAATCGTTATCTGAATGAATCATTTTATCTTGCTCTTTCAAAAGGACGAAGAAAGTCCTCATTATGAAGCAAGAATGGTTCGAATATTATTAAACTAAAAATATAAATATTTTTAGCTCCATTGGCCATATTCAAAAGATCGTGGATATTACCTTTATTAATGTCCATAATACGAATACCATCATCAAAATAAATATTTGTCACCGCTTGTATATTATAATAACTATAATGAGGTAAGGGGATTATAAGTCCAGATTTTTGGGTCATATTATAACAACCCGTTCGAACATTCCTATTACTTCTAAAAATATTTTTTGAATCTAAATAATTATTTATACAATTTTCTATTTCATGTGATCGAATATTTAATACAATATGATGAATTTTAACATCTTGTTCTCTATGTTTCTCTTTAACATCCCAAAAACAATAAATTTCTTTCATCGAAATCTTATTATCATTTAACAATTCAGATAATGTATTAGAATATTGTTTATTAGAATATTTTATTTGAAAAGGATTTTCTCTAGGAATAATATAAACGCCTAATAACCCTTTGGGAGGTTCTTTTAAAGAAATATAATTTAATTGTGTTTGTTTGAAACTATTATAACCAGGCACATTATTGTTTAAATTTGTATCTAAATATTTATATTCTTTTAAAAAAAGTTTCATACTTTCACAATCTTGAATATTTATATTGTATATCTGAGTAGGACATTCATTTCTTAACCATTCATAAGCAAGTTCGTTCGTATCCATAATTTGAATTTGATATTGACTTTGATTTAAATCATCGCCCAAACGAACATGAAAATAACCCCATGCAAAAATAAATTTAACAAAAATAATAATAACGAAATAAAACAAAATTATAATAAAAATTTTTATTTTATTTAAAATCATTGGGTATAATCCTTTTCGTATATCAATTTTTTTATCCCATATAAAAAATATTTATTTTTTTTATTAAACTTGATTGTAAAAATAATTAATTATTTACTCTTTGTATTTCAAAATGAGGAACTTTTATGCCAGTTTTCTTATTTTTTCTATCCAGAAGTTTTTCTTGAATTTTGTTATAACTAGGATTTTGTTGTTGTAATTCAGTGTATTCTATTTCTTTGGCTTCAATATTTTCTTCAATTCTATATTTTTGTTTGTCTAAATTATCAATTTTATTTAAATGATTTTCTTTTTCTATAAATTCATCTTTTTTTTGACCTAATTCACCTATTAATTTTTCATATTCACCTATCCATTTGCTATAATCTCCCATAATCATATTATCCTCTTTAATTGTTTTTATCTTAAAATCTCTAATTTCTTGAATAATTTTATTATTATTATTTTGTGATTTATATTCCATATATTTATTTTCTTGTATTTTATATTCTTTTTCTAATCTTTCTAATTCTTTATTAATGTCCTCCATATAAATTTTTAACATTTCGGTGCTTATCATTTTAGGGTCTTCGCCTTTTTTTTGAATCAAACTATCAACTATAATAGATATAGGGTGATTTTTAGATAAATTTATTGATAATTTACTTATTTGTGAATTAGAATCTTTATCAAAAACTACTTTATCTTGAAAAATACGAAATCTCATATTCACAGTCAAAACATCCGTTACTGTTTCAAAAGCTTTAAAAAAAAGTTTAGATATATTATTTAAAGAAAATGAATTTGATCTTTCCCAGGCTTCCGCGTTTTGTCTAAGCACTAATAAAATAGATTTAAAATTACGATAAGCTTCACATTCTATTTGAATTTTGTCTATTTGTGTTTTTGTTTCATCTATATTTTTCTGTATTTCGCGTTTTTTATCTTCTATTGTAATAATATAAGAAGCTATTTTTTTTAATTCTAGATTTAAATCGTTCATAGATTTTATTAAATTTTGTTTAAATTCTTCTACTATTTTTAATTGTTTAATTAATGCGTTTTCTGCTGTTTCTAATTTTTTAATTTTTATTTTTGTATTTGTTATTTCCTCAACTATTTGAATATGTTTTTGTCTTAGTCGATCGATTTCGAAATATAATTTTTCTTTTTTTTGTTCATTTTTTTCTTTCAACACTTCTTTTTCTTTTTGTTTAATTTCGCTTTCAATTTTTTCTTTTTCTTTTTCTAAATCTTTTAATTTTCCTTTTTCAATCAATATCTCCCCATGAATATTAATTAATTGTGCTTTTATATTAATAATGTTTTCTTCATTTTGTTCTATTATGGATTGAATTTTAGCTTTTTCAGCTTCAGTAATTTCTTGCATTTCAGCAATTCTTTTTAATTCATTTTCAGCATCTTTTAATTCTTGCTCCCAATTAGAAGCTAATCCTTTATATTTATTGCAAATATCATCATATTTATTAACAGCTTGATTAACTTCTCCAATTAATTTATCATAATTTTTAGTTATAGGTTCTTTTTTCAAAATAAATAACCAAATTAAAAATAAAGCCCCTATTAAAATAGAAAAATAAATTATATTTTCTTTCATGGAACTTTGATGACCACTAAATTTTTTAATTATCCAAAAAATAAAAAAAATAAGTATGCCCATAAAAAATAATGTCAAATATAATTTAACATTTGTAAAACCACTAATTAAACCGAAAGGTGATAACATTTTTGTCTTCCTTTTAATTATATTTTGTCAAACATTATTAATAAAATATTAATTTTTATTTTCCGCTTTTTCTAAAGATTTACATGATTCATCCATTATTATTTGATAAGATTTTTTCAAATCTTCAACATTAATCGCTTTACATTCGCAACAATTTTCTAAAATATGAAAATCAGTTTTTTGTTTCAATAAATTATTATTAGCGAAAATTCTATTATTTCCAAAACGCTCTTCATGATTAGGATGAGAACATTTTGTGTTTTCTTGTAGATTTATTATTTCGCGATCAATGGATTTTAAACTAGCTTCTTTTACCAAATTTTCTAAAACACGATAAGCTTTTTTATAATTTTTTTCCATTGAAATTTCTACTACGGTTCCATCAATTTTTTTTTCGTATTGTGGCGGTAAATATTCTAATGCATCATTAATTGTTTCTAGTAAATATTTCTTAGCTTCTATCGTAATAGGAAATTGATTTCTTTGTAAAATATTATTCAATTGAATTTTTCGTTCCGCTTTATTACCTGGTTTTAATTCAATACGATGAGTAAAACGCGATAAAATAGCAGGTTCTATACCGTCCATATGGTTGGTAGCCCCTATAACAAAAATAGGTTTATCTAAATCATGTTTTCCTTCTTTTGGTTCTAATTGAATTTTAAATTCATTAACAACATTAGCAATTTCAGAACCTGGTTTTAAACTATCAATATTTAAAAAAATATTTTCGCATTCATCTAAAAAGATTATTGCTCCTTTATTATTTTGATAAGCTACTTCTCTAGCTAAGTCAAATAATTCCGTTACCATTTTAGGCGCTCTACCTACAAATTCTTGAGCAAAAATAGAACAAGATACCTCAATAAAAGGTAATTCCGTTTCTCTTGCAATAGAACCTGCAAAAACAGTTTTACCACAACCAGGAGTTCCGTACATCATTAAACCTTTAGGTACAATTACTTTTCCTCTATCCTCAAAAGCTTTTTTATTTTGAAAAAAATTAATAAAACCTTTAGCTGCTGATTTAGATTCATTCAAACCCACTAATTTTTCAAAAGTTGGAAATTTTTTAAAATCTTGTGCTATAAAATTATCACTTTCTAACAAAATATCTTTATTTTTATTATAAAATTTGTTTTTATCAAATGAATTATCAGATTGTAATCCTGTCTTCGTTCTTTCTTGATTTATTTGTTGTTCTTTCATATTTTTTTCAATTTGTTTTAATTTATCACTTATAGAAATATTGTTTTTTTCTATTTGTTGAATTTTATGTTCATTTTCAGTAATAGCTTTATGATGAACCCAAATATAAAAAATTGAAATTACAAAGATTAAAATAAAAACAAAAAGAAAAAATATTTTGTTTGATGATTGAATTTTATTTACTTGTTCTTTCAACGCGTAACCTCTATTTTCTAACACTTTTTTAACTTTAAAAAGTCTTTTTATTTTTAAAAAAATATTGCATTTGATTATTTTTTATCAAAACATTAACAATTAATTATTTGCGACATTAGTGATTCTATTCGTAACAATATTAGTTCCACCTGTAATTGATTTTCCTTGTTTATCTACTAATTCATAATCATAAATTAAATAAAGTTTAGGATGATTAGAAGTCAAAATATCTTTTTGTTGTAATTGAGTATTAATAATAATTGTTTGTGTATTGTTCGGCTGCATATGTACATAACAAGGTCTATCATCATCAGAATAAATTTGTTTTTGTTTATTTGCATCTGTTACAAGAAATTGAAAAGCAAAAAAATTATTTCTATTTTCGAATGTAATATTAGGCGATTCCAAAGAAAGTGTAATTTTTAAAAACAAAATTTCTTTTATTTCTGTAGATTTAGAATGTAAAATAGCTTTATGTTCTATATTTATCAAATGTTCGTATTTGTCTTTATTTAAATTAGGAATAGAAATCGGAATAAGATATTTATTTTGATGATTACCACCTATAAGTTCTATCTCAAAAGTAGGAAAATCATGTTCTAATCGAATTTCTTCCGTTTTTCTTTGAAAAAAATAAATCGATGTCGCTAATAAAGAAAATAAAATAGTTATAATTAAAAATAAAATGAAAAATTTGAATTTATTTTGTTTTTTGATCATAAATATTAAAACCTTCTCTTTATTCTTTTTCTCATGTACAACTTGAACGAAAAATGTCTAAATATTTAATTAAGTTATGACACTTTCAAAAAATGAAAATTAAATCAATAAATTTTTATTAAAAAAATAATTTATATTTTATTAACTTATTTATTTCATGATAAAATTATTCTTAATATTTTTGTTTATAATTATTCAGGTCATTTAATATTTTTTTATTTTCTTCTTTTAACAAATTAATTTATTCTTGTTGTGTATCTTTTAAATAAAATTCATCATTCAACTGTTGTTCTAAAAATATAATTTTATCCTTTAATACAGAATTTAATTGTTCAGAAGTTGTCAATGAAATTTCTAAGTGGTTTATTTTATTTTCTAAATCTTTTTTTTCTTTATCTAAAGTAAATAAATCTAATTTGGGTTGAAAATTATTTTCATCATCGTAATTATCATTATTAAGAATCAAATTATTCAAAAAACTAATTTCTTCTTCTTTAGATTGAATGTCTTTTTGTTGTTGTTGTATTATTTCTTGTAATTCGTTATGTACTTGAGTTAAATCAATGGATTTGTGTGAACCATGAGATAAATCATTAAAATTTGGATTTGAATTTTCTAATAATTCCTTATCTATAAAATCTTGGCTTTGTTCAGGGTAAATAACGGAAAATAAAGCAACTAAAGATAAAATAATAAATAACAAAATAGGACCAAAGATTTTTAAAATTTTTGTTTTATCTTGAAAAATCATATTTCATTTCCTTTTTTTATATTTTTTATATTTTTTATATTTTTTTTATTTTATAATTGAAATAATGAATGTAAATCATTTCAATGTTGTTATTTCTTCGTTGAAATTTTTTTATAACATTTCATTAAAACAATCAAAAAGAATATAAAAAAGAGATTAAACATAATGTTTAATCTCTTTGGTCGATTAAATAAAAAATAATTAAATTTTTTATTCATTACTTTTTATTACAATTTTAAAAATTATTCATTTTTAGGAGATTCTTTTGAATCATCAACTTTTTCTTGAAACGAATTATTAGTCGAGTGATTTATCAATGTTTGAGCAATAAATTCTGAAATAAGTTTATTAGTATCTTCCTTTAATATATCTTGATATTCCTTTTCTAATTCATTAAATATTTGTTCTTGAGTTTTATCATCATTTAAAACTTTTTCTTTAATTCTTAAGTATAAAGAATTACATTCTTCTTGCAGTAAATTATTTGTCTTATTCAATGTTTTGAAATTATTACGATACTTATTTAATAAAATTATTTGATAATGACAAGCAATAAAATTTTTTAAGAAAAATAAAAAAGAAACATTTAAATTTTTAATTTGTTCTAAATCCCATTCTTTGTAAATATGAAAAACTAAAACAAAAACAATAACTTGCATTATAGTTGAATTTAAATTTTTAGCTAATATTTCTGGATTTTTAAATATGGTTCCTTTTTCTTTATTTTCTTTTTGTTCCATTTCGAGAACTCCTTATTTTTTTAATTTGTAGTTGCGCAACAAATTAATAATTTTTCGAATCTAAAATTAAACAAAAAACTTTATAAAAATTAATTTTTGATAACTTTTTTACTTTTCTTAAAAACAAAAAATATTTATTAACGAATTCGTTTAAATATAAGTAGTTTTAAGACTTGCTCAGGTCATAATAAAAATAAAATAATTTGTTTTTAAACAAATTATTAATAAAAATTTATAAAATAATTTTATTATCTATTATGTTTTTAATTTTAAAATGGCTTTTTCTCTATATTTATAAATTTGTTTTCTTGTTATGTTTAATCTTGAGGATATTTCAAAATCCGCCAAAAAACATCCATAATATATATTATTAATAATTGTTTTTGGAATTCCATAACTATACATTAAAACTTGATATTCCATTTTATTCAATTTTTTGTGCATTTTATGTAAAAATATTTCAAAATTAAGTTTTTTTATATATTCTTGATGAGGATTCAGCATTTTAGGAAAATAAGGTTCATATTCATATTTTGTGACTATTCTATTTTCTATATTTTCATTCGAAGAAAACAGTTCAATATCTTGATTTGGTCTTTTATTTTTTTTATTTTTATTATAAACTCTTATAGGAGTGGAAGGATAATGACTTAAACGAATTAATTTATCAATTTTTTGTTTAATTTTCCCTTTAGCAAAGGTTACAAAATCACATTTATATTTTGTATAAACATAATTCAATAATATATCATCCATAATCAAAATTCCTTCATGAATTAAATCAATTTTCTCTAAACATCTAGGATAATATTTTAATTTACTAACAATACGACAAATTATATTTTTATAAAATAATAAAAATATTTGTTCTCGGATAAAATAATTTTTTTTATTATCTTTATCGTAAATAAAAAATAATTCGTTAATTTTATTTTCTATACCTAAATAATTTTTTATATTAACACCCATATATAATTATTTTTCCTTTATTTTTTATTTATTATCTTTATAAAAAATTTAAAAAACATAAATAAAAACGAAATTTAAAAGTGTTTAATATATAGGATGCATTTAGATATGATACCTTTTGTTATTTTATTTTTAATATTTTAATTATTTTTTAATTTTACAATTTAAAAAAATATTTTTTATGTTAATATAAAAATAATTAATAAACAATTTTGATTTCTTTTAGAATAAATTGGGGCTTACTATCGTTTCGTTTTCAAGAACACTTCAGACGAATAAAAAAGACTTCGAAAGTCATAAGGACTTTGAAGTCTTATAGAGAGAAATAATTTTGTGAAATGATTAGTATTGATAATTAAATGATCTTTGAACTCTTTTTTGTGTATTTGTAAACTTTTCGACAGATAACACCATGAATATAATAAGATTAATATCATAAAACTTTATATATAATCTTGTAATTTTTAAAAGAAAAATTTTGGTCATTCAATTATAAAGAAGCGTCTTTATTTTATCCTAGTTTAAAACCAATTAATCAAATATAAACTTTTATTTAACAAAATATTTCAAAATAAAAAATATAGATTAGATTTTGTTAAAAAACAAGATATGATTAAAATATCGATAAAAACGAATATTTGTTATTTAATCCTTTTGATTTGTATAATTGTTGACAAGTTTTATTGACCAGACTTTTTTATTACTTAAATTTAATTAAAAAAGATTATGAATTAATAGCGAAATTATAAATTAATTTTGTTTTCTGCTTTATCTAAATATTTAAGTTAGGTGGTTTCGTAGGTTGTTCAAAACTTAGTTCGGAGTTATTTCTTTTAAATTCAAGAAATAATATGTCTTTTTGTTTTTCATTGAACTTAAATATATAAGTAATTGCAATGTTGACCCAAAATATAGTTTTTGTTGTTTTAATATAAGTATATTCATTACCATTGTAATCATATAAGACAGCTTCTTGTTTAACATAATTTGTTAAAAAGTTATTAGTTTCTGTAGTTTTAATTTTTTCTTTATTTTTTATAAATATATTTGTATCAACATATTTTAATGTATTCAATTGTACATCTGATTTAATAACCGTCTTTTTTTTTAATTCGTTTAACTTTTGCTCATAATCATCATTTAATATGTTTTGGATTTTTGTACAACGAATTGTATAATTTGTATCTTCAGTTTCTAATATTGTTGTTATTGTGTTATCTATTGTTATTGCCTTTTTAGGGACTAATTTTTTGCTTCTCATAAACTGATCAATATCTTCTTGAGGTGTATTAGAATCACAAAGCAAGTATGTTATTTGTTTTTTATTATAATTTTTAAACTCTAAATGATAAAAATCTTTATTATTCTTTTGAAGTATATTGTATAATAATGACTTTTCTATTATGTTTAATAAATCCTTTATATCTTTAAAATCGACTTGTGATTTTTCTATGAATGTACTGGTTAATTTTTCAACATATGAATTTCTTTGTTTTTCGACTTTAATTGTTTGCTCATAAATAAACTCTTTTATTGGCAATATATTTATATTTAATACATTTGTATTATTTAATGATTCTTCTAACTTATTCTTTTGACTTATTTGTTGTTGTGTTAAAAATTCATCTTTTATTCTTTGCGATTCATCCTCCAAATGTTTCACATTGATTAACATCGTATTAATATTAATATCAATATTTGTTGTCACTTCTTCTTTATCATAAAATATAAATAACTTTTTAATAGCTATTTGATTGTCTAGTAGTTTTTGCGATTGGTATTCATTAATATTAGTAGGGCATTTGATATCGAAAGGATTATCTCTATATTGAAAATAACATACTAATGGGTTTGTTTTAGAATAAGCATTTTCTTCCATCATCAGTTCATTCAATTGTTTATTGTTAAACCATTTATAATATTCCATCTTATCAATATTAAAATTATTAAAATTAGTTATGATATCATGAACATTTATATTATATATTTTGTAAGGTTTTGTTATCAATTCATTTCTTAACCATTCTTGTTGATATTCTTCGAAGTTAGCAATTGGAATTTCGTATGACGACTGTGCAACATAAAAATAATTATGAGCTAAAATTTTAAAATTTTTAAATAAGATAACAATTAAACAGTAAATAATTAATAAAACTTTTTTACAAAATTTTATTTTCAAGATATAATCTACTTTCATATAATTTATTAAATAAAAAAATATTGACAATATTTTTTGTCAAGAAATATAATATTTATTTTATTTAATAAATGTATTAAAATTATTTATATAATATTTATTAGAAAAATACTTTTAACCAAGTTTACATTTTAAAAAAATGTATACATTTATCTCTATAGACTGCATAACTTATTTATTTAAGCGTTTATAAAAGAAAAGTATATCGAACGTCTTCATAAAAAATCTTAATCTGTTGTCAAAAACGGAATTACACCACTATTTTGCTATTCTATCGAAAAAAAGTAATTTAATAAAAAAATTAAAATTTTAAAATTATTTTTTTATTAAATATTTACCCGTTCAGTATTGATTTTTAAAGTTGTGTTAGCTTTTTTTTAACATCTAATTGTTTAAAATTATTATTATCTTATTTTTATTGGTATGTTTTATTTGACTATTATAATTTTTGAATTTGTTTCAAATGAGTATCAATTTTTTATCTTTTAATAATTCCATTTTTTCTGCATATTTTGGAATTATATTTTTTGAATTAACTTATAAAGAATTTTTTTATAAAAATGCTAACAATAAATACTTAATAATAACTTTGTTATTGAATTCAAATTATTAACTTTATTATATTAATTTGTTACTTGTTAATAATATTTTATTGTTGATCCACCAAAGTATTTATTTTATCATCAATGGAATTACCTTTTGAGTCTACCAATTGATAACTCTTAACAAACTTTAATTGTGAATTTTTTAAACTTTGTGTTATATGTTCGCTTAAATTACCTTTTATTGGTTGCGTTTGTGTAACTATACATTTAAATTTTAGATTACCATCGCCTGTTTTGTTATCTAATTCTATTTTTGGATATTTATTTTCGCTAAACTGATATATTCCATTTATTTTATTCATTTTTAATTCAGTTAAATATGCTGCACTTGTTTCATCATACATATAGATTTGTATATCAAACCACTTCATTAAGTCTTTTTGCATTTCATAGTTGTAAAATTCTATTTTTAAAAATACATCGCCGCTATTAAGTTTAATATTTTTTCCATTTATGTTTGCCGCTTGTTCGAATGATATCGAATTAACATAATTTGAGTCATCATCTACTGTTGTAGATAAACTTTTTGGTATAAGCTTTCTATTTAAACCGCTAATTTGTTTTTTTGTAACCGCAAAAAGAGGTGATTCAGTTTGGAAATCAGCTTCGTAGTCTAAATGTTTTTTATAATCCGTATCTCTAACATTATTGGCTTTTATAAACATAATTAAACAAAACAAACAAATAACAATTGCCGATAAAATCAATAATTTATCTTTTATTTTGAATTTCATTGTTTTTTATAATCCTTTTTATTTATATTTTAAACTTTTATAAATATTTAAATTTATTTCGCATTTACAACATATTTAACATATTTAAAGATTTATCCGTGAGTATTATTATTATTATACAGTATTCGAGAGACTAGTAATAAAAATAAAAAAAGATAATATTTAAATAAATAAGATTTTGCAGAAAGTGTTTCATTCGTATTTAAAACTTCTTTTTTTATTTTAAAAAATTTTAAAAACTTTACTAATATTTAAAAATCTTAAAATGAAATAATTAAAAAACTTACTTATCTTTAGACATATGTAGTATTCATATATATATTTGAACTAAAACTAAATTCAATATTAATTATTTCGCACAAAATAAATTCAAATTATTTATTATTAATATAATACTACAAAAAAAAAAAAAAACATTTTTTAATTTTAATAATTTAAAAATTTTAATTGTTAAAAAAATTATTTTTTATGTTATTAAAAAAATATTTTAATAAACAATTTTGATTTCTAAAAATTATTTTTAGAAAAAATTGTGACTTTCTATCGGTTCGGTTTTTAAGAGCACTCCAGCTTAATAAAAAAAGACTAACTTGAATAGCCAGTCTTAAAGAATTTGAAAAAGTCAAAAGTTTCTAAACTTTTGTAAAACCTCAATAATTGCAATAAATTATGTTTAATTTATTATTATTCGTTTTTTTTAATTGATTAGTATACATTTTGATTTCTTTCTAAAGTAAAATATATTTTTTAAATTTAAATAGTTATCTAAAATACATAGATACAATAAAATTATTAAAATAACTACTAATAATTTAAATAAAAAGAGACATGTTTTTAAGATCTCTTTTGTTTATTTAAATGATTAATTTTTTTAATTTTTTTAATAATATGTGTTATTTTAAAATTTTTAATTTGATTAAATACAGTTTCTAAATGTTCTGCAATAATTATTTGAATTTTTTCTTGAATACGGTAACAAGAATTATTTAAAGATCGAGATATTTGTTTAATTTTTTCGTTTTCTTCAGAAATTTTCAACAAATTATTTTTGATTTTAGTAAACGCATTATTTAAAATTTGTTCTTTCATTTTGTTAAATTTTTCTTCTATTTCTTTTTCTTGACAAAATTCTTGTTTTTTTTCAGAAAGAGTTAAAATTAATTCTTTATGTTTGCGGCCTAAAGCAGTGATAATGTTTAAAAAAATAACTAAATAAGGAGGTCGAATAATAAACATATTAGGATATTCATAGACTTTACGAACTGGAGCATCATTTTCTTTATCATATTCTAATTCACTAACCAAAATAGCAAATTCTAAATTTTTATTATTACGATCTTTATCTAATTTTTTAAAAAATTGTTCGTTTTTCTGTTTTCTAACATTGTCTAAAGTTTTAGCTTCTGATTTAACTTCTAAAAGAGCTGAAGTTAAAAGCTCATTTTCTTTTTTATTTTCATCATAATGTAATTTATAAACAAAATCGCCTTTACTATTTTGGATAATTTGATTATCTTTATACCAAGAAATATCATCAGCAATTAACAATTGATTTTGTACTTCGTTATTACACCATTTTTCTAAATGTTCACCTATTAATTTAACATTATAACCGGTTCTGGTTAATGTAAGTTTAGTAATTTCATGTTTTAATTCATTAATTGTATTATTTTTTTTATTTTCTAATTCCATTATTGTTTTAATCAATAATAATTCTTGTTGATTATGTAAATCTTTTATTTTTTGTTCATATTGTTCTTTAGTTTTTGTTATTTCTTGTTGTATCTCATCTTGATGTAATTTTTGTTGTAATAAAGTTAAATTTAATTCTAAACATTCTTTAAGATCGATGATATCCCCTTTATGACCATCTTCTTGTAATTCTAATTCATATGAATTTTTAATTAAACTTTTTATTTTTTTCATATTTTTATTTTTTTCTTTATTTAATTTTTTTTAAAGAAATAATTTCATTAAAATGTGGTATTTTAGTTTCTCTATCAACATAAGAAAAATAACCTTTACGGATGAATTGAAATTTTTCATTCTTTTGAATATTTTTTATTCCACCTTCAATAAAACTCTCTTTTATTTCTAAAGAAGAATGGTTAAAATCGATCTCTAAATTTTGGGGATTATCTTTATTAAAAAGCGTTTGATAAAAATTTATAATAATTTTTTTTGCTGTATTAATTTCTACAAAATGAATAGTACCATTAGGTTTTCTTTCTTTAAAATTAGTACCACTTTTAGTCTTAGGATCGTAAGTAGCTAAAATTTCAATAATTTCGCCTTGTTTATTTTTAATAACTTCAACAGCTTTAATAAAATAAAAATAAAACAATCTAATTTCACCATTTAAGAAAAATTTTTTAGATTTAGAATCTGATTTTTCAATTTGAAAATCTTTTCTTTCAATATAAAGATGTTTAGAAAAAAAAACTTTTCTCATTCCTAATTCAATCTTGTTATGATAAGGAATATCACGAAATTCTATTTGATTATCTGGATAATTAATAATAGTTATTTTTAAAGGATCGCTAACAACCATTATTTTTTTTGCTTTATTTTGTAAATCTTCTCGAACAAAAGATTCTAACATTTCTTGATTAATATGAGAATTATTTTTGGACAAGCCAATTTCCCAAATAAATTTTTTAATAGATTTTGGTGTATAACCTCTATTTTTCAAACCCCTTAAAGTAGGCATTCTAGGATCGTCCCAACCACTAACTAAACCAGAATTAACTAAAAATTTTAAACTTTTTTTACTTAAAACTGTTTTATTAATATTAAGACGCCCAAATTCTATTTGAGTAGGAATATGTTTTGTTTCAGTTTCTTTTAAGACCCATTCGTATAAAGGGCGATGGTTTTCAAATTCTAAAGAACACAAAGAATGGCTAATACCTTCGATAGAATCTTCTAAAGGGTGAGCAAAATCATATAAAGGAAAAATAAAATAATGTTTTTTTTTAAAAGTATAAGCGTTCAAAATTTTATACAAAACAGGATCTCTTAGATTAATATTAGGACTAGCCATATCAATTTTAGCTCTTAAAACTTTAGTTCCTTCTGGAAAAATGCCTTCTTTCATTTTTAAAAATAAATCTAAATTCTCTTCTACCGTTCGTTCGCGATAAGGAGAATTTTTACCTGGTCGTAGTAAATCTCCTCTTTGTCCTTTGATTTCTTCTGGACTAAAATCATCTACAAAAGCTAAGCCTTTTTTTATTAATACAATTGCTCTTTCAAAAATTTCTTCAAAATAATCAGAAGCAAAACAAATTTTATCTGGTTGATAACCTAACCATCGAATATCTTTTAAAATAAAATCTACATATTTTTGTTCTTCTACATTAGGATTGGTATCGTCATATCTTAAATAAGTTTGGCCATTAAAAAATTTTGCTAATTCAAAATTAATAATAATAGCTCGAGCATGCCCTAAATGAAGAAAACCATTAGGTTCGGGAGGAAAACGAGTAATTATTTTTGTATATTTTTTTTCTTTTAAATCTTTTTTAATAATACTTTTAATAAAATTTGATTCTTTACATAATTGAGACATTAAATTAATTTCCTCGCTAATAAAAATATATTTTATATTTTGCAGTTATTAAAAAAATAAAGACAAATCAGGAACTGCTGTTAAATTATATTGTTTTTTTCCTTTAGGGAAACTCAAAAGATTTTGATAATAAGCAGCGATGCCAATCATAGCCGCTTGATCAGTGCAATAATGCGGTGAAGGAACTACTAATTCTAAATTTTGAAAAGTATTTTGAAATTGTTTTTTTAAAAATTGGTTAGAAGCTACACCGCCTACAATTATTAATTGTTTAGCAAAACACAAAGCTAAAGCTTTTTTAGTTTTATTTATTAAAACATCTATTATACTATTTTGAAAAGAAGCACAAATATCCTTCATATGTAATTCTAAATTATTCTTTTTTTTATCAATAAAATTAATAACTTGACTTTTTAAACCAGAAAAACTAAAATTTAAATTTTTATTGTTTAAATAAGGTCGCGTAAAAGAACAAACATCTTGCCCTTTCAAAGCTAATTTTTCAATAATAATTCCACCAGGATAACCTAATTTTAAACTTCTAGCAATTTTATCATAAACTTCGCCAACAGCATCGTCTAAAGTATGACCTAATTTTTCAATTTGAAAGTGTTTTTTTAGATAAAATAATTCGGTATGACCGCCTGAAACTAAAAGAACTAAAGAAGGAAATTTTATTTCGTTTTCTATTTGAGCAGCATATATATGCCCTATTAAATGATTAACTCCTATTAAAGGTTTATCATGAACATAAGCAAATGTATTCGCGAAATTAATTCCAGCAAA
Source organism: Phytoplasma sp. (assembly GCF_035187685.1). Taxonomy (NCBI): domain Bacteria; kingdom Bacillati; phylum Mycoplasmatota; class Mollicutes; order Acholeplasmatales; family Acholeplasmataceae; genus Candidatus Phytoplasma; species Phytoplasma sp. The sequence continues at coordinate 329,899 of NZ_CP131022.1, read as the reverse complement.
CAAAGAACCAATTAAACCTGGCCCTTGTGTAACTGCAACCAAATCAATTTCTTGAGGAGTAATATTAGCTTTTTTTAAAGATTGTTTTAAAACAAAAGTAATAACTTCTAAATGTTTACGTGAAGCTAATTCTGGCACTACACCACCAAATTGTTGATGGTATTTTATTTGTGAAAAAATAATATTAGATAAAATTTTTTTACCATTTTCAGTAACCGCAATACTTGTTTCATCACAACTAGTTTCAATCGATAAAATAATCATAATAATACAAAAACCTAATTTCTTATTTTTTTAGTCCAAAAGAAATAAAATTGATTTTTTAATAATGAGTATAATATTTAGGAATCAAAGAAGAAGGTTCTAAAACTTTCTTCATATAAAAAAAAATTTTTTGAGGTGAAAATTTAAAATTACTTTCATCTAATAAGAAATTATTTATAAAATTATTTAAAAAATCTTTTTTATAAATATTTTCTGATAAAATTATTTTATTATTTTCTAAACTTAAACTATAAAAAAAATTTTTTTTAGCATAAATTTTAGGAGTTAGAATGTTTTCCTTGTAACCACTTGATAACAATAATAAACTGCTTATTTGATATAAAGGTATATTCAATTCTAAAGCTAAAATTTTAGATGTCAAAACAGATAATCTACTACCTATATAAGAACCAGGGCCTATACCTACAATAATGCCATATAAATCTTTTAAACTCAATTTATTTTCATTTAATATGTCGGAAATCAAAGGAATCATACCAGAGACAAAATCTTGTTTGAATGTCTTTTTTTTTATACTAATAATTGTATCTTTAGTACTCAAAATAACTATTTGAACACTAGCAGAAACATCTAAAATAATATATTTTTTTGTTCTAGATGATTCCATATCTTAAAATACTCTTTCTTATTATGTAAGCGAATAATATAATTTGATCAAAATTTATTTTTTTGTTCTATCAAAATATTTCTTGTTTTACTATTTAAAACATTAATTTTAATATAAACATCCCAATCTTCGAAAAAAGATTTTATATTTTGGTTTGTCTCTATCACTATAATATCACCTTGTTCTACATTTTCTAATAACTCTTCTATTTCTATTATTAAATGTTTTGTTGTTTTCTGTTCGTTTAAAAGGCGATATAAATCTAAATGATGTAATTTATTAAAAGCATTTGTATAAGTTTTTAACAAAATAAAACTAGGACTATTGATTTCAGACTTAATTCCTAATTCTTTAGCGATCCCTTTAGTTAAAATAGTCTTGCCTGAACCTATTTGACCTTCCAAAATAATAATATATTTTTGAGTTTCTTTATTTAAAAGTCTATTAATAATTTTTTGACAAAGTTGTATTCCTATTTTTTTAGTTTGTAATGCTGAAATAGTTATTTTCGAATATTTTTTTTTTTCAATTTCCATATCTTAAAAAAACCTTAGTAAATTTTTTTATAAAGATAAAAAAAATAAAAAATCAAAATCATCTAATTGGGAAAATTTAATTAGATGATTTTTTGATTTACAAATAAAAAATTATTCACTTATAATATCTATATTTGTATCTTTGCTTTTTTTATTAACAACAACTGTGAATAATTTATCATTATCTTTTAATTTAGATAATTTGATGCCTTGAGTAACTTTAGATTTCAAAGTTGGAATTTTATTATTATTTTCTAATCTAATAATTTTTCCTCGTTCAGAAATTAAAATTAATTCATCTTCGTTTAAAACAATTTTTAAAGCAATAATTTTACCATTTTTAGGAGTAACTTTTAAGGTTTTAATACCTTTTCCGCCTCTTTTTTGATTTTTATATTCGACAACTTTGTTTTTCTTGCCATAACCTAATTCAGTTACAACTAAAATATCTTGTTCATCTGATTGAACAACAGCAGCACCTATGATGTTTTCATCAGAATCTAATCTCATTCCGATAACTCCACTACCCATTCTACTAGTTTGTTTGATAGATTTTTCGTTAAAACGAATAGCTTTTCCATTAGAACTAGCCATAATAATATCTTGGTTACCTATACTTTTTAAAACTGTTAAAACTTCATCATCTTTTTTCAAGTTAAATGCTATTTTACCTTTATTTTGAATATTTTGATAATCTTTAATATTATTTCTTTTAATTAAACCTTTTTTAGTTATTAAAACCAAATATTTATAATTTTGTTTCAAATCAGGTTTTAAACTTGCTACAGAAGTTAAAAATTCTCCTTCGCTTAAAGGAATTAAATTAATCAATGGTATTCCTTTAGCTTGACGTGAGTAATCAGGTATTTCATAACCTTTCATACGATAAACTTTACCTTTGTTGGTGAAAAACAATTGATAATCATGAGTTGTGGTATTAACCAAATGTTTAACGAAATCGTTTTCATTCATAGTAATTCCGCTAACACCAGTACCGCCTTTATTTTGTCTTTTATAAGTATCTATTCCTAAACGTTTAATATAACCTTTATTAGTAATAGTAATTAAAATGCCATCTTTTTTGATTAAATCTTCATCAGTTATATTAAATTCTTGATCTTTGCAAATAAAAGTTTTTCTTTCGTCTTTAAAATTTGTTTTCAATTGAAGTAAATCTTTTTTTAAAATATTTTCTTTTTTGCTTTGAGATTCAATAATTGAATTACATTCTTCAATTTGTTTAATTAATTTTTGTTCTTCGATTCTAAATTTTTCTATTTCTAAATTAGTTATTCTTTGTAAACTCATTTCTAAAATATATTTACTTTGAAGTTCATCAAGATTATATTTTAAAATTAATTTTTCACGTGCATCTTTAACATCTTTAGAACTTTTAATTAATTGAACAGCATCATCAATATCATTTAAAATAATTACTGCCGCTTTTATTAAATGTTGTTTTTTTAAAGCATTTTTTAATTCAAATTGTTTTTGACGATTAATTATATTTATTCTAAAAGAAAAAAAAGCTTCTAAAATTTGTTTCAAATTAACTAATTTAGGTTTTTTATCAATTAAAACAACCATATTGAAATGAAAAGAGATTTGAACTCGAGATCTTTTATATAAATTGTTTAAAAAGATTTTGGGATTAATATCTTTTCTTAAATCAATAACAATTCTAATCCCTTTACGGTTGGAAGATTCATCTCTTAAATCTGTAATACCATCTAAAATTTTGTTTCTATATAAATAAACAATATTTTTAATTAAATTACTTTTTTTGATTTGATAAGGAATTTCGGTAATGACTATCGAGCTTTTATTTTTATCAGAAGTGATAATTTCTGTTTTAGAACGAATAATAATTTTCCCTTTTCCTGTTTCATAAGCTTCTTGTAATTTATCAATGCCTAAAAGTTCCCCTCCTGTAGGAAAATCAGGACCTTTAATATATTTCATTAAGTCAACAATAGAAATTGTTTTATCATCTATATAAGCAATTAAAGCATCTACTACTTCGCCTAAATTATGAGACGGAATATTAGTTGCCATTGCAACCGCAATCCCTGTAGTCCCATTTACTAAAAGATTAGGAAAACTAGTAGGTAAAATATTAGGTTCTTTTTCACTATTATCATAATTATCTACAAAATCAATGGTTTCTTGATCTATTTCTTTAATTAATTCCATTGCTATTTTAGACATACGTACTTCTGTATAACGCATTGCTGCTGCAGAATCGCCATCAATAGACCCGAAATTACCATGTCCATCAACTAAAGGATAACGATAATTGAAACTTTGAGCCATCCTTACCATCGCTTCATAAATACTACTATCTCCGTGAGGGTGATATTTACCCATTACATCACCGACAACCCTAGCCGCTTTTTTATAACTAGATTGATAAGAAACACCTAATTCTTTCATACTATATAAAATTCTTCTTTGAACTGGTTTTAAACCATCTTGGATTTCTGGTAAAGCTCTAGAAACAATAACGCTCATGGAATAATCTAAAAAAGCTTTTTCCATTTCTTGATTAATATTAACATCTTTAATAATCCCTATATTTTCAGCAATATCAGAATTATTTTCAGTTAAAGAAATATTTTTTTTAATTTTGTTTGACATAATTTTTATCGCCTTTTTTAATATTGAAAAAAATAAAGAAATTATTAAGCATCTATTTCTGCTTTAGTAGCGTTATCTTCAATAAATGCTTTTCTTTGAGCAACCATTTTACCCATTAATTTATAAAAAACTTTATCTGATTCTATAACATCGTCCAAAGATACTCTTAATAAAGTTCTTTTGCTCGGATCCATAGTAGTTTCCCACAGTTGTTCGGGGTTCATTTCGCCTAAACCTTTATATCTTTGAGAAGAAATTTGTTTATTTTGAAGCTTCAAACTATCTTTATATTTAGTATATTCTTGTTCATTATAAAAATATTTAAGTTTTTTACTTCTATCTTCTACTTTATATAAAGGTGGTTGCGCAAAATAAACATAACCATTTTCAATCAAAGGTCTTAAATTTCTGAAAAAGAAAGTAAGTATTAAAATTCTAATATGCGCTCCATCAACATCAGCATCTGTCATAATAATAATACGGTGATAACGAGCTTTATTTAAATTAAATTCTTTATCAATGCCAGTACCTATAGCTTGTATCAAAGAAACAATTTCATTATTACTTAAAACTTTTTCTACACGTGATTTTTCTACATTAATAATTTTACCTCTTAAAGGTAAAATAGCTTGAAACTTAGAATCCCTACCTTGTTTAGCAGAACCTCCTGCCGAATCACCCTCTACAATGTATAATTCTGATAAACTAGGATCTTTAGTATAACAATCAGTTAATTTAGAATTAAAATTTAATAATTCTAAAGACATTTTTTTTCTAGTTATTTCTCGTACTTTTTTAGCAGCTATCCTAGCTTTCATAGATAATAAACATTTATCCATAATTTTTTTAGCTTCTTGAGGGTTTTCTAATAAATGAATTTCTAAAAATTCTCCGAAAGACCTAGAGACGAATTGCCTAACTTCTTGATTACCTAATTTATTTTTAGTTTGTCCTTCAAACAAAGGATTATGATGTTTTAAAGAAATAATAGCCGTTATACCTTCTAAAGTATCTTCACTGATCAAACTAGTTTCTTCTTTTTTTATAAACTTTTTTTCTTTGGCGTATTTATTCAATATTCTATTTAAAGATATTTTAAATCCTTCTTCATGAGTTCCACCTTCTTTAGTAGGAATATTGTTCACAAAAGAATAAATATTCTGAGTATAATTTTCTGTATATTGAAAAGTAATTTCGTAAACAATTTGCTCTGCAGAATATTCTTTATAAAAAATTTGATTTAAAGTTGTTTTATTTTGATTTAAATAAGCAATATATTCTTTAACGCCATCTTTATAATAAAATTCAAATTGTTGTAATGGTTCTTTTGTTCTATCAATAATTTTCAATTTAATATTTTTATTTAGGAAAGCTATTTGTTGAATTCTTTCTTTTAAAATATCTAATTTATAAGTAAAATTTTCCATATTTTCAAAAATAGTTGGATCAGGAGTAAAAGTAATTATTGTTCCTCTTTTGTCAGTAAAACCTTTTTTAGTTAAAGGGTTTATAGGAATTCCTTTTTCATATTTTTGATAATATATTTCGTTGTTCAAATGAATTTCTACTGTAAACCAAGAAGAAAGAGCGTTAACTACAGAAGCGCCTACTCCATGTAAACCACCCGAAATTTTATAAGAAGAATTATCAAATTTACCACCTGCATGTAAAGTAGTTAAAATAGTTTCTACAGCCGGTTTATTAGTTTTTGGATGAATATCGACAGGAATTCCTCTTCCATTATCAGAAACACGAATAACATTATTTTCTAAAATTTCTAAAAAAATTTCGTTAGCAAAACCTGCTAAAGATTCATCAATAGAATTATCTATAATTTCCCAAACCAAATGATACAAACCTTTTTCAGAAGTAGAACCGATATACATCCCAGGTCTTAGTCTAACCGCTTCTAATCCTTCTAAAACTTTAATACTATCAGCATTATATTTTTTATTTTTATCCATTTGTAAAATTCAATTCTCCTTATTATCGTATGTATAATATGAACTTCAAAAGAATACAAGAATACAAAAATTTATATTGTATATCTATAAATATTAAAGTCTTTTCTTATTTTTCACAATATTTCTTTATTAATTTTTTGATTATATAAATACAAAATATTTATAAAGAATTATAACATAAAAATAAGATAATTTAAATAAATATTCACGTTTTTACATTGTTTATTTTTTTATTGTAAAACATAAAAATTTGAAAATAAAATAGTAATAAACAATTATTTCTTTTTTAGATGCACAAATTAAAACTAAAATATTTGTAAAAATAACTTAAAAATAAATGTAACATATAAAAATAAAACTTATTTTGCTTTTTTATAATTAATCTTATTTAAATCTTTTTCTAATCAAAATGTTCAATAAAATAATTATATAATATTTTGTATTAGGAATAATTTTAACTAAAAAACCTTTTATTTTGATTTGTAAATTAAACTAATTTTTATTTTTTACATAACTCCAAGATATATTATAATAAATTTATCTAAAAAAATAAAAAAACAAACTTTATTACAAAAAATGTTTCAAATATATAAAAAACATTTATAATAGTTTTGGTGGTTTTTAAATAAATCCACTTTTTATAAAAAAATAAATAAAAAATAAATAAAAAATAAATAAAAAATAAATAAAAAATAAAAAATGAATGAGGAATTTATAATAATTAATAAAAAAGATACATTTGCTACAACCGGCGCAAAATTATTTATTATTACATTTATGTTTACATTTTTAACTTCTTTAGCTTTTTGTTTTGTTTTACTGCCTAAAAATCATAAATATTCTGTAATTTCTTCTAACACTTCTTCTACAATAAATGATGATTCGCCTGCAAACGATGGAATAAGTCAAGAAAATGATATATCATCTGAAGAAGAATTAGAAAAAGAATTATTAGATAATAACGAAGAATCAATTTCAACAAAAAAAAATAAAAAAAATAGTTTTGCTCGATTTAAAAAATTGATGTCCTCTAATTTTAACAAAAAAAGAAAAAATTCTGAATAAAAAATAAAATTAATTATATTCGAATTAATTTATAAAAATATACTTAAAAAAGTAATGATTATTTATAATTTTAATTTAGATAATTAAAACCCAAAAATTAATAAACCAAATTATTTATTGAACAAATAATAAATAATTTGGTTTTTTACATTTATATCTTATTTTTTATTTATTTGTCCTTACTCTCTTCGTTTTTATTCCGTACTTTACTAATCCATACTTTACTAAATGTCCATTTATAATATTACCGATATTTATTATTATCAATGTTTTAGTTATTTATTATAAAAATAAAAGCTTTTTTCAATAAAAAACTAATTTAGTTCTGAGTTTTATTTTATATAATAAAATATTATATAAAATATATTAATGTAGAAATTTTTTATTTCTTATGCAAGAAATAAGTTAAATATTTTATCTTTCTACGATATTTTGATCAAAATTTTTTTAATTTTTTTTCAAAAGAAAAAGAAATAAAATAACTATAAACAAAATAAAATCCTAAAATATCTTTAAGCAATTTTCAAAAATAACAAATAGCAATTTATTTTATTCAAAGTTATTTTATAATTTACTATTAATAATTTGCTATTATATTAACATCAGAACCAACAAAATATTTTCATAATTTTCATAAACATTTTTATTTTTTTATGTCAATCGAATATTTTTTTAATTCTGTAATTTCTATTTTTTTATCTAAATTACTGTTTTATTGTTTTTAAACATATCATATTTGTTCGCATCATGTAAATGTTTAAACTATTATATTTTTAATTCATAATACATTTAATAAATAAAAATATTCAGGAATTTCTGTTTTACAAAGTTTTCTTTAAAAAACGGCCTCAGATATCAAAAAGAAAAAGATTGAAATCGAATAAAAGAATCTTAATACAATAAAAAAATATTTTTTTCTTTAGGCTTTCAATAATTTTTAAAATTTTATCATTAAATAACAAAAATAACAAAATCATCTTTTAAATAAAATAAAAATAATTCCTATTAGTTTTATGATACTAAAAAAGATTAATAAATTTACATTTTTTTCATAAATATTAATAAAAAATATTTAAATAAAAAAATTGTCAAAAATTATTATAATAATAATATAATTTCTTTGTAAATAACAAAAATTAAAAATTCAAAAATAATATTTTAATTCTATATAATAAGGGTCATATAATTAATGAAATTCGAAAACAAAGTAATGTTGATAACTTATCCTGATTCATTAGGACAAAATCTTCAAGATTTAAATAAAGTTCTAAAAGAAAATTTAGGTAACGCTATAGGTGGAATACATATTTTACCTTTTTTTCCTTCTACAAGTGATCGTGGTTTTTCGCCATCAGATTATAATATCGTTGAACCTTTATTTGGGACATGGGAAGATATTGAAAAATTAAGTAAACAATATTATTTAATGTTTGATTTTATGATCAATCACATTTCATCTTCATCTGTAATGTATAAAGAATTTCAAAAAAATCATGACCAATCAAAATATAAAAATTTTTTTATCCGTTGGGAAAAATTTTGGTCTCAAAAAGGAACAAATAAACCCACCGACAAAGATATTAATTTAATTTATAAACGTAAAGATAAAGCACCTTTTCAAACTATTAATTTTGAAGATGGAACAACAGAAAACCTTTGGAATACATTCGGCGTAGATCAAATTGATATCAATATAAAAGATATAGTAGCCAAAGAATTTATAAAAAAAACTTTAAAAGATATGGCTAATCATGGAGCTAGTTTAATTCGTTTAGATGCTTTCGCTTATGCTTGTAAAAAAATAGATACAAATTGTTTTTTTGTAGAACCAGAAATATGGGAACTATTAAAAGAAGTCGATAATATTTTAAAACCTTTACAAGTAGATATTTTACCAGAAATTCATGAAAATTATAAGATTTCAAAAAAAATTAGTCAACATAATTATTTTATTTATGATTTCGCTTTACCTTTGATAGTTCTTTATACACTGTATTCAGGAAAAACAAAAACTTTAGCTCATTGGTTAAAAAATTCACCTATGAAACAATTTACTACTTTAGATGTTCATGATGGCATAGGTGTAGTAGATGCTAGAGAGATTTTAACAGATGAAGAAATTAATTATACTTCTGACAAATTATATAAAATAGGAGCTAATGTTAAAAAAATTTATTCTTCGGCTTCATATAATAATTTAGATATATATCAAATTAACACAACTTATTATTCTGCTTTAGGTAATGATGATTATTCTTATTTATTAGCTCGCGTTTTTCAAATATTCGCTCCAGGAATTCCTCAAATTTATTATGTAGGATTATTAGCCGGAGAAAATGATATTAAATTATTAGAATCTTCTCAAGAAGGTAGAAATATCAATCGACATTACTATTCATTAGAAGAGATCCGAAAACAAGTCAAACGCCCTATTGTTAAAAATCTTTTAAAATTATTGTCATGGAGAAATGAATGTCCAGCTTTTGATTTAGAAGGTAGCATTTCAGTAGAAACAACTTCAAAAGAAGACGAAATTAAAATAAAACGTACAGATAAAGCAAAAAAAAATATAGCGACCTTAGAAGCTTGTATAAATAAAAAAGAATTCATCATAAAAGAAAATGATAAAATAGTTTTTGAATCGCTTAAAATAAAAAAATAATTCCTAAAAAATTTTCTTAATTAATTATTTGTATTTTAAGAAAACGAAATGATTATAAAACTATTATTACGTGTTTTTATGTTTTATTTAACTTTATTATAAGGATTAAAAATAAACAATGAAAAATAAAATAATTTATTATAACGCCTAGAAAATAATAAAAGATGCGTTTGCATCAAAAATTATCCAAAATATAAAACAAATTGTTAGAACAAAAATAGATATTATATTCAAATGCAATGTGGAATCTAAATGACAAATTCCTTTCGATACACGACATATATTATAGTTGATCTTTTTTTTTTTTTTTTTTTTTTTTTTTGCAACTAATAATCAAAATAAACAAAATATTCAAAATAATGCTTTAATTAATTATTAAATCTAAAAACGAAATTAAATGCTCATAGTCAATCAAAATAGTTATCTAATTTGTTTCTAGTGCCCAAATAGGGTTTATTTGGCTAATGGCATAAAATATATAAAATTAGAAAAAATCTATCGCCCTAATAAAATTATTAATAATTAGCAACAAACAAATATTGAATTTAAAAATTCAATTGATTTATTATCTACTTCAAACAATTTATCAATTGTGACCAAAAAAAGATATAAAACAAATCATAAATAAAGAAAAATAAATAATACAATTAAAAGAAAAAATAAAAAATTTCAAAACTCAAATAAAAAATGTACAAGAACAAATTAATTTCTTAAAAGATTACAAATTATCACTTTATCATTTAAAAGTTGATATAACTGCTAATAATTATAATCAAAAAAAATTTATATATTAAACGAATCAAAAAAAACAATATAAAATAAGAATTTTGGGTTTTTATTTTAGAAAAAAACAAAAAAATGAAAAAGAAATAATTACTTAGTTTTTATATTATATAAATAAGGAATAAAAAATATTATAAACCTAAAAACCCAATTATTTATAAATACTTGTAGATAGTACAATTATATCAAAAGCAACTCATTTTATTTATTTAATCACGAAAAATATTATTAAAAATAATTATTTAATTTTCGTTATTTATACGAATTAATTTTCATGTATAATAAAAATGCTTTTTATTATAAATTTTTTTATTAAATTAATTGACTACACGATAAGAAAGGCAATTCGTTGAAATTAAATAAAAATAATAACATTTTTTGTATACTTTTTTTTATAATATTTTTTTTAAACATATTTTATTTTTTTTATAAGTTAAAAGAAAATAAAAAAAACAATATTATAAATAAAATTGCCAATAATGAACAATTAATCAAAAAAATAACTTTAGATGATGGCCATATACAAGAATTAGATTTTTTTACAAATAAAATATTAAAAAAAATTTCTCCTAACGGTCATATACAAGAATTTGATCCTATTACAGGAATTTTATTAGAAAATAAAAAAATTCCTGAAGACGATCTTTTAATAGAATATATTGATTTAAATAAAAATATAATAAAAATGTTTTCAAAAAATAATAATTTTCAATTAATATATGATTACCAGAAAGAACAATTAAATAAAATTATTGATAAACAAAATAATATTAAAGAATATGATTATAAAGAAGATGGTTTGATCAAAGAATTATATTTTATTAAAAATAAAATAAATGATAATAAAATGAATGATGAAAAAATAAATTTAAAATATCAAAAAACATACAACGCTAAAAAAGGTCATTTATTACAAAAAATAAATTCAAAAGGGATTATCAAAGAATATAAACCTTGTTTAGTAAAAGAAATCTTTCCTAACGGAAACATCAGAAATTATAATGCATTTTCTTTCCAAGAAATCACGTCAGATAAAAAAATAATAAAAGAATATAGTTTAAATTCTCAAAAATTAATTAAAATAATTTACAACAATGGGCATATCAAAGAATATGGTTTATATTACCATAAATTAACAAAAGAAATTTTTCCCAATGGCGACGTAATAATATATGAACCTTTGACAGGAAAAATAATTAAAAAAATTATGAAAGATGGAACGATACAAGAATATGACGTTTCTACTGGTTTTATACTCAAAGAAATAAAACCAAATAAAGAAATATTAGAAACAATAATAGAATATGACAAAGACAACCATAAAATACTAAAATTAATTTTACCAAACCAAAATATAATAGAATTCGAACATGATTCAAATGAAATCAAACAAATAATTTATCCGAATGGTACTAAAATAAAAACAATCAAAGAATACGACCTAAATAACAAAATATTATTAAAAATAATTTTACCAAATGAACATATTAAAGAATTCGATCCTATCACTAAGAATTTAATAAAAGAAATTTTACCTGACGGAACAATTAAAAAATATGATTCTATAAAAGAATTATTAACAGAAGAGACATTGCCAAATGGAGTAAATATTAGATATGAATATAACAAAATAACAGATGAATTATTCAAAAGTATTTCTTCAGATGGTACAATTATTGAATATGATTTATATTTAAATAATAAAAAGTTATATGATTAAATAAATATTATTTATCATATAACTTTTTATTATTTAAATATAAAATTTGATTAAATAAAATCATTTTCAACAATAAATTAACGGAAACAAAATACTAGTTAATATAACTATAATATCTCCACCAATACGCGTAGATATTTGAGCATAAGGAGATAATTCCATAGAATCTGAAGCTTCTAAAATAGCGATATTACCAATTCCTCCAATACTATTAGAACAAAGACCGGCAGAAATAGCAGATTGCACAGGATAATATCCGAATTTATTACCAATAATAGCAGCTGATAAGGCAGTTATTATTACACATAATAAGCATATTAAAACAAAAGATAAATTGAACATAGAATCCTTTATTTTATTAAAATCCGTTCCTATTCCTAATAAAAAGAAAATAGCAGATGTAAAATTAGTTGTAATAAATTTAGAAGATTGATCAATACATTTAACATAATAAGCAGAAATTAAATCAAAAAATTTAAAAATTATTACTAATATAACTAAGAAAATAATAATCGGGGGTGCAGATACTTTGTTTAAAATAGGTATAAATTGAAATAATTTTGATACACCTTCTCTTAAAATACCGCTTAATATATAAAAAGAAAAAGTAGCTATTAAACCGGTAGTAATATTTTCGTAACTAATTTTGAATTCTGTCTTTTTAATTTCAGGAGTTATTTTTATATTTTCTTTATCAGTTGCCATATTTTTTTCTAACATTTTATTTGGACTACTATATTTACTTTGACCCCATATTTTTTTTATTAAACCAGATACAATAACACTGAAAATACCCGCAATTAATAAAGAAGGCAAAATATGAGCTTTAAAAGCATCTTCTGTTCCACCATTGTTGACTTGTGAAAAAATTTTAGATAAAGGAATTATACCACAAGTAATACCACCACAAGAAATAGGAATAAAAATATAAAATATAGAATCTAAAAAATTATTTTTAGTGCTTGCCGCACCTAAACCTTTTATAGGTTGTAAAAAGAAACCTATTGTTCCAACAAATAAAGCTGATATTGTTAAAGAAATAATTACTAAGGGCAAAAATTTTTTTAACATTTTACCTAAAAATTCTTTTTTAATGCCTATAAGACTTCCTACTATTAAAGAAGATATAAAAAAATCAGTAAACCCAATGCTTTTATCGTTTTTACCAAAAAAATCAGCTTTTTTAATAAATTGTTCTTGAAAATTTTGAAAAGTATCATTACCAAAATTATAATGAAAAACAAAAGCAGGAATAAGCAAACATAAAATAGGACCGCCACCTATATTTTTTAAAATAGGAGTTTTAGAACCTATAAACTTTAGAATGCCAGCAAAAAACATGATAAATAATAACATTGACATAAAATTATGCCAAGGTGATTCTATGTTTCCATGATTATAACTTAAAAATACATGAACTAAAATCAAAAATAAAATCATTATAATTAAAGATAATGAAAAACCTAAAATAATTATTTTTTTATTTTTTTTTTCACCTAAAGAAGTAATGTCTGAATTGCTAATTGTTTTCATTAGTAATATATATTTTCTTTCTATAAATGCAATTAAATACATTAAGTTTTACTAAATTTAGTAATTTTGATTAATATGCTAAAAAAGTATAAAAGATATTATCTTATCCTCAAAAAATAAATACAAAAACATTATTTATCCTATAAAACATCTATTATTTTAATTTTTTTAACAAATGTTCTATAAAATCAAAAACTGTTTCTGGAGAACGAGAAGTAACAAAAATATCACTAGTAACTGCTTTTTCGTTAGGACAATAATTACCTTTTATATATTTTTCGTAACCTGGATAACAAGTAAATTTGTGATTTTCTAATAAATTTAATTTACCTAATAAAGCAGGGGCAGCGCAAATAGCACCAATAATTTTTCTATTATCAGTAAAATATTTTAAAATTGTTAAAATTTTATTTAAATTTATTTTATCTTCTTTTAATATTTTTTTGACATAAGGACCTCCTGGAATAATTAAAAAATCATATTCAGATAATTGAATTTCATCAATAAATAAATCTGACTTTACCATAAGTCTTTGAGAGGAAAAAACTTCTAAAGTAGCATTTGAAGTAAAAGTAACAACATCTAATAAATTTTTTCTTAAAAAAGATCTTGTTGCTAAAGCTTCACAATCTTCGAAACCATTATATAAAAACAATAAACCTTTTTTCATAAGCCAATAACATACTCTTTTCGTGTTGAATTCAAAAAATATAATAAAATAATTTAATATTTAATTTTATTCAAATCCTAAATAATTGTATCATTATTTTATATTAAATTTGTATATTACATAAAATTTTGCTATTTTCCTTAAAATAATTTTTATATATGTTATAATTATCTGGATATGTATTCTTTTATAAAAAAAATATCCATTAAAATAAATAAAAATAAATAAAAATAAATAAAAATAAATAAAAATAAATAAAAATAAATAAAAATAAATAAAAATAAATAAAAATAAATAAAAATAAATAAAAATAAATTTAGAAAAGAGAATAATTAAAAAATTACTAAATTGTTAATACGAAAAAAATATCTCAAAAATAAAATTTTGCTTTACTTTTTATATTATTGCATATTTTGTGTTTTCATCTACATTTTTAGTAAAAAAATCCAAGCAACACAAATAATTCAAGAAGGCAAAGTTACTAAAATTTTGGAGGAAATTTTAGTAAAAAAGAGAAATGCCGAAACAGAATTAAATATAGCTAAAAAATTAAAAAATAAAATCGATCATTCTTTCGTTCAAAATTTTTTATTAGACGATGCAATACAAACGATAGAAAACGAAAATGATAAAAACACGGCTATAGGTCAATTAACAGAAGCACAAAAAGCATTTCAACAAGAAACAAATGAAATCCTTTTAGACCAAATTGTTATTTTATTAAAAAATTCACTTCAAAATTATAACAAAAGTATAACTAATATCAAAAAATATAAAACTTTAGTTAACAGAGAAATAATAAAAAAAGAAATCACAGAAATAAAAAGACTTTTAGATAAAACAAATGATTTTTTTTATAATAAAGAAAGTGCAATCAATATAAAAAAAGAAATACAACAAGAAATGGAAAATATAGAAACAAAAGAAACGGCAGCAAATTTATTTAATAAAGCGAAATTAATACTAGAAGAAGCAGAAAATAATTACTCAACAAATAATAATATTAATAATAATGAAAACATAAATAATAAATATGATCGAGCCACTTTTTATTTTCAAGAATCTTTTAAAAAATATCAAAAAATAAAAATAAATTTAAAAAATTTTTTTATAGAAATATTTCAAGAAGATAAAATAAAAGAAGAACAAAATTCAAATAATAATAAAATAACATCTTTATTAAACGAACAAAATAAATTACAAAAGCAACAAATTATTATGTTAATTATGAATCTAACTATTTTCATATTTATATTTTTTTTCATTAAAAAAAAATATACAATTAAAAATATTTTGTCTAAAAAAATTCCATATAAAGAGTTAACCTTAAAAAAGAGTTTATAAAAGCTCTTTTTTTTTTTTTTTTTTTTTTTTTTGTAAATTTGAATATTGGTATTATAATAAAACAACAAATGCTAAAGCATAATTTTTACTATGAGAAATTGAAATCATAATTTTACAAGTTAAATAAGAATTTATGACATAAGGAAACCCAGATGCTTCATCATTCAAAATAGACCAATCAGAATAATTATTTTGGTAATCACCTTTACGATAAGCTTTAAAAATAGCTTCTTTAGCGGCCCATCTGCCAGCTAAAAAACTAATTTTTCTTGTTAAATGATTAATCTTTTGATATATTAAATTTTCTTCATTAGACAAAATCCTATTAGCTATTTTATCTATTCCTACTTTTTTAATTTCTTCTAATTCAACTAAATCCACACCAATATTTTTCATTTATTATAACCTTTTTTTATATAATATTTAGTTATTAATTTGAATAATTATTACTTTAATATTTATTCAAATTCAAAAGAGAATTCAATTCTTTTTCATCTATTATTTTAATATTGAACAAACGAGCTTTTAGCAATTTAGAACCGCTATTAACACCTTTAATTAAATAATGCGTTTTTCGAGAAATATTATCAAGAACAAAAGCACCACATTTTTCTAAAATAACAGTTATTTCTTTTCTTGAATAATTCTCAAAAATGCCTGTCAAAACTACTTTTTTATTTTTAAATATATTATCGAGCGTAACATTTTCAATTAGATTATTTAAAGTTCCAAAAATAATTCCTTTAGATTGTAATAAATCAATTTCTTTGATATTATCTTCGTTTTGAAAATATTTACAAATACTATGAGCTATTTCAGGTCCTATTTCAGGAATTTGAACTAATTCTTCAAAAGTAACTTTTTTTAAATTCGTAATATGTTGAAATTTATGATTTAATAACTTAGCTATTTTAATACCTACGTGATCAATCCCTAAACCATATAAAATTCTATCAAAAGTTTGATTTTTACTGGCTTCTAAAGCGTTTAAAATATTCATTATTTTTTTGTCTTTAAAACCAGGCAATATTTTTAATTGTTGATATTTATCTTTTAAAGAATATAAATCAGAAATTCTTTTAATTAGCTTGTTTTGAAAAAAAGTAATTAAACTTTTTTTTCCTAAAACATTAATATCCATTGCTTCACGAGACACAAAATGAATGATTTTTTTAATTTGTCTTTCTTCACAATCGTCATTTAAACAAAAATAATCAACTTCTTCATCTTTTTTCGTTAAAGATTTATGACAAAAAGGACAATCAGAAATCATTTTAAAAGGAATTTGATTAGTTCTTTTTTGTTTTACAACTGCCACAATTTCAGGAATAATAGAGCCTGATTTATGAACTACAACAAAATCATTAATACGAAGATCTTTTTTTTGAATATAATCATAATTATGAAGTGATATTTTAGATAATAAACTACCATCTATGATAATAGGTAAAATATAAGCGATAGGAGTTAAAACTCCCGTTCTACCAATTTGAAAATCAATATTTCGAATTATTGTTTCGCCCTTTAAAGAATTAAATTTATAAGCCACAGCCCATTTAGGAAATTTAGTTGTATAACCTATTAAATCATGAAATATTAATTCATTTACTTTGATGACAACACCATCTATATCATAAGGCAAATTTGTCTTTATTTTTGTATAATAATCGATTTTTTCTTTTAAAGCTTCAAAAGAAAAAACAACATCATAATAAGGGTTAATAGAAAAACCCATTTTTTTTAAAAATATTAAAACTTGTTCTTGAGTTTTAATAAAAATAGGAGGATTAACAATAGAATAAATAAAAGAAGATAAATTTCTATTAGCAACTATATTAGAATTTAATTGTCTTAAAGTTCCTGAAGCAGCATTACGAGGATTAGAAAATAAAATTTTATTTTTAGCTTTTTGTTCTTTATTTATTTGTTCAAAAGAATCGTGATCAAATAAAATTTCCCCTCTTACCTCTAAATCTATTTCTTCCTTAATTTTTAAAGGGATATTTTTGATAGTTCTAATATTATCAGTTATTAATTCACCTATATAACCGTTACCTCTTGTTGCAGCTTGAACTAAAATACCTTTTTTATATTTTAAATTAATTGCAACGCCATCAATTTTAGGTTCTAAAATAAAACAAAAAGGAATATTTTTTTTTAATACACGTTCACAAAAAAGTTTTAATTCTTCAAAATTAAATACATTATCTAAAGATAACATCGGTAATAGATGTTCTGTTTTCTCAAACTTAGAACTTAAAAAACCACCTACCTTTAAAGTAGGACTATAAGGAAGTTTATATTCAGGATATCGTTTCTCTAACAAAAATAATTCTTTTAATAAAGCATCATATTGATGATCTATTAATTCTGTTTTGCTCAAATGATAATATTCATAATTAGCTTTATCAAGTGTATCTGTTAAATGTTTAATTTTATTTTTTATTTCTGATGTCATCGTGAATAACCTTTATCGTGATTACTTTAACATTATATTTATATTTTTAAATTAAATAATTTTTTGGCATTATTAGTTGTTTTTTCAGAAATTTCTTGGAAACTAATGTTTCTTAACTTAGCTATTTTTTCAGCTATAATTTTAACAAATCTAGGTTCATTTCTTTTATTTTTGTCTAAAGGCGAAGGAGTTAAAAAAGGTGAATCAGTTTCTAATAAAATTTTATCCAATGGAATTTTTTTAGCTATTTTATGAGCTTCCCCAGCTTTTTCATAAGTAACAATACCGCCCAAGCCTACATAAAAACCTAGTTCTAAAGCTTGTTTTGCTTCTTCTAAATGGTTGGTTAAACAATGAAAAACTCCTTTTATTTCACCTTTATAAGGTAATAAAATTTGATATATTTCATCAAAAGATTCTCTAGCATGTAAAACAATAGGTAAGTTATATTTCAAAGCTAATTTTATTTGAATTTGTAAATTTTGTTTTTGAATGGGTAAAAATTTTTTTTCATGATACAAATCTAAACCGATCTCTCCTACAGCAACCACATGTGGACAATTAAAATATTTTTCAATACTCAAAGGATCTTCATTCAACCAATAACAAGGATGAATTCCAACGGCAACTTTAATACAAGAATTTTTAACAGCTAAATCAATAGCTTTTTCATTTGTTTCTTTATCAACTCCTGGAACGATAAAATATTTCACATCGTTGTCATATGCTCTTTGCAGAACTTGATTCAAATCTTTATTAAAATTTGAAAAATTTAAATGAGTATGTGTATCGATTAACATATTTTATTTCTCTTTTAACAAATTAATTTTTATTATTAATATTTTATTCAATAATGAAATAAAACCCAATTATTTGGGTTTTATTTCATTATTATATATATTTTTAAAATTTTTTTTATCATATTTATTTTATAATAAACATTACATATGAATAGGTTTATCGATTACTCCTAAAAAAGTTTCTAAGATCATTTCTGATAAACTCGGATGAGGGTGAATTGTTTTAACTATATCATGAGCTGTGCCTTGGAAACCCATGGCAACCCCTATTTCGCTAATCAATTCTGTAGCATTACAACTTAATATATGCATACCTAAAATTTTTAAACTATCTTTTTCAACGATTACTTTAGCAAAACCATCAGTTTCGCCATCAGCTAAAGCTTTTCCAATAGCACTTGCAGGGAAAATAGAAACTTTATAACAGATTTGTTTTGTTTTAACTTGTTCTTCAGTAAGTCCTATAGATGCTATTTCAGGAAAACCATAAACACAATAAGGGACACAATTATAATCCATAGGAATAAGATGATCTTTATAATTTAAAGCGTGAGAAACAGCTATTATGCCTTCATGACTAGCTACATGCGCTAACATATATTTGCCATTAACATCTCCGATAGCATAAACACCTTCAACAGAAGTTCTTAAAAACTCATCAGTAACTATTCCTGTTCTTTCTATTTTCAAATTCAATTTTTGAATTCCATCTAAATTAGGTTTAGTACCGACAGCCATTAAAATTATATCTGCTTCATCTTGATAAATTTGTTCATCTTTTTTATAATAAACTTTATTATTTTCAATTTTTATTACTTCAGAACATGTATAAATTTTAATATTATCTTTTTTTAATTTTTTGGCATAAACATTAACAATATCATAATCCATGTTACTTAAAATATTTTGTTGTCTTTCTATAATAACAACTTCCGAATTAAATTTATTAAAAATAGATGCAAATTCTATTCCTATAACTCCGCCACCAATAATAATTATTTTTTTAGGAAACTTTTCTAAATTAACTAATTCTTTACTAGTATAAAGGTATTTATTTTCATAAGATTCTTTAACGCCAGGAATAGGTGGAATAAAAGCACTAGAACCTGTGGCTATAATAAGTTTTTCAGTTTCTAATGTAATTTCTCCTACTTGAACAATATTAGGAGTTAAAACTTCTGCAAAAGACTTATAAAGATCAATTTTATTTTTTTTTAATAAAACATTAATACCATTAAATAACTTCTGAACTATTTTATTTTTACGATTTAAAATAGATAACCAATCAAAAACAATATCACTATTTTTCTTAAGACCGAACTGTTCTATATTCTGAGCTAAATCAAACATTTTAGCGCTTTTTAAATAAGCTTTAGTTGGGATACAACCATAATTTAAGCAAATACCACCAACTTTATGCTTTTCTATTAAAGCTACCTTAGCACCTAATTGAGCCGCTCTAATAGCAGAAACATAACCGCCGGGCCCGCCACCAATAATTAAAATATCATATTTTTTCATATATTATTTTTCTTTAAAAAATATGCTTTTCTAATTCAATGATATCATGTAACAATGTAGAAAGTTTATTGATAAACCTAGAAGCATCAGCGCCATCTATAATACGATGATCGAAACTTAAAGATAAATGTAAAACGTCGGCTATAACAATATTATCTTCTTTAACTACTGGTTTTTTAATAATTTTACCAATTCCTAAAATAGCTAACTCAGGCAAATTAATAATAGGTGTACACTGTAAACCGCCAATAGTACCAAAATTACTCAAAGTGAAAGTTCCATTTTGAAGTTGGCTCAATGTTAATTTACCATCTTGACCACTTTTAGCTAATTTATGTATTTCTTGGGCTAATTCAATAATATTTAATTTATCTGCATTTTTAATATTAGGCACTATTAAACCACGAGAAGTATCAATTGCAATGCCTAAATTAATAAATTTTTTTATAATTATTTCGTTTTTTTCAGGATCAAAACTAGAGTTAAATAATGGAAATTCTTTTAAAGCAGAAACAACTGCTTTTGCTATAAAAGCCATGTAAGTTATTTTAATTCCTTGTGGTTCTAATTCGTTTTTTAATCTTTTTCTTAAAATAACTAAATTAGTAATATCAACTTCTTCTGTTATAGTAACGTCTGGAATTTCTGTTTTAGCAACAACCATTCTTTTAGCAATTATTTCTCTTATTTTTGATATTTTAATAATTTCTACTTCGTTTGCTGTATTGTTGTTCTCATGTTTTAAATTATTATCATATTTTTTATTATTATTTTCCATATTAATATTAATTTCCTTTATTTAAAATTATTAAAATATTTATTCAATTGTTAATAATAAATCTCCAACTTCTACTTTATCACCTTCTTTAACAAATATTTTTATAATTTTTCCTGTAATAGGCGAAGATATAGGAACAGTAGCTTTATCTGTTTCAACTTCTATCAAATCTACTCCTTCGTTTACTTCTTTTCCTTCTGTATAAAAAATTCTAGTTATTTCTCCTTCATTTACACCTTCACCAATATCTGTAAAACGTAATTCAACCATTATAATAATCACCTTTATTTTTTATTTTTTATTAAACATTTTTTTAATTTTATAAATAATTTTGTCAGGATTTAAATTTTGATGATATTCTCCTCTAGCTAAAGGCATAATAATATCAAAACCTGTAACTCTTTGCGGAGAATCTTTCAAATAATGAAAAACATGTTCGTTAACTAAAGATATGATTTCTCCAGCTGGACCATAAGTTTTTGTTGCTTCATGTACAACTAATAATCTACCTGTTTTTTTAACAGAATTTAAAATAGTTTCTTCATCTATCGGATTGATAGTTCTTAAGTCTATTAATTCTCCGGAAATACCTTCTTTACTTAATAAATCTATTGCTAATTTAGAAATTTGAACAGCAGAACTCCAAGCTACTAAAGTGATATCTTTTCCTTCTTGAACTATTTTAGATTTGCCAATTTCAACTTCATATTCTTCTAATGGCACTTCTTCTTTTTTGCCACGATATAAAATTTTTGGTTCCATATAAACTACTGGATCTGGACTATTAATAGCTGCAATTAAAAGACCTTTTGCATCGTAAGGATTAGAAGGAACAACTACTTTTAAACCTGGAATCGAACCTAAAATTACTTCTAAAGATTCTGAATGATGCTCTAAAGCTTTTACACCGCCACCAATTGGAAATTTCAAAACCATAGGGCATGAAAAACTATTTCTAGAACGATTTCTCATTCTTGCTGCATGAGAAATTAAATCTTGTAATCCGACGTATACAAAACCATCAAATTGAATTTCTGCAATCGGTATTAAACCATTCATAGACATTCCTATAGCACTACCAACAATAGCAGATTCAGATATAGGAGTATCAAAAATACGTTCTTCTCCGTATTTTTGTTGTAAACCAGCTGTAACTCTAAAAACACCACCTAATTTACCAATATCTTGGCCGAACAAAACTATTTTGGGATTTTTAGCTAACTGAATATCTAAAGTATGATTAATAGTTTGCAATAAATTCATTGAAACTTTATGTGAATTCATTTTTTGATTTCCTTTTTAATATTTATCCTATGCACGAATATATTCTTGATCGGAATTAATATAAACTTTAATAATTTATATTGAATTTATATAAACTGAAAACATTATAAAAATTATTTATAAAATTTATTCGATAAAAAACATTTATTTAACAAAATAAAACTTTATACAATTTATGATTATTTTTTATTTTTTAAAAAAGTTTCGTATTCCGAATATTGTTCTATTAATTGAGGTGTCATTTTATCATAAATATGTTCAAAAATTTCAATAGGTTCTACTTTATCACCATAAGACATGATTTTATCATGTGTTTGTTTAACATGTTGTTCAGTTTCTTTATCTATTTCTTCTATCATATCTTGGGTTAAAATATTTTTATTTAATAAATACTTTTGAAAACGAACAATCGGATCTTTCAATCTCCATTGTTCTTCTTCCTCTACAGAACGATATAATTTTGTATTATCATTAGTGGTATGAGCACCCATACGATAAGTTATAATTTCTATTAAAGCAGGCCCTTTTTTTTGACGTGCTCTTTCTACAAAATGTTTAATAGCTACATGGACTGCTAAAACATCATTTCCGTCAACTTGAATACCTTGAATGCCAAAAGCATAAGCTTTTTGAGCTAAAGTTTCAGAATGAGAAGCAATTTTTCTAGGAGTAGAAATAGCATATTGATTATTTTGAATCGCAACAACTAAAGGAGCTTGATATACAGAAGCAAAATTTAAACCTGCATAAAATTCTTCATGAGCTGTTCCGCCATCACCTATTGTAGTTAAAGTAACTTCATCTTTTTTTTGAATTTTACTAGCTAAAGCTAAACCTGCTCCTATATTAACGCTTGAACCTATTATAATATTAACAGGCAAAATACGTTTGTTAGGATCCATTTGAGAACCTTTTTCGTTACCAAACCAATAAAGATATATATTTTCTAAGGAAATACCACGATATAAATACAATCCTATATCCCTGAAATAAGGGGAAATCCAATCTTTATCTTGTAAAGCAGAAGCTATTCCAACTTGTCCAGCTTCATGCCCTTGGTTAATAACATAAGAAAGCATTCTACCTTGACGTTGATATTGAACAGCTTTTAAATCAGAAATACGGCATAAAATCATAATTTTATACATCTTTAATAATTCGCCATCAGATATTTTCGGTTCTAATTCTGAATTAATCACTTTACCTTCTAAATCCAAAATCTGTAATTTTTGTTTTTTTAAAGGATTATATAAATCAAATAATTCCACGATACAACGTCCTTTTTTAAAAATTTTTATCAATCTTAGTTATATATGCAAATATATATTCAATATACATATGAAAAATTTTATATTTTTGTAAAAAATAAATTAAAATGAATAAATTTTAAAAAATAATAATTCATTTATCAAATATAAAATATTATATGTATAATACGAATATTCCAAAATAATTATGATATAAAAAATAACTTTATAAAAACATAATTACTTAATATTTATTTAATATTTAGTAAATTTTTACACATCTACAACTTACTTAATAATTATAACTTATTTTTAAATAATTATTGTTTATAATTCGTAATAAAAATATACTCAACTGATAAATAAATTTATTTTTTTAAAATATCTATGTCTTTAACGATATTTATATTTTAAAAAACTTCTCCAAGATTACTATTTTGAATAGCGATAAATCAAATAAGTTTGAATATGGAATTTGTATTTACATACTTTATTACAAATATACTTTATTACAAATTGTTCCCGATCTAAAACTGTACGAACAAGTGTTTCCAAGTGTACGAACTTGCCATAATTATATCCCTTTCAAGAACTAACGTATATATCTCACTATACGATTCATAATTTATTCAAATTATAATTACTTATATGCTTCGAACTTGTGAAGTTTTATAAATCTTTGTCTTGTATTCTGACTTAGTTTTGCTTCTTCTACCACTAAATAGTATCTTTATCTTTTAAACCATTCGACTTTTTGCCTCGAATTTTTAGGTTTATAACCTTTAATTTTAAGATGGATGAATTATATTATTAATTAGATATATATTGGATTTACTAATCTAATAGTTGTGATGATAATTGTTAAAAACTATACTAATATCTTTTTAATATTATGCACATCCTCATTTCATTAAATTTTCCTTCTCGGTGTTTAAAATTTACTATTTTTATTCCCATTAGAAAAATATTAGATATTTTACATGATATTCATTTGGACTTAAAATAACACATCTTGAATAGTTCATTTGAATTAATTCTAATTCGTATTTTACTCTAATCACATATTCTTTAAATTTATATGACCGATGAAGTTTCTTCTGTTTTTACGTATTATATTAGTATTATCAAACAAGTAATTGATTAAATTACTTATTATGATATATATATCTTTTCACCCTTAAAATTAATTTTTTCTAAAAAACTAGACATCCCAATTGTTTTATATATAACTTAAATTAAAAAATTTTTTAAGGAGTATCCTTTTTTAATTTAAGTTATATATAAAACAATTAGAAGAAAGAGATTTTTATTTTAAAAATTAACTTTTAAAAAAATAAGTCAAACTGTTTTATTTGCTTAATAAAAAATTTGACTTATTTTTTAGATTTTATAATAAATTATTTTTTTAGAACTCAATCTTAGAGTATTCCAAAATAAAATATTATAATAAAAATTTTTCTTTTAAATAATCTAAAAATATATAAGGATTAATTTTGTATTCGCTTGTAGATATATACAATAATTCTCTAGATTTTTTAGACGAACCTAAATGTCTGAAATTTTTATTTAAATAATTATTTAAATATTTAAATTCACCATTTTGAATATCATGTTCTAATTCAGGATATAATTTTTTTAATTTTTTCATTTTCATAGCAGCAATTATCATACCCTTAGCATAACTAGGGAAATAGCCAAAAGCTCCTTGAGACCAATGAATGTCTTGAAGACAACCTTCGCTATAATTACAAGGCATTATACCTAAATATTCTTGAGATTTTTGATTCCAACAATTAGGCAAATCATCTAAAGAAAGTTTATCATTTATTAATAATTCTTCAATTTCAAAACGTAAAATAATATGAAACATATAAGTGATTTCATCAGAAAAAATTCTTATAAAATCAGGTTTAACTTGATTAACTTGTTTATATAATTTATCTGCTTCAAATATTGAATTTGTTTGATTAAATTGGTTGTTTAAAATTTTATTTAAAAAAGAGATAAAAGATTTGGATTTTCCAATTTGTTTTTCCATAAATAAAGATTCGCTTTCATGAAATTGAAAACTTTTAGCTTGACCTACAGGTTGATTTTTATAATTTTCAGGTAGATTTTGTTCATATAAAGCATGTCCTGTTTCATGTATTGTCGCATAAAAAGCATCTAAAAAATTGCTAGGGTTGTATTTTGTTGTCATTCTAATATCATAAGGAGTGCCTCCACAAAAAGGATGTGTAGATTCATCAAGACGACCCTTTTGAAAATCAAAACCTAAAACTTCTGTCATATATTGATTAATTTTTTTTTGCATGTCTAAATTCATTGGTATTTCATTAAAAATTATATCTTTTTGTTTATTTAAAATTTTTTGGATAATAAATGGCAATTCTTTTTTTAAAACTTCAAAAATTTCTTGATTTTCTTTAGTTGTACTTCCTGCATCAAATTTATCTAATAAAGAATCATATAAACTTAAATTAAATTTTTTAGCTCTTATTTTAGCAATTTTTTTAGTATAATCTAACACTTTTTGTAAATAAGGTTTGAATAGATTATAATCATTTTCTTTTTTTGCTTTACGCCAATTAATTTCAGCATGAGCGGTCGCTATAGTCATTTTTTCTTTTAATTCTATCGGAATTAAATTAGCTTCAGTAATTTGTTTTTCTATTTCTTTTACATTAACTTTTTGCCAATCATCTAACAAAGAGAATTCTTTTTTAGTTTGTTCTAATAAATTTTGTATTTCTTGAGATGTTAATTCAGAATGTATTATGTTTTCGACAGTAATAACTTCTTGTGTACGGCTTTCCAATGAATCTTTTTTAATATTACAAGATATATCCCATTGTATTACACTTAAAATATTTTTTAAATGATATATTTTTTCTATTTTTTTTTCTAATTTATTATAATTATTTTGCATCAAAATCACCTTTTTATTAAATTTTTTACTTTTACAAATTTTTAATTTCTTTTTTAATTAGAAAAATCAAAATAAAGAAAATAATATTAATTTTAGTTATTATAATAATATAAATTTTTTATTTTTTTCATTAATTAAATTCAATTAATTAAAAAGCATGTTAAATAGATTTATTATTTAAAATGTAACACTTATATTAAGCCTTCTATTAAACGTTGACTATTACTTAGTTAAAATTTATTAGAATTATCAATATAAAGTGTATTATTTTTGTTTTTAGTCTTTTTCCAAACCAACCAAAAAACTAATTCTACTAAAGCAATAGCAACTATGCCATCCATTATATAATGTTGTTTAATTACAAAAGTAGAAATAAAAACCAAAATAGCGATAATAAATTGAATATAAATAATTTTTTTAGGAATACGTTTGTTTGTTTCATAACGAAAAGGGATGTAACAAAACCAACTATTAGAAACATGTAAACTAGGTAAACAATTTATTCTAATATGATCCATCTTATAAATTCGATCTAATAAATAATCACTTTTAGCTATTAATAAATTAAAAAGTTTGTTATCATCACTTGATGGAATATTTAAATCTATTCCTGAACATTGAATAGGAAAAACTAAAAAAATAATCAAAGAAATAAAAAGAACTATAAAAAAAGATTTAAATAAAACATTTAGTACTTTTGGGTCTTGATCATAATTTGAATATAAATATTTATATACCAAAATTGGAGTTATAGTATACCACCAAAAAATAGAACTTATGTAAATTAAAACAAAAAAACTTGAAAATTTGCAATAAGGAAAACTCAAAAGACCTTTAATTTTTTTGTTTATTCCTAAATTTAATATTTGGATCCAATAATTATTTTTTTGTATGTCACCGCCTATGACAATATATCTTTTAATGGAACTCCAATCAATAAAATATAAAACAACATGATATGTAACTTGCGAAATAAAAATTATAAGAACAAATTTTAAAATATAATTTTTTAAACGTTTATAATTATTTCGATTTTTGTATGATAATGTTTTTTTACAATTGCTTTCTTTTTCCATCTTTGAAATTCCTTTTGTAAAATTTTTTTATAAAAAAATTTGTTAAAACAAATTAAATAATAAATATAATTGTTATTTATAAAAATAATAAATGTTTAAATTTTTTTATTAAGTAATTTTTTTCGATAGAGTATCAAAAGAAATAGTACAGTCTCGTCTGTTTACATTTTTTTGTAATTTAAAATAGTTTCTTATGTGTTCTAAGTAGAAGAGTATATAATAAAAATTGATTAAAAGGCTTCTGAAAAAACTTTCCAAAACTTTAGACACTTTTTATTTTTTAAAAATTTAATAAAAAAATAAAAAAATAGCTTTTAGCTAAATTAAATTATTTAGCTAAATTAAATTATTTATCACTACTTCAAATATTTTCAACATCTAAGATAAATAATTTTTCTAAATAAAAATGATATAATATATGAAAAAAATTAAATTTTGTTACAGTGTTTTTAAATTTTTTTATCTTAGTATTATATATGAACAAATAAAGTATTAAAAAATATGAAATTATAAACTTAATTTTAAATCTTAAAAAGTAATTTTAAAGATTTAAAAGATAAAAGTTGCATTTAAAAAAAGGAACAGGGTAGTTATCAATTAATTTATTATATATTTTTTAACAATTCTTTTGTTTTTTATTTTGATAAAAAAAGATAAAAAATAAAAAAATTTGAAAAGA
Source organism: Phytoplasma sp. (assembly GCF_035187685.1). Taxonomy (NCBI): domain Bacteria; kingdom Bacillati; phylum Mycoplasmatota; class Mollicutes; order Acholeplasmatales; family Acholeplasmataceae; genus Candidatus Phytoplasma; species Phytoplasma sp. Next base: position 301,321 of record NZ_CP131022.1, on the reverse strand, counting down.
TAATAATAAAAATAAATTTATTATAATACTTATTATAAATGTTAGAAATTTAATTTATATAAAGGGAATAAACTTCTGTTAAAAAAATATAATCAAAAAAATAAAAAAGAATAAAGAAAACCAATATATATTTTATCATGTGTTATAATGTCTTGAGTTATATAAAATAATAAATAAAAAAATATTAAAGGCAATAATTTATGTTCAAAAAATAAAATTTAAATCATAAAATATACAAAAAAACGATAATTAACAAAACAAATTAAATTTAAATAAAATAAATATTTTAAATATCTATTTGTATTAATTAAATTTAAAAAACCAAATGCGCTAATAAAGTGTTTTCTCTCATAAATAATCCAAGAGAAAAAATTTCTCGAAGAATATTGCGATGCATGAAAAAAGGCTTAAAAACATATACAAAAGAACAAAAAAATTGAAAATTAATAAAATAAATCATTATAATGTTTTATTTACATTTTCCATCAAATTCATCATTTTTATTATCTTCGTTTTTTTTAAAATTTTAAATATTAATAAATAATAAAAAAATTATAAAATAATATTATAAGCAGCAAACTTAAACAATATCAAACATATCATTATCTTTGTACTTAAAAAAAATAAAATCCATGATTATAAAAAAAAAAACATAATTTTTGATTACTTTTTAAACTTTTTTTATCTTATAATTTAGTTTTTTATTATAATTTAATTGTAATAAATTTTTCGATAAAAAATACATAATTTTTTTTAAAAAATAAATAAGAAAGACGATTTTAATTATTAATGAAAATAGGTTTATTTTTAGATTGTTGGGAACCATTTATCGGTGGCGTCGTCGTCTCTACTAAATCACTGAGACAAGGTTTAGAATCTTTAGGCCATGAAGTTTATATTATAACAACAGAAGCTGTTCCAAAACATAAAGAAGAAGATCCTTATATCATTAGGATTAAGGGAGCAATACCATTATTTTTCAAAAGTGTAAAAGGTTGCCGCTTAGTTATAACATATAAAAAACATATCTCTCAAATACAAGCTTTAAATTTAGATATAATTCATGTTCATACAGAAGCAGGAATAGGATATTTAGGATTATATATTCATAAAAAATTAAACATACCTTTAATTTATACAATGCATTCTATGTATCATGTTTTTTTAGAAAAAAATAATTTTCTTTGGATTAAAATATTTAGAAAAATAATTATAAAATTATTAGATCATATTTTAAAACAATTTATTTCAAAAGCTAATATAATTGTCGTTCCTACTAAAAAAACTTTAAATTTTTTAACAAAACGTTATCCGATAGACAAAGAATATAAAATTATTCCATCTGGCATTCAATTACAAAAATTTAATCCGGAAAATTATTTTGAAAAAGAAGTAAATATTTTAAAAGAAAAGTTAGGTTTAACAGATTTTTTTGTTTGTTTATTTATAGGAAGAATTTCTAAAGAAAAAGAAATTGATTTTCTTATAGATAATTTTGCTGTTTTTCATAAACAAAACGATAAAAGTAAATTTTTAATCATCGGCGATGGACCTGAAAAAAAAAATTTACAAAAAAAAGTTAAAAAATTAAATTTAAAAGACAAAATTATTTTTTTAAATTTTGTTCCTAACGATCAAATAGGATTATATTATCAATTAGGAAGCGTTTTTCTTAATGCTTCTTTATTCGAAACTCAAGGTTTAACTTATATTGAAGCTTTATCTGCCTCTTTACCAGTGGTAGCTCGTTATGATGAAGCATTAGATGGAGTTATTCAAAATAATGAAAATGGTTTTTTATATAATGATAAAGAAGAATTCTTTCAAGCTTTAAAATGTCTTTATAAAGATAAAGTAAAACATGAAAAAATGTCATTAAAAGCTAAACAATCCACTTATAATTATAAACAAGAGATATTTGCTGAAAAAATGATTGATGTTTATAAAATAGCTATATCTAGGAATAACAAATAATAATTACATAATTATATCAAAATAAACAAATAAATATAAATTGTTTTACAAAAAATAAACAATTTATATTTATTTAAAAAATATTATATTAGTTAATAATATTAACTTAAACTTCATAATAAAAACTTGATTTGCTGATATTTCAATCGTTATTTATATTTTTATATTTTTATATTTTTATATTTAATATATGTAAATAATTTGTTTTTTGAATACTTCGATATATAAAAGTTACTAAAATGCCAACCAACAAATTATTGATAAAAATTGGTACAAAATTAAAAAGCCAAATAATTAAAATAAAATAATTATTAATTAAGTTTTTTAAATTAGGCCACCATGTAACTCGGTGAACTAACGTTTTATAAACTTTGCCATAAAAATAAATGCCATTTGTAGTTAAAATAATACTTTGAATTAAAATTATTAAAAACAAAAATAACCAAAATTTTTGAAAAACTATTTTTCTCTTTTGTTCTATATTATATGAAGCAAAAAATAAACCTAAATAAACAAAATTACAAAGAAAATGTTTTAATAAAATTTGAGAAAAAACAAAAGCATTAATGCCAAAATCTTTTATAATGAAATAATCATAAATTTGTATATAATTTGTATACTTAGACAAACCCGATAACAAACCATAAATTAAAACACCAAATAAGCTATAATAAAAATCCGAAATTAAAATCATAAGAATCAAAGTAATACTAGGCAATATAATATAATTATTATAAGTAAGAGGTGTGTTATAAGAAAAATATTGTTGAAAATAAATTAAAGTTAAAGATGAACCCGTCATAATAGATATAAAAATTATTTTTTTTAAATTCATTTGAGTTCCAATCTTATTTAATTTATATTGCGTTTTTGTAAAAAAATCAACAAACTAGTTATGTCTTCATATATTATTTTGGATTTTTAATTTTAATCTTATTTTAATATTTTGTATATTATTAATTCTAAAATAATTAAAATTTATAATCTGTTTTTTTTAATAATGATTATTTTAAATAAGGATTAAATGTTTTCTTTTTTATCATTATTATTTCTTCTGTATAAATAGGAAAATCCTGGATAAAAGGAGTCTCTAAAATTTTAGGTAGATGAGATAATGTCGAATAATAAATAATTTTAATTAAAGCTTCAAAACCTATACAACCATAACCAATATTTTCATGACGATCTTTTTTACTACCTAAATTATTCTTAGAATCATTGATATGCAAAACAGTTAAATATTTTAAACCAATAATATGATCGAATTCAGATATAACTTGATCAAAATTATGTTTAATATCGTAACCAGCATCGAACACATGACAAGTATCAAAACAAATACCTATTCTATCTTTACAATTTATTAAATTAATAATTTCTTTTAATTCTTGAAAAGTTGAACCGATTTCTGTTCCTTTCCCAGCCATAGTTTCTAAAGTTATTTTTATTTGTAAAGAATGTGTATTTGTTAAAATTTGATTAATTCCGGAAGCAATCAATTGAATTGCTTCTTTTTTGGTTTTTTGCAAAGCATTGCCCGGATGTAAGACCATTTGGGGAATTTTTAATTGATCAAATCTTTTCATTTCTTCAGTTAAAAAAGAAATAGCAAAATTTCTTTTTTCAGAAAACACATTAGCTAAATTAATGATATAAGGTGCATGACCTACTAAATCATTTAAATTAATATTTGTCTTTTGTATTTCTTGTAAGGCTTCATTTAAATAAGTATTTGTTATATTAACTCTTTTAGTATTTTGAGGAGCTCCTGTATAAATCATAAAAGTGTTAGAACCGAAAGATAAAGCTTGTTTAACAGCATCTAAATAAAACCCAGGGTTTTTAAAAGATACGTGGCTACCTATTTTAATCATTTTTTGTTCCTTTTCAAAGGAATATGTTTTTTATATTTATGTTGAATCGATAAATTTCTTTTTTTACTAGAATAAATATTTTTCTTTTTTTTGAGATCGGACAATGAATTATTCTTGTTTTTATCTATATCAGTTTTTATTTCACGAAAACCATTTTCAGTTAACATTATTTTGTTAAAACAAATACCATAATTTTTTTTAATTTTAATTAAAGAAAGTTCTTCTTTTTCATCATAAAAAAGAATTACGTTGCCTTCTTTTCCCATTCTACCTGTTCTACCGCTGCGATGTTGAAAAAATTCTAAATTTTTCGAAGGCAAATCATAATGAATAACCCATTGAATATCTAAATCTAAACCTCTAGCTGCTAAATCACTAGCTAAAATATATTGATATTTCATTTTTTTAATTTCTGTCATCAAATATTTTCTCTTTTTAACTAACAAATCAGAAGAAAAATTTAAAACATTAAAATTATTGCTTTTTAACTCGTTATATATTTTTAATTGTTCTGTTTTTTTGGAAAAAAAAATCAAAGCAGAAAAAGGATTTAAATTTTTCATAAAATGTTTCAAATCATTTAAACGCTTTTGCAAAGAACTTTGTAAAAGATAATATTTAATATTTAATTTTTGTTGCGAATGAACATCTAAAAATAAAGATTTACCAAAATATTTTTGGATAAAAGTATTCATGTTATTAGTGATGGAAGCTGAAAATAATAAAATTTTAGGTTTCCATTTTGATAATAATACATCCAATGTATACAAAGAATTTTGATCAAATAAAGCATCCGCTTCGTCTAAAATTAAAAAAGAAGATTTATAAATATTAAGTTTTTTTAAAACAACTGTATATTCATTTAATTTATTCAAAGTAGTTATAATCAAAGGGGGTTGATTTTTTTCTAAACTTTTAGAAATCTTTTGTTTATCCATACCACCATAAAAAATTTTAACTTGTGAATTTCTTTGTTCTAATTCCTTTAACATTTTAAAAACTTGAAAAACTAATTCATTAGTCGGAACAACAATAACTGCTTGAATAACATTTAGATTCCAATCAATTTGACTTAAAACAGGCAATAAATAAGCATGAGTTTTGCCTGTTCCTGTTGGAGCACTTCCAACTAAATGATAAGGTTGCTTAAAATTAGCAAATACTTCTTTTTGGATAGGTGTTATTTGTTCGAATTTTAATTGTTTTAATTTTTGTTTAATATAATTTTCCATGTTCAATCCTTTTATTTAAAAAAATGATTTAAAACATTCTTTTTTTATATAATATATATAAGTTTAAAGAATTTTTTTATTATTTTTTTTTAAATTAATCAATATAAATCGCAAATAGTCAAATTCTATAAAAAAATGAGGTCTTCCCAAATGAAAAAAAAAATAGATTTTCCAAAAAATAAAAAATCTAACAAAAAAATGTATTATAATAATTTCCCTAAAAAGAAAACATCTTTAATGCAAAAAATTTTTTTTATAATGCTAATTATAATTTTGTTAGTGCCGTTTATTTTAGCTATAAAAGAAATTATCACATTTATTTATAAAAATTTATCAAATATAGTTTAATAATTTAAAACGAGCTTTTACAAAGCTCGTTTGTTTTATATTTGTTTTTTTGAATATCTTCATAAATCAAATGTAAAAGTTTATTATTAAATTTATATTGCTTTCCATCACTTAAAGTAGAATATTCTTTACTTAATTCGATAGCTTCATTAATAATTATTTGATGGGAATTTTGTTTTTCTAATAATTCTAACGTAGCTAAACGAATAATTGCTTTATCAACTTTATTTAATCTATTTATACCATAACCATATAAGTTTTTATTAATAATTTTATCAATTAAACAAATATTTTCGATAATATGTTCTAAAATCAAAATATTTTTAACTTCATTAAAATTTTGATTGCTCAATTCCTCTTGATAAAAATCATATTGATATAAACTAGTCATAATTTCTAATCTTAATTTTCTAAAATTTTTTGGCAACATAAAAGAATTCTTTTCCAAGAGAACAACCTATTCTATTTAGAATTTAAAGATAAATTAGTTAAAAGTGCTTCTTGTAAATATTTTTCAACTTGAAGCCAATTTATAACATTATAAAAAGCTTCGATATAATCTGGGCGACGATTTTGATAACTTAAGTAATAAGCATGTTCCCATAAATCTAATCCTAAAAGAGGATGTCCCATCTCTAAAACTGTATTTTGATTTGGAGTATTAATTATTTTTAAATTATTTTGAAAATCACAAATTAGCCAAGTCCAACCGCTACCAAACACATTTTTAGCTTTTATCCCGAATTCTTCTTTAAAATTTTCTAAATTTCTGAAGGTTTTATTAATTAGATGGCATATTTCAAAAGAAGAATTACAATTTGTATTTAATTTTAAAAGAGTCCAAAAAAAAGAATGATTAAAATGGCCTCCTCCATTATTTAAAACTATTTGTCTAATATCTGAAGGCAAAAAAATTATATTTTTTAATAAAAAATCTAAATCTTTATTTAAAATTTGATGTTTATTTAAAGCTGCATTTAAATTATTAATATAAGTTTGATGATGTTTAGTATGATGTATCTCCATTGTTTTAGCATCTATAAATGGCTCTAAAGCATCGTAGGAATAATTTAACTCTGGTAATTTAAATAAATTTTTTAACATAATCACAAATATATCCTTTTTTTAAAAATTTTACAATTAATTATTTTATTATTATCTAAAAAACTTAATTCAATTAAAATTATAACACTTAATTACTATATAAAAAAATAATATTAAAAAATTTAAAATATTTTGCGAAAAATTTATAAAAAACAATTATAAAAATTTGGATTAATTTCAAATTTTATAATATAAGAATAAAAATAGCCTTAAATCTAAACTATAATGAATTTTAGATAAAATTATATTTTAAAAATTAAAAATTATTAACTCTGAAAAGACTTTAATTGGTTTTTTTATTTAAAAAAGACGATTTATATCAAAAAAAAAAAAAAATATTACAATAAACAGTAAAAATTAAATTATGAACCAAATTTATAAACCACAAAATCCAAATCAAAAACAATTACTTTTGTTATTGTCGTAATCTTAATATCTATTATATTATTAATTGTATGTTAATATTTTATGTTTTCCGAAAAAGAAATACAAAATAACCCAAGTGAATACGTTGAAAACCAAAATCAAAAAATTTAATCTATATAATTACCATTTAAACACAACTACAACAAAAAAATAAACCACATCTCCAAATTCTACCCTCAAAAAGAAAACATAATCAAAAAAACTGATTTTTTAAAAACGACAGGCAAAACAATCGAATACATCTCAAACTTCCACCCTAAAAAAGACAACAAAACAAAATATACTCAATACAACTCTGGCAACCAAAATCCAAAAAAAAATTAATTTTTATGAAAAATTACAATTTATATAAACAAATTTGTTACTGCCCGGGACAACAAAACCGTTCACTATATGAGCAAAACCAACAATAAAAACAAGGAAAATAAAACATTTTATTAAAAAAGGACCAAAAAAGTTAAACACATTCGTAAATATAATTATTCATAAAATTTAGTCAAAATAATCTATTTCCCGAAAAAAATAAAGAAAAACACATCAAATTTTAATTAACAACGAGGAATAAGAATATTCAACTAACCAATTATTATGAAAACACCATTTTCGACAAAATAAAAATATAGAAAGTAAAATCAATTATAAATAAAGTTCTAAAAATAATTTTCATCATTCTCATAAATTCTCGATATTTATCGTTATATCAGTTTGTTTGTAGTTTATATTAAAAATATAACAAATCCACATAAGAGCCAAAGAGAAACCTAATTAATTCCAGCATAATAAACTGGGGCGCTGGATAATAACGCACAAGTTATTTTCTCGGACCTCCTAAACGAAAGAATAGAAGGTTACAGCAGATAAAAGAAGTTAGTTGAGGGGAAATTACTACCTGACAATGACCTTACAAGAACAAAGAATCATATAGAAAACCTTGAAAAAAGCCTAAGTGCACAAAATAAAGTAATGTTAAAACCGAGTTGGAAATAACTGATAAAGATTTGCAAGAAGGGATAAATTAGATGGATTAGATATCTAATTTAATTATTTCGGATTTTAAGATAAAATCTGTCTGGTTTTAATACCAACCCTTCTTGACCCTACCTAGCTAAACGATGTTAATCTACATAATTAGTAATAATTAGTTAAAGCCAAGGTTGGCGTACCTAAAAAGAGTTCACGTAATTAATAAGAGTAACTTTCATCTTCCTAAAAGACTCTCCGTAAGGAAAACATAATTAAGTTTATGGTCTCAAGAAAAAAACAGAACCATAGTAGTCGTTAGAGTAAAACTTAGATTGGAATATACTAAGATAATTGCCCAACCAAGAAGTCATGGAAAACATGATATAGGGCGAAAGGAGAATTAAATTTCGTGCTTTAATTTTGGATGAAGAAAGGTGGTTAACTTGATGTTAACGATTGAATCAACTCAAAAAAATTCTAAACTTTCGACAAAATTAAAGCAGTTACAAATTATAAGCTAGAAATTTAAAACCTCGGTATGATTGGAAAATTACTTTTGTACGGGGTGGTGCGCGAAAAGTCCCCATTTTAAATAACCAAAACACAATGAATCTATTACGATAATTTAGTTTCTATCTAAAAAAATTTTTCTAACTAAATTATTTTTTAAAATTAAGTTTTTAGCAAAAAAATCTTTTTTTTTTTTTTAATAAACAATTTGACTTAATTAAAGACTTTCTAGCGGTTCTATATTTTGGAACTCAATAAAAATATAATTTCAATATTTTTTATTATTAAAATGAATTAAAATTACAAAAAAAAGTTATAATCAATATGTAACTTTTTCGAATCATATCACAAACATATAAAATATATTATATGTCTCAAAATATATAAAAAATGTCTTGAAATTTATATAACAAAAGGTAAAGAAAAAATGTCCCAAATTATAATCAATATAATTACCTATTTTTTATTTTATTTGTTTGGTTCTATCCCTGTAGGATTAATAGTAAGTAAGTTATTCCAAAATAAAGATTTACGTTTGTTAGGTTCTAAAAATATAGGTTCTACAAATGCAGTTAGAGTTTTAGGTTTCAAATATGGTTTAATAATTTTTATATTAGATTTTTGCAAAGGTTTTTGTTTATTAGCTATAAAAGACAAAGAAACTTTTTTTATCAGTGGTTTATTAGTGATTATAGGTAATATGTTTTCTGTTTTCAATCGATTTAAAGGAGGGAAAGCGATAGCTACTTCCGTAGGTTTTATAACAGTTATCAATCCTTATATTGGCATCTCAGGAATTATTTTTTTTGTTATTTTTGTTAGAATTTCAGGATACGCTTCTTTATCTTCTATTTTGGCTACTTCAATAATTAATATTTTTTTATGGATTTGGTATTATATTGACGAAGGCCCAAAAACTATTAAAGTTTCTCAACTATTAATAGTTTTAATCATTACTATTATGATTTTTATAAAACATACTAATAATATTAAAAATTTAATAAAAAGAAAAGAAAATAAATTTTATTTTAACAAAAAAAAATAATTTTCTATTATATTAAAAAAATATTTTAAAAAAATGTATCTAATTACGTTTTCGATTTACACTTTAAATAGATAACATTTTATTAAAATACTTTTTTGTTATAAAAATCAATTAAAAATCAATTTTGGAGGCCCTGGACGGATTTGAACCGCCGATCAAGCTTTTGCAGAGCCATGCCTTACCACTTGGCTACAGGGCCTTGAGAATTTCTTTGTAAAAAAGAAAAGATTATTCTTTTTGCATTAAATTTTCGATATCTTCTATTTTTCTAGGAATATTTTCAGTTAAATTTATATTACCACTATTTCGAATTAAAATATTATCTTCAATTCTAATTCCTAAATTAAATTCTTCAAAATATAAACCAGGTTCAACTGTAATAACACTATTATTTGGGATAGGTTCGTAAATATTTCCGACATCGTGCACTTCTAAACCTAAATAATGCCCTAACCCGTGATAACAATATTTTTCTATTGTTTCATTTTCGCCTAAAAAACTATTTGCTCGTAAACGTTTAGTTAAAATTTCTTTGCCATATTTATTCATTTGTGCAAAAGTATACCCTGGTTTAATCCATTCAATAATTTTTCTATTAGCTTCTAAAACTATATTATAAATAGTTTTTTGTTGAAAAGTAAATTTTCCGTCGGCAGGAAAACAAACTGAAATATCAGAAGAGTAATTATTATAATTAACACCTAAATCTAACAAAACTAAATCATTAGCTTTAATTCGGCTTTTTTGTTTATTATAATGTAAAATAGTAGCATTTTTTCCAGAAGCTACAATAGCATTAAAAGAAGGACGAAGAGCATGATTTGCTAAAAAATAATTATAAAAAGATGTTATTTGATATTCATACATACCTGTTTTTAACATTTGAGCTATTTCTCTCAAAGCTTTATCATTAAAAGCAATGGCTTTTTTTATAAAATCAATTTCTTGTTCATTTTTAATAGTTCTCATTTTTGATAAAAAACGACAAATATCAAAAATTTTGACATAAGGATAATTTTTTTGAATATAATTAGCTTTAGATAAATATAAATTTTCAAAATCATTTATATTTTTTTTAGATAAATCTAAATAAAAATTATCAATAAAACTGTATTTAGAATTTTGTAAAGCATTTAAACAATTAAATAAAAAAGAATCTATAAAATTTATATCTAAGCAATTTGATAAAGGAATAGAAGTTAATTTTGATGCTTGTTCAAAAGTTAAATTTTCTCCATCCCATTTTTGTTTTAATAAATCATTAGGCTTTAAAAACAAAAAAGTCTCTTCATGACCACGGATACTTTTAATAAGTATCAAAGCAACATTATTTTCTTCTATTCCTGTCAAATAGTAAAAATTCTTATCCAATTCAAAATTCATATTTAGCACAAAATTACTTGGATTAGAAAAAAACAAAGCAATACTGCCTTTGTTCATATTAGCAAAAACTAAAGAACGATTTTTTTTATAAAAAGAAAGCATTTTATTAAAACTCACAATTTTTTTATTTTTTTTCTCTATGAAGAGTATGTTTACGTAAAAAAGGGCAATATTTTTGGAATTCTAAACGTCCAGGAGTTTTTTTCTTATTTTTAGAAGTATGATAATTTTCTCTGCCACATTCTGTACAAATTAATTTTACTAAATTATTCATTTTTAAACCTTTTTTATTATTTACAGTATTTTACAAAATTAATTATAATAAATTCATATAATAATTTATTTTCAAAAATATTATTTTTATTAAATAAACATTTAATAATTTTAATTTTAAAAAACCAAAAGATATTATAAATGACTTTTTGTATTTGGATAAACAAATTATAAATAAAATCTTTTGGCACATTCACTTTTTATTTGTTTAATTAACATAAATATCTGCGTTTAAAATCATAATAATTAATTATTTTTTAAAATATATAATTAGAAAAAAATATTTTTTTATTTAAAAGAATCTTTAACTTTTTTACTAATTTTAAAAACTGGTACATCTTGTGCTGGAATAGTTAAAACTTTTTCACTTTTAGGTACTTTACAAATTCTTTCTTTTCTATGTTTTAAATGAACTGCTCCTAAATCACCAACAATTACTTTAATTACTTTAGCATCTGGATTATTTTCTTTTTCTTCTTTTAAACTTTCCACTACTATTTTATTTAAGGAAATTAAAAATGTCTCTATTTGATCTTTTTTAACTCCTAATTCTTCAGATATTTTACTAATCAATTTTAATTTATTCATTGTTTTATAATCTCCTATTTTTCATTAATTTTAAATTTTTTATATAAAACTAATAAAATTCTAACATAAAAAATAATATTATCAACATAAATTAATAGAATAAAACAATTTTATTATTTATTTGGTTATTTTTCTAAAAGATTTAATAAAATATTACTAATAGGTTTGTTGTTAAAAACTATTTGATAAGCACTTTTAATAATAGGTAAATTAATTTTATTTTGAATAGCTAAATGATAAAAAACTTTTAAATTATAAATACCTTCAATAACTTGATTAGATTGTTCATAAATTTGATTTAAAGTTTGACCCATTTGAATTTTTTTGCCAGCTTGATAGTTACGAGAATTTTCATTAAAAACAGTAACTGATAAATCACCTAATCCTGCTAAACTTAAAACAGTATCATCAGAAATAGAATTAGAAAATGAAATTAAAATTTTTTTCATTTCAAAAATTCCAAAAGTAATAAATGCTGAACGAGCATTATGAGCAAAATTAATACCATCATCTAAAAGACCACTAACTAAAGCTAAAGCATTTTTAAAAGAAGCACAAATTTCACATCCTAATACATCATTAGAAACAGTTACTTTTAAATATCGTGGATTAGAAAATATTCGTGCAATATTCAAAGCAAATTCTTGATTCAAAGAAGAAACCATTAAAAAAGTAATTTTTCTTAAAATAACTTCTTCTGCATGCGAAGGTCCTACAAGAAAAGCATAATTTTTTATTTTATTTTCATTTATTTCTTCTTTAATAATTTGACAAATAAGTTTATTACTTTGAAATTCGATCCCTTTAGAAACATTAATAAAGTTTTTTGGAACAGTTAAATTTTGATTAATTTTTTTGAATAAATGTCTCATATTTTGAGCCGGGATAGCTAAACAAATGAAATCAGAATAATTAAGTGCTTTATCTAAAGAATCAGTAGCTTGAATTTTTTCAGACAATACAATATCAAAAAAAGGATGTTTTTGTTTATTGATTTGTTGAATATATTCAAAATTATTATCATAAATTAATACTTCGTTTTTATTATCTGTTAAAACTTGAGCTAAAGTTGCGCCCCAAGCGCCACCGCCAATAATAGTAATTTTCTCCATTACAAAAAAACTTCTTTCTTTTTAAAAACTATTTTTAGAGGTATTCCAGTTAGTTCTAAATTTAGTCTTAATTGATTTTTTAAGAATCTTTCATAAGAAAAATGAATAAATTTCGGATCATTAACTAAACAAAGAAATTCTGGACATTTAGTTGCTGTTTGTTTTAAATAATAAAATTTAGCTTTTCCTTGATTAAAAAAAGAAGGAGGATTGATTTGAGTAGCTTCATTTAAAATATCATTTAACACATGAGAAGAAAACTTTTGTTTATAATTTTCAAAAACTTTATTTAACATTTCAAATAAAGTATGAATTCTTTTGTTATATTGAGCAGACACAAACACAAAAGGCACATAATTTAAAAATCTAAACTCTGTTCTTATAAGATTTTCAAATTGTTTAATATATTTTTCGTTTTCTTCTAATAAATCCCATTTATTAAAAACAATAATACAAGGTTTAGAATAATTAAAAATCAAAGAAGCAATATTTCTATCTTGTTCAGTAATTTTTTGACTTATATCTAATAAAAAACAAACAATATCACTTCTTTCGATAGCATCTAAAGCTCTTAAAAAGCTATATTTTTCATGCGTTTCATAAATTTTCTTTTTTTTTCTAATTCCAGCAGTATCTATTATATGATATCTTTTATTATTTCTGTTAAAAATAGTATCAACGGCGTCTGTTGTTGTTCCTGGAATATCAGAAACAATCATTCTGTCTTCGGATAACAAAGAGTTAGTTAAAGTAGATTTACCAACATTAGTACGACCAACTAAAGAAAATTTTAAATCTTCTATCTCATTGTTAGTAATTTCTTTAGAACGAGGTAAATAAGAAACAACTTTATCTAACAATTTTCCGATACCAATCCCATGTTGTGTACTAATACCGATGATATCTTTAAAACCTAAAGAATAAAAATCATAAACATTTTCGTATAAATTCACATTATCTATTTTATTAACTGCTATAATAACGTTTTTATTACTAGAATGTAAAAGTTTAGTTATTTCTAATTCTTCTTCTAACAATCTAGTTTGCCCATCAGTAACCCAAATAATTAAATGACATTCAGAAATAGCTAATTCAGTTTGATATTTAATTTGTATCATCAAAGGAACATCATCAAAAGTAATTCCGCCTGTATCAATGATAAAAAATTTTTGATTAAGCCATACAGCTTCAGCATAAATGCGATCTTTAGTTGTTCCTGCTTCTTCATAAACAATTGCTAATCTTTTATTCAAAATACGATTAAATAAACTTGATTTTCCTACATTAGGTCTACCTATGATAGCTACTTTGAATTTCATATTTTACTCTTATTATCGACAATGTCTAAATATAGTTAAATAATTTCTATATTTTTTTATAATTCTTTCATAAAGTGATTTATTTGATTGGAACAAAATAAAAAATTAATAAGCTCTAGCAAATAAAATAGTTTGATTAGCTTTTTTTTTAGTTACAGGACATATTTTAGTGATTAATTTTTGAGAAACAATAACTCTCGCTGTTGCTCCTGTATCATCTTTTATAATTTTTTCTGCTTCATTCTCATGTACGCTCATTTTAATATAACCTATGTTTATAATATTTTGTTTAAAATCTTCATAAGTTTTCGCTTCAAATATATTTTGATTCAAAAAATTCAAAGCCTTTTGAAACATTTCTGTATGAATTGTTTTTAATAAAACAGGGATTTCTTTTAATAATTTTTTTTCTTCAATTGTTTGTTTTTCAAAATTATATCTTGTAAATAATGTCAGTTTATTTTCTTGCAAATCTCTTAAACCTAATTCAATTCTTAAAGGGATTCCTTTTAATTCGTAATGACTAAATTTAAACCCAATATTTTTATTTTGATTGTCTAAAACAACTCTATATTTTTTAGATAATTTTTTATATAATTCATTAGCTTTGTTTAAAACTTCTGAGTTATGAATTTGAATCGGAATAATAACTATTTGAATAGGAGCAATATAAGGAGGTAAAACCAAACCTTCGTCGTCTCCATGAATCATAATAATAGCTCCTATTAATCTTGTAGAAATCCCCCAAGAAGTTTGTTCCGCAAATTGCGTTTGTAAATTATGATCTTGAAATTTAATGTTAAATTTTTTGGAAAATTTAGTTCCTAAATAATGGGAAGTACCAGCTTGAAGAGCTTGTTTATCGTGCATCAAAGCTTCTATAGAATAAGTCCATTCAGCACCTTTAAATTTTTCTAAATCTGTTTTTTTACCTGAAATAAAAGGAATAGCTAAAAGTTCTTTACCTAATTTTTTATATAAATTCAATATAGAAACGGTTTCTTTTATAGCTTCTTCTTTTGTAGCATGAACTGTATGCCCTTCTTGCCACAAAAACTCTTTACTTCTTAAAAAAGGTTTGTTAGTTTTTTCCCAACGTACAACATTACACCATTGGTTAAATAATTTAGGTAAATCACGATAAGAAAATATTTTTTTAGAATAATATCGAGCGAATAATACTTCTGAAGTCGGTCGTAAAATTATTTTTTCTGGTAACTTTTCATTATTTACTTCTTCAATCATTACAGTTTCAGGAGAAAATCCTTCAATATGTTCTTGTTCTTTTTGAAATAAATTTTCAGTAAATACCAAAGGAAAATAAACATTTTGATGATTAGTTTTTTTTAATTTTTTATCAACAAAATTTCTAATTGATTCCCACATATTATACCCATAAGGTAAATAAATAAAAAAACCTTTAATATCTGAATAATCTAGTAATTCTGCTTTTAAACAAATTTCTTTATACCATCTACCAAAATTAATTTCGCGAGGAGTTATTTCTTTAACTAATTTAGAAACTAATTTAGAATTTTTCATATTAAAATAAAGTCCTTTTTTACTATTTATAGCACAATTAATTAAAAAATAATATCAAAAAAATTAAAATTCAAAAGAAAACTTTTTATTTCAATAATTTAGAAAAAAGAGAAACTTGATCTAATATTTCCCAAGAAAATATATCATCATTACGTCCGAAATGTCCTTCACGCGAAGTTATTTGAAACAAAGGTTTTTTTAAATTTAATTTTTTAATTATACCTTGTGGGCTCAAATCAAAATTTTTTTCAATCTTTTCAAGAATTAAAGATTCTGGTATTTTATTAGTACCAAAAGCATTTATAAAAACACTAACAGGTTTAAATAAACCAATAACATAAGAGATTTGAATTTCACATTTATCACATAAACCAGAAGCGACAATATTTTTAGCTAAATACCTAGCCATATAAGCACCACTTCTGTCAACTTTAGAGGGATCTTTACCACTAAAACAACCACCACCATGACGAACTTCACTACCATAAGCATCTTGAATAATTTTTCTTCCTGTTAATCCTGCATCAGCTGAAGGACCTCCAATAATAAAACTTTTAGAAGGGTTAATATAAAAATTAGTTTTTTTATTTATCCAACGTGGATCAATTGTTGGTTCGATAATATATTTTAAAATTTTTTTTTGTAAAAATTCTTGAGTAATATTTTCTGTATGTTGAGCAGAAATAACAATAGAATCTATATAAAGAGGTTTATTTTGATCATCATAAACTAAAGTAATTTGAGTTTTACCATCTGGTCTTAAAAAAGGTAAAACTTTATTTTCTCTAACTTCAGTTAATTTTAAAGATAAATTTCTAACTAAAAAAAAATTTAAAGGCAACAAAAGATGTGTTTCGTTTGTGGCGTAACCAAACATTAAACCTTGATCTCCTGCACCTTTACTAACAATTTGTGTTAATTCAGTTGATTGCTCATGAATTAAGTTTAAAATAGATAATTTATGGTAACAAAAGTTCTCTTTTTCATTATCATATCCTATTTCTTGAATAACTTGTCGAATAATTTCTTCAATTTTTTCAGAACATATTTTAAAAGAAGTTTTAATTTCACCAAAAACAATAACTTTTTGTTTTGTTACTGCTGTTTCAATTGCTACTTTAGATTCAGGATCGTGTTGTAAAAAATAATCTAACAAAGCATCCGAAATTTGATCTGCTATTTTATCAGGATGTCCTTTGGTAACTGATTCACTACTAAATTTTTTCATTAAAAATATCCTAGTTTTACTATTATATTTTTGTTTCTTTTTTTAATTAAAAAAAGAAACAAATTGTTTTTTTAATTAAAAAAAGATTCAATAAATAGAATCTTTTTTAAAATATTGATTTTTTTATAAATAAATTAAACTAAAACAATATAACAAGCTTGTTCTCTGCCTTTAACTAATTTAATAAAAAATTCTACTTTATCATTTTCTTTTAATTTTTTATATTTACTATCTTGATAATGTCCAGGTAATGTTTCATTATTGCCTTCTATAATAGAATTTGAATGACAAAATAAATCATCTTCTGATTTATCTCTATTATCGATAAATTGTTCTATTTCATCGTTATCTAAAGAAAATTGTTCAGCAATTTCGTTATATGTAAATTCACCAATAGGTTTTACTGTTTTTATAAAACCAAAACCTTTAGTTACATCGAACCATTTTACTACGCCTTGGAATTTAATTTTTGTTCTGTTTTCCATTAATTAATTTTAAAACTCCTTTTTATATATATTATATAATTAGATGAAACACCTTTTTTATTATATAATAAATATTGATAAAATAAACATTATTTTATATCACGTTTTAAAAGATTTATTTATTATAATAAAATTATTTAGTGGGTTTAAATAGGTTGAGTTCCAAAATATGGAACCACCATGAAGTCACTAATTAAGTCAAATTGTTTATTAAAAAAAATAAACAGTTTGACTTTTTTCTTTTGCCCGAAATTATTTTTAAAAAATAATTTAGTTAAAAAAATTTTTTTAAATAGAAACTAAATTAAAAAGGTTTGAATATTTTCCTTTTTAATTTAGTTTGTGTGTAAAAGGATTTACACAAAAAAGGAGTAAATTATGAACCAAAATACAATCATTGAAACAAGAGACGAATACGGAGAAAGAATCGTTAAAGAATTTAATCAAGAAAAGAAATTAATTAAATTAACAACCTACTATTCATATCCTAACGAGGATAAAATTTGGCTTATTCAAGAATACCATCCTGAATACAGGCGCTCGCATTAAATTAAAACACTTTGATGTCATAGACCAAACCCTTAATTGTGTTTTTGAATACCATCCTAACATAAGAGACATAGTTAAAAGAACATTTTATCACTATGACGGTAAAAAAATTTTTTCTATTGAAGAATATAATCCGAAATCAGGATGCGGAATTACAACAACTTATTACCAAATGGATGGTAAAAAAATTGAGTACATTAACGAATATAAAGGACATAGATTAATTAAACAAATAAAGTACTATTCCGACGGTAAAACAATTGATTATATTACTGATTACCATCCTGAAAGAGGATACAAAATTAAAAGAATATGCTACCATCTTGACGGACAAATTAAAGCCATTGACAATTATGGCAATGAATAAATAAAAGAGTTAACAAAAAATGAACAATAAAATTATTCAAGAAAATGATGTTATCAAAGAATATAATTGCGATGATAAATTGATCAAAAAAATTTATTACGAAAAAGATGGTCAAACAATTACTTACATTGAAGAATACAGGGCGCCAAAGAGGCCTTATTAACAGCAGATTAACGAACTGCAACGCGTGATAATCGCGTAATTCATATCTTCGGTTCGCTAAACGAAAGAATAGCGGATTACAGCAGAAGATAAAAGCGGATTGAGGCGAAGTTAATAGCCAAGACGAGACCGCAAGAAGAAAGGATTTTTATGGATAAGCTCTGAAATGAGCCTAAATGCAATAAGAAGAGTAATTTCATAACCAAGTTGAAAGTAAATGAAACGACTTGCAAGATGGAATTAAATAGTTATTTGTGTTGACTATTTAGATTATCAAGAGGACTAAGAAACCTCTTTCTGGTATAAAAACCAACATCTTGACTCACCTAGCTAAACGGTATTTACCTATTTCATAAACTAATCATTTATGAATTAATGCCAAGGTCAGCATACCTAAGAAATCCATCGTAGTTAATAAGAGTAACTTGGACCTTCCTAAAAGTCAAGGTTAAACCTAAACCCGAGAGGTAAAAAGTCTTGGGGGACTCAAGGAAAAAGCAGAATCATAGTAGTCGTTGGAGCAAAACTAACATCGGAATATGTTAGATAATCGCCCAACCAAGGCGAAGGTTAATGACCTTTACAAGGCGAAAGAGGAAATAATATTTCGTGTTTAACGGCGTAGAAGGACGGTGACTATATGTTATCAAATGAAATTAACAAAATTTCTAAACTGACTACGCATTTAAACAGAATTGTGACGAAATCGAAAGAAAATAAGAAAGTACCAAGAACCACCTTTCAATGGTTAACCAATAATATGGAAAGCTATTATAAAGCCTTTAATAAAATTGCAACCAATAAAGGAGCTGGTACCGCTGGAATTGACTCACAAACCATCGATGGACTGACTTTAAAAACAATCCAAAAATGGAACGAGGAAATTAGAGAAGGAACATATGAACCCTCACCAGTGAAAAGAGTAGAAATCCCCAAACCTAACGGCAAAACGAGACCGCTTGGAATTCCAACTGTTAAAGACAGAACGATTCAGGAAGTTATAAGATGTCAGTTAGAAGCATATTATGAACCCAAATTCTCCGAAGATAGTTTTGGATTCCGTCCTGGTAAATCATGTCACGACGCTCTAAAACGATTCCAACAGAGATTCCAAGGCATCAACTGGTTCATAAAAATCGATTTGAAAGATTTTTTTGACACAGTTAATCATAAAATGCTAGATGAAATCATCGATAAACATATCACAAAATATAAAGTCAAAAGACTAATTGCTAGAATGGTTAAAAGTGGTGTCATGAAAGAAGGACAACACAGACCAACTCATTCGGGCACTCCACAAGGTGGTATTATATCACCGATATTATCTAATATCATGTTAAATGAACTGGATGGTTATATAAAGAACCTTAAAAGAGAATTATCAAAATTTCTTAAAACCAAAATAAATCCAATTTACATGAAAATGTTAAGGAAGATTGAAAAGGGAAAAGAGAAAAAACATAAAAATTTAGTCGCCAGATTACAAAAAGAATTGAAAGGAATTTGTCGTAACAAACAAAAACCAATTCGAATTGAATATATAAGATATGCAGATGACTTCATAATTGGAGTTAGTTGCCAAAGTAAAACATTACCCCAACAGATTAAGAAAATGGTAGTGGAATTTATTGAAGATAAATTAAAATTAAAGACTTCAATTGAGAAAACGAAAATCCAAAAGACGAAGAAAGGTATCGAATTTCTTGGATATGAATTAATGGTTAATCCAACCAAAGAGGAAATAAAAGAAAAGAATACTAAATCTACTCTTAACGGAAGACCACAACTTAAAATGAAAAGGAGTTTAATTGCGGAGAAAGCGAAAGAATTAAGATGGATAAACAATAATAATAAAATTATTCATAATAAATCTTTAGTAAGTTTTGAGAAATTAGAAATAATAAGGAATTATAAAGCCATATTTAATGGGATTGTAAATTATTATTCCTACATATCGAACATTACACAATTAGGCAAATGGTATTACTACGCAACATATTCACTACTAAAAACTCTTGGAGGAAAGGATAAAAGTTCAATCGCAACTGTCCGAAAGAAATATCGGATTGGGAAAAGTTTTGGAATTGAGTATGAAACTAAGACAAAACCCAAATATGATATTTGGCCTACATTCAGTTGGAGTTATGTGAAAGGACTAAGGAAATTTAAAAATAACAATTTGAATGACTTAGCAGTTCACGAGAATTCTTACCGAAGTAGAACCAAACTAACGGATAGATTGCAAGCTGTTAAATGTGAAAAATGTTATGGAGACGGATATCAACTTGAAATTCATCATACCAAAACAGTACGAAACAAAAACTGGCAAAGCATCAGAAACAAAGAAACAAAGATACTATGCAAAGATTGTCATCGTAAAATAACGAACCAACAAATAAAATCATTTGTATGGGTCAACAAAACACAAAAAACGAACAAATTATCCAAATAAAATAAATTTAAATCGTCAAAAACTAGAAATATTATAACCGCGGAATGCTTGGAAACTTGCTCGTTCCGTGGTGTGCGGGGCTAGTTTGTAATAAGGAGTAATTCTGAAACGCATCTAATCTATCGCGATACCCACTTACAAAAAAAATAATTCAAGAAACTTTTTATAACTCTGATGGTAAAACCGTTTTTGGTAAAATTTATTACGAAAAAGACGGCCAAACAATTCAAAAGATAGAGACTGATTAACAATTTTACATTATTTAAAAATAAAAAAAGGAGTTCAAGACCATGAAAAAAAGAATTTATGATAATGAAGAAATTTTAACATATTTAAAAAAATTAAAAAAATATCATATTCTTATTTCTTTAAAAGATGATAATGAAACTAATTTTAATACTGAAAAAAATATTTATTTTATCAATTACCAAGATTTAAAACAACTGTCTGAAATCAAAAATAAACCCTTTGAACTAAAAATAACAGATCAAATCAACCAAAATTATTATTTCCATCAACAACAAAAAATTCTTCAAGTCCATCCTCATCTTTATCACAAACAAAGAACAAGAGATTATTGGTTAGATTTAAGAGATGAATTGTTAGGAAGAAATAAAAGAAATTAAAATGAAAAATGATTTAATAGAAAATATTTTCCAAACAATAAGAGCAGCACTTCAACAAGATTTAGAATTAAAAAATTATGCTTTTGACGATGAAGATTTATTAACTGTACATCAATATTTAAAAGCTAAAAAAGATTTTAATCCTTTAAAAGATAGTTACCAACCCATTTTAAAATTAACACCTTATGTCCATATTGTTTTCAAAGAAACTCAACATGTTCATCAAAAATATTTAGAAATAGAGATTTCAAAAAAACATTATTTCTTTCAACAAAATATTAATTTTGAAAAAATAAAAGGTTTAACCATTAATAATTTAATTTCTTATCGTCAACAACATAATATTGATAGCATTTTAAAAAATTATTTAACTTCTTATCAA
This sequence comes from Phytoplasma sp., assembly GCF_035187685.1. Taxonomy (NCBI): domain Bacteria; kingdom Bacillati; phylum Mycoplasmatota; class Mollicutes; order Acholeplasmatales; family Acholeplasmataceae; genus Candidatus Phytoplasma; species Phytoplasma sp. The sequence goes on along the minus strand of NZ_CP131022.1, from coordinate 279,377 downwards.
CAAAAAAAGAGTTTGTTTTTATACGGCGAGTTAGATACTGGGAAAACTTTCTTTTTCAAATTGTTGATGAAACATTTTTTAAATCATCAAAAAAATTTTTTATTTATCTTTATGCCTGATTTTATCCGTCAATTTAAATTAAATTGGTATGACGAAACCACAGAAAAGAAAATGAAAATCTTATCCGAAGTTGAAGTTTTATTATTAGATGATTTTGGTTTTGGTACGATGACAGAATATTTTCGTAATGATATTTTGTTATCTCTTTTAGAAACTCGCCATCATAATAATCTTCCTATCATCATCAATACTTCTTTAAATCAAGAAGAAGGGCGCCAAAGAGGCCTTATTAAGAGCAGATTAACGAACTGCAACGCGTGATAATCGCGTAATTCATATCTTCGGTTCGCTAAACGAAAGAATAGTGGATTACAGCAGAAGATAAAAGCGGATTGAGGCGAAGTTAATAGCCAAGATGAGACCGCAAGAAGAATGGATTTTATGGATAAGCTCTGAAATGAGCCTAAATGCAATAAGAAGGGTAATTGATTAACCAAGTTGAAAGTAACTGAAACAACTTGCAAGATGGAAATAAATAGTTAAATTCTTCGACTATTTAGATTATCAAGAGGACTAAAAATCCTCTTTCTGGTATAAAAACCAACGTCTTGACTCACCTAGCTAAACGGGATTTCCCTATCTCATAGACTAAACACCTAGAGTAAATGCCAAGGTCAGCATACCTAAGAAATCCATCGTAGTTAATAAGAGAAACTTGGATCTTCCCAAAAATCAAGGTCAAACCTAAACATAAGGGGATAAAAAGCCTTATGGATTCAAGGAAAAAGCAGAATCATAGTAGTCGTTGGAGCAAAACTAACATCGGAAGATGTTAGATAATCGACCAACCAAGGCGAAGGTTAATAACCTTTACAAGGCGAAAGAGGAAATAATATTTCGAGTTTAACGGCGTAGAAGGACGGTGACTATATGTTATCAAATGAAATTAACAAAATTTCAAAACTGACTACGCATTTAAACAGAATTGCGACGAAATCGAAAGACAATAAGAGAGTACCAAAAGCCACCTTTCAATGGTTAACCAATAATATTGAGAGTTATTATAAAGCCTTTAATAAGATTGCGACCAACAAAGGGGCTGGGACCGCTGGAATCGATTCACAAACCATAGACGGATTGACTTTAAAAACAATCAAAAAATGGAATGACGAAATTCGAGAAGGAATATATGAACCTTCACCAGTGAAGAGAGTGGAAATACCCAAACCTAACGACAAAACGAGACCGATTGGAATTCCAACTGTTAAAGACAGAACGATTCAGGAAGTTATAAGATGTCAGTTAGAAGCATATTATGAACCGAAATTCTCGGAAGATAATTTTGGATTCCGTCCTGGCAAATCATGTCATGACGCTCTAAAACGATTCCAACAGAAATTCAAAGGTATCAACTGGTTTATTAAAATTGATTTAAAAGATTTTTTTGACACAGTTAATCATAATATTTTATATGAAATCATCGACAAACATATCACAAAATATAAAGTCAAAAGACTAATTGCGAGAATGGTTAAAAGTGGCGTCATGAAAAAAGGACAACACATACCAACCCATTCAGGCACTCCGCAAGGAGGAATTATATCGCCGATATTATCTAATATCATGTTAAATGAACTAGACAGTTATATAAAAAACCTTAAAGGAGAGTTATCAAGATTCCTCAAAACCAAAGACAATCCAACTTACAGGAAAATATTAAGGAAAATTGAAAAGGGAAAAGAGAAAAAGGATAAAGAATTAGTCAAAAGATTACAAAGAGAATTGAAAGGAATTTGTTGTGACAAACAAAAATCAATTCGAATTGAATATATAAGATATGCAGATGATTTTATAATCGGGGTTAGTTGTCAAAGTAAAACATTGCCCGAACAGATTAAGAAGATGGTAATGGAATTTATTGAAGAGAAATTAAAATTAAAGACTTCAATCGATAAAACGAAAATCCAGAAGACAAAGAAAGGTATTGAATTTCTTGGATATGAATTAATGGTTGAGCCAACCAAAGAGGACATCAGAGAAAAAAATACCAAATCCAGTCTTAATGGAAAACCACAACTTAAAATGAATAGGAACTTAATTGCGGAGAAAGCAAAAGAATTAGGATGGATAAATAAAAATAATAAAATTATTCATAATAAATCACTGTTAAGTTTGGAAAAGTTAGAAATAATAAGGAATTATAAAGCTATATTTAGTGGCATAACAAATTATTATTCCTATATCTCCAACATCTCCCAATTAAATAAATGGTACTACTACGCAACGTATTCACTACTGAAAACTCTTGGAGGAAAGGATAAAAGTTCAATTGCAACTGTCCGAAAAAAATATCGAATTGGAAAAAGTTTTGGAATTAAATACGAAACCAAAACGAAATTCAGATATGATATTTGGCCTGCGTTTAGTTGGAATTATGTAAAAGGATTAAGGAAATATCAAAAGATAAACCTAACCCCTAATGCAAATAGCTACAAAACTAAAACCAAATTAACGGATAGATTGCAAGCTGTTAAATGTGAAAATTGTCGAAAAGATAGAAAACAACTTGAAATCCATCACACGAAGACAATACGAAACAAGAACTGGCAAAGTATCAGAAACAAAAAAACGAAAATACTATGCAAAGATTGTCATCGTAAAATAACGAACCAACAAATAAATACATTTGCTTGGTTCCAGAAAACACAAAAACAAAACAAATTATCCAAATAAAATAATTTTAAATCGTCAAAAACTAGAAATATTATAACCGCGGAATGCTTGGAAACTTGCTTGTTCCGTGGTGTGGGAGGCCAGTTTGTAATAGGAGTAATCCGAAACGCATCTGATCTATCCCGATAATGAACTTGCAAAGTGAAAAAGATAATTTAAAAAACTTGTTAACAAAAAAAAACAAATCTTCAATAAAGCACTACCTAATGAAGCAGAAAAAACAGCTTTAACTCAAGAAATTCAAGCGTTAACAGCCCAATTAGCACAAGAAAAAAAGGTTGTGGAAGAGAAAAAAGAAGCGTTAGAAGAACAAAAGATAGCTATTGAAACTTTAAAAACAGAATTGGAACGACAAAACCAAGCTGTAGAACAATTAACCCAAGATTATCAACGAATTCAAGAAGATAAAGATAACAAAGAACAAGAATTAAAACATAATACGAATTTAACCGAACAAGAAAAAGAAGCTCTAAGAAAAAAAATTAAGGAATTAACAACTGATTTAAACACTAAAGAAACAAAAATGAACGCTCAAAAAGAGATTTTAGCCCAAGAACAACAAAAACAAAAAGAATTAACAACAGTTTTAGAAACAATGCAAACAGAAATCAAAACCCTGGAAGAACAATTTCAACAAGAAAAACAAACTTTAGAGGCGAAAAACCAAACTTTAACTATTGATAAAACCCAATTAGAACAAGAAATTCAAGAGATTAAAAAGAATTTAGAAGAAAACAAAATTTTCATTAACAATAAAAACCAAAGAATTACCCAAGACGAACAAAAAATGAAAGATTTAGAAAACAAATTACAAACAAAAGAGGAAGATTTGAAACAACTTCAACAAGAAATTCACAATAAAGAAAACGAATTAATTAACAAAGAAAACCGCTTAATAGAAGCAAACAACCTTTCTACTCAAGAAAAAGAATTATTAACTAAAGAAATAAACCATTTAAAAGCCCAAATTACGGCTAATCAAATTCATTTCGAAACGCAATTACTTCTGAAAGACGACCACATTAAAAATTCAAAAGAAAAAGAAACATCTTTAAAAGAACAATTACAAGGTAAAAAAGAAGAAACAAAGAATTTAAGAGAACAACATGAAAAAACTTTAGCTGAAATCAAAGAACAAATCACAAAATACCAACAACAAATTAAAGAATTAGAAATCGAAACTACTAATTTAAAACAACAAATGCAAAAAAATACCGAAAAAAGTCAACAATTAAAGAATGATTTAATCAAAAAACAAAACAAAGTAAACAAAGTAACAACAAATTTAAATGAACTACATCAAACGAAATACGCTTTAATTAATGAAGAAAATGCTTACCAAAAGTGGCTGAATAATTCTGAAATTAAAACTGGTACTGATGGAATGATATCTGACGAAGCAAGTTGGGCTAAAATTAAAGATTTAAAACGTTATTATTCACCTGAACCTTTTGAAATAATAGTTGATGACAAAAAATACGACAGCCAAATAGATCATAATGGCAATTATTATGTTAAGTTTGACAAATATAATAAGTATTTTTATTTCAAAGACAAAGCAGATCAAAATTTAGATAAAATCCAGATAGATTGGAGACCTGATTGGGATCAGAAGGTACAAAGTAAATATACAATAATCAAGTTCACCAAAAATTTAAGTTTAACTCCGCCTCCTGTAACTAATTTCAAAATACAAGAAATAAAAAGAGTCAACGAAGCAATAACAAACACAACCTCAGAACAACAAGAATTACAAAAAGAACTTAAGAAATTAATTAAACAACAACAAACAGATAATCCTGGTTTACAAGAAGCAATTCGTCAAAAAGAAGCTCATATTAAAAAATTAAAACAAGAACAACGAGAATTAGAAACAAAAGAAAAAGGATATCAAACCAATATCCAACAATTAGAAGAAGAAAACGCTAACTTAAAAGCAAAATATCATAATGACTTAAATCAAGTTAACCAAGAACTAGCAGCCAAAACAAAAGAAAATAATGAATTAATCAATGATATCCAACAAATAAAAGCGGACTTAGAAAAAACAGGGAACATTGACCAAACACTAAATGAAAAATTAAAACAAAAAGAACAAGAATTAAAACATACTCAAGAGAAAGTTAAGCAATTAGAAAAACACGAACAAGAATTAAAAACTATTATCCAACAAAAAGATGAAGAAATAGCCCAATTACAAAAAACCATTGAAGAACAAGCAACTGAAATTAATCGTTTAAATCATGAATTAAACCAACAAATGCAATTATACGTAGAACAAGGCAAACGCATTCAAAATTTAGAAGGAACGATTAAAGGGTTAGAAGACGCTAATAATAGTTTAGGAATTGACAACGCTGAATTAAACCAAAAGATTGAAGAATTAAAAGAGGAATTAAAAAAAGAGAAAGAGGCGCATGAGAAGACGAAAAAGGATTTAGATATGCAAGATACATTATTAAAACAGAAAACAAACAAATATGATACATTAACAACAAAATACACAGACTTAAAAGACAAATGGGATTTTAACAAAAAAGCAGATAAGGTAATGAGGGTAGGCCATATAGCAGCTAGTTTTGTACCAGGAGGTAATGCAGGTCTACAATTGATTGATTCTGCAACACGAGATCTTATATGGGATCAAATTAAAAATTGGTGGTAAGAAGATTGAAAACATAAATAAAACAATGTTTATGTTAAAATAAAACTATATAATTCATTATTTAAAAAAAGGGGTTTTATTTATGTTTAAAAACAAAAAAATTAACATTATTATGTCTATCATCTACTTATAAATATTATTTATATGTTTTATTATTGCGTATATAAAAAATAAACAAAATGCTAACAAAATAATTCCTATTCCTCAACCTCAAATTGAAACTAAAAAAGAATGGTTTGAAGCCAGACAAGATAAAGATTTTAATCCTATCTTCGAAGAATATCTAATTGATGCAAAATCAAATATAATGTTAAATTGGAACAAAGATGGGAAATATAAAGATATATTATCTTTGTCAGACTCAGTTTATGTTTTTGGAACACCAATGATCGACAGAACTTATACTTTTTTTGGATTCAATGGTCTAAATAAATGTCAATATCCAGAGAAAGTACCTAGTGAATTAGGTGCTTTTGTTAAAAATAAACCTTTTAGTGAATGGTGGGCTCGAAACGATTCAAGTATGAGAGACCGATATAATGTGTTTCAACAGGTTTCTGTAAAATATGATAATGTTAAGGATAATTCTTTGTTCACATTAAATAATATAAATAGAAGTGGTGTATGGATAAATCATAATATAGATAACAAAGAAACAGACCACATTAAGATTACATATGACGGACCGAAATACATCTTAGATACTGATCAAGATTGGTATTTATGTAAAATAGACATGCCTAGAGAAGATTTTCTTGGTCGTTCTATTTGGCCTACAACAGATAAAGAAAGAACCAAAACCTACTTCCTCCACTTCAACCCTGTAAAACAATATATTACTTTATACACGGAACCAATGAATACTCAGCAAGATAAATAACATTTAAATAAACATTTAAACAAAAAAGGAGTCCAAATAATTAAAAAACCATTTTCTTAAATAAAAGTAATAAAAATAGTTTATAATAGAAAAGCTAAACGATTTTATTTAAGAAAACGGATAGAAACGAGTATTTGATGGCTTTAAAAAGAAATTTTTATTCCTTTGAAACGAAATTGCAAGTAGTTTTTGCTAAAAAAGAAGGGATGAGAAGAAAAGACATTCAAAAGAAATTTCAAATTCGTAGTACTAGACAAATTGATCGTTGGAGTCAATGGTTTAATAATCATCAAAGTTATCGCCTGCAACAAAAATTAGGCCATACATACTCTTCGAAAACAAGTATTCAATACCAATCTCATTCTCCTTTTATCATTGAAATCAAACAAAAAGTTAAAAAATTGTTAAACAAAAGAAAACAATCTAGACATTTTTATTTAAACATCATTAATAAATATAAAAATAAAATTGCTTTAACTCAACTGACAAAAATCTTAGGGATTTCCAAAAATTCTTATTATCATTGGTTAAAACAACAAAATCAACCGCCTTTTTTAACTCCTTTAGATAAAGCTATTCAAAACCTTTGTGCTCAACACCAATATTACAATAAAGAAGGTCAAAGTTTTTATCTTTGGGGTCATCGAAGAATTTATCAAGCTGTCAAAAAACATTTTCAAACGAATTTAAAAGAAATTTATTTAAAAATGAAAAAACTAGGTTTATTATGCCAAACTTTGAAAAATAAATATGTCAAACGCGAAAGAAAAATCCATTATTTACCTTATTCTAGTTTCAATTTAATCAAAAACAATTTTCAAGCTTCTCGTCCTTATCAAAAACTATGCACTGATATTACTTATTTAACTTATGGGAAAAATCAAACACTTTATTTATCAGTCATTATGGATTTATATAACCGTGAAATTGTTACTTATAATATCGGTTCTAAAATGACTCATGAAATGATGATCCAAACTTTAAAATCTTTGCCTCAATCTTTAAAAGGTTGTTTGTTTCATTCAGACCAAGGAAGCCAATATACTTCGAAAGAATGGCAAAAAGCCCTGCAAGCGAAAAACTTTATTCCTAGTTTCTCAGAGAGAGGTCAACCTTCACAAAACGCCTGCATTGAAGCTTTTTTCGGCAATTTAAAAGCAGAGTTTCTTTATCTTGAAAAAAAAGAACTCTTAACCAAAGAGTTTTTAATGCATAAAATTCCTTTATTTATTCAAAATTATAATCAACACCGTCCTTTAGCTTATTTAGGTTATTTATCGCCTTTACAATTTAAAGCTCAAAATATTAATTAAAAGAAAAGTTCTCAAACAATATAATTTGAGAACCTTTAACTGTTGGTTAAAATTAATAAAACCTCTTTCAAAGAGGTTTTATTAATAGAAATTATTTTTTTTAATTTTAAACATCATTTTAAACAATTCTTTTGTCAAAATCATTATTATGGTTTCAAACAACTTCAAAACACCTTCTATAAGGCCTCAAACAGCTAAAATAAGCGAGATTTTTTTGATTGCAGTAGGAAACATTGATTTGCGGTTTAGTCGCCGCGATATTTTTATCTTTTTTTTAATTTTATAAATATTTAATCTTAATAAATACCTAAAATACATAATATTTTATTAAATTTTTATAAATATTTCATGATTTTTTTACAAAAAAAAGATTTAATGTTTGATTTGTTAACATTAAAATCTTATTATTTAATCAATGTAATTAATGATATTTTTGAATTATTTTTAAATTAATAATTTTTTAAAATTTTTTTAATAATCTAAATCTAAAATCTATTTTTTTTTTTTTTTTTTTTTTTTTTTTTTTTTTGTATATCATCTATATTAAGTAGATGATATGTCTTTTTAGATCATAGATTTAGATTTAGATTTTTAAAATTTTTTCTTTTTTTCTTTTTCTTTTGGTTCTTTTCTTTTTCTTTTTTTCTTTTTTAAAAAACTTTCGTTTTAATTATAACTTAATTTTAAACTTTGTCAACCTCAAATTTATAAATTTTTTTAAATTATCTTTAAAACAAACCTTTTATAGGCTTAAAAAAAATTAAAAAAAATGTTTAAAAACACTTGACAAGATTTTTAATTTTAATAATTTCAAAAAATAATTTATTTCTTAAAAAAAATAAATTTTATGTTATTATAAAAATAATTAATAAACAATTTTGATTTCTAAAAAAATAATTTTCAAAATTTTAATTGTTAAAAAATTATTTTATTATGTTATTATAAAAATAATTAATAAACAATTTTGATTTCTAAAAAATAATTTTTAGAAAAAACGAGACTCTCTAATAGATCAGTTTTTACGAACACTCCATAGAACAAAACGAGACTCTCTAATAGATCGGTTTTTAAGAACACTTCAATATAATAAAATAGCCTCTATAGTTTAATGGTAAAACATGTCAATGGTAATGACAAAATACAAGTTCAATTCTTGTTTGAGGCACCATCATAATAATAATTAATCTAGATGTTGTATTTTATGTTATAATTACATGGTAAGTTTTTGTTTTAATTTTATAAATTCTAATTGCGAATGTCGTATAGTGGTTATTACTTATGCTTGCCAAGCATAAGACGGGGGTTCGATTCCCCTCATTCGCTCCAAATTAAAAACTCAAATAAAATAAAAAAACTATCTTAGTTTCTTAAGATAGTTTTTTTATTTTATTTGAGTTTTTAAATATTTTATTAAAGTACTTCTTTTTTTATTTTTTATTAATAAACCACGTTTAGAATGAAAATCAGAAGGATGTTCTTTTAAATGTTTATTTAATTCTTCAATTTCTCTTGATAATATAGCAATTTGAACTTCAGTACAACCTGTATTTACTTCAGAATCAATAGTTTGTAAAATAATATCTTTTTTTTGTTTTTTAGTTAAAGCCATTATAATTACTTCACTTTCTTTGTTTAACTTTTTATATTATATAAAAAGTTTTATATTTGTAAAAATTTTTCTATATTTAAGACAAAAACAGTAGTTCCTCCGATAGTAATTTCAGAAGATAAATCTGAATAAGCGCTCATTTCATTGAAATCATTCTTAGGGATTAATTGTGTTTTTGCTTGCGAATGTTCTTTAAAAATTTCTAAAACTTGATCTACTTTTTCTTTTTTTAGACCAATAATAAAAGTAGTATTGTTTTCTTTTAAAAATCCACCTTTAATATCTAATCTAGTATGAAAAAAATTATATTCATTTAAATAATTTTGTACTTTATTAGCATCTTCGTTAGAAATTATTGCTAAAATTAATTTCATTTCATTATCCATATTCATATTATATATTATTTTCGAAAAATAAAATCATTTTTATTACCTTCATATTAAAAATAATTTATACAAGAGTACAAAATTTATAAACAGAATATACATGACATAAATTACCTAAAACAACAAATAAATGCCAAATAAAATGAAAATATTTTTTATATACGTTAACATAAAAAAAAGTTCCAATACTATAAAAAACACCTCCTAAAACAAGAAATAATAATATTATAATTTGTTTAAAATCGAAAAAAATTTTTTTGTTTCGAAATATAACAATAACACCACTCCACCCTAATAATAAAAATAAAATTAAATGAATTCGTTCTCCTTGTCCCATTTTAAATATTTTAAATAATATTCCTATCAAAATACAAAGAGATTGCAAGATAAAAAAAATTAAAGTAAATAAATCGGTTTCTTGTTTGAAAAATAAAAATGGTAAAAAACTTCCCCAAATTAATAAATAAATACAAATATGATCGAATCTTTGAAATTGTTTTTTAGCTTTTGTAAAAGATAAAGAATGATATAAACAACTCATTAAATAAAGCATAAACATAGTTAATGTTAAGAAAAACAAAGACAAACTGAAACCTTCAAATTTAATACAAAAATAAACAAAAATAGCAACACTACTAGGAACCATTAAACCATGAGAAACAGCATTCAAAATTTCTTCCATTATAGTTTGTTTTTTAGTGTTTTTGATCGTCCATTTCATATATTTTGTTAACCTTTATTTAATTATCATTAATTGTTTTTCTAAATTCATAACAATATTTTTTGTAATTCGTTCATAATAAGTACTATTCATTTTATCACTATTATCAGTGAAAATAATTTTTATTTCTTCTAAAGAAAATCGAGGCAACAAATGAATATGATAATGAAATATTGTTTGCCCTGATACAATACCATTATTATTTATCAAATTAATACCCTGACAATTCAAAGTTGTGATCAAAGTTTTACTAATTTTGTGTACTACCTCAAAAAGATGTTTAAAAACATTTGTCGGAACTTCATCAATGGTTTTATATTCTTCTTTAGTAACAACTAAAGTATGTCCTTTAGTAGCTTGTGAAATATCTAAAAAAGCAATAACTAATTCATCTTCATAAAGAATATAACTAGGGATTTGTCTTTTAATTATTTTAGTAAAAATAGTAGACATATATTACCTCTTTTTATAAACAATTTGTTTCTATCTTTTCAACATTACAAAAATTAAAAATAAATATATAATCAACGTTATCATAACAGATAAATAATTTAAATATTTACAATATATAAATAAATCTTAAAAAAATAGTTCAAATGTAAAAATAATTCAAAAAAATATTAATTAAAATATTTTTTAATATTTTTAAAATTGCATTTAGCTATTTTTTGAAAAAAAACTAATTCTTTATTGTTTTGATACATTTGATATATTTGTTCGTCTACTTTAGAACCTGCTCCTAATAATAATTTATAACCTATTTCATCTTTTAATTTGTTAATTTCTTTTAAAAAAACAGCTCTTGCTATAACAGAAGCTAAAGCAACACTTACATATTTACTTTCTGCTTTAGTTTCGAATTTAATTCGCTTATATATTTTTTGTTCATTTTGTAAATATTGAAAATATTTTTTAGAATTCACAAATCGATCCAAAACAACAATCGTGTTTTCTTTTATTTTTTTTATAATTTCTAAAATAACTTGATTATGCAATAAAGCTTGGATATGTTTCGTATTATATTTTTGAATCCAAATATTAAATTCGCAAGGCGTCAATATTTTAACATAATAATCAAATTTATCTTTAATCATCAGAAAAAGTTTTTCAATTTTACTATCTGATATTTTTTTAGAGTCTCTTATACCTATTTCTTTCAAAAAAGGTATTTGTTTTTCAGTTACTAAAACAGAACAAACGACAATGGGGCCGAAAACATCACCTATACCTACTTCATCTGAGCCAACATGTTTTTTATTATTTATTTCTTTTGATTTATCAATATTTATATTAGATGGTTCATCTAAATATAAAAATTTTTTTATATATTCTACTTCTTTATTAACTTCCTTACCTTGTAATAAACAAGTTCCGTTATTATAACAAGTTATCTTTAATAGTTGTTTTTTGATTGTTAAACAAATATTATTTGTATAATTAGAAATAATATAATTTTCATATTTTCTTTGTAATATTTGTATTTGTTCTAAATTTAATTTTTTAAAAACATAATGGTTCATACAAAAAGTTCCCACTTTTATAATATTTCTTAAATAATTTATTTTTTTACTATTTTATTTAAATCCCAATCTATAGGAGCGATCTTATTTTTAATTAAATAAAAATTGGTTTTAGAAAAAAAATTATTTCCGAAAAATCCTTTATAAGCTGAAAAAGGTGAAGGATGAGCACTTTTTAAAATATAATTTTTGTCTAAATTAATATATTTAGTATATCCTTGAGCAAATTTACCCCATAAAATATAAACTATTTTGTCTTTTTGATACAAAAATTTGAAAATATTTTTGGTAAACTCTTCCCAACCAATATTTTGATGACTTAAAGGTTTACCTTCTTCTACTGTTAAAATGCTATTTAATAATAAAACTCCTTCTAAAGCCCATGAAGTTAAATTATTATTATAAGATATTAAATTTAAATCATTTTTTAATTCTTTAAAAATATTTTTGAGGCTAGAAGGAGTTTGATTATTCAAAACACTAAAAGATAAACCATGAGCTTGATTTATATTAAAATAAGGATCTTGACCTAAAATAACAACTTTTATATTTTGATAAGGAGTTAATCGCAAAGCTTCAAAAATATTTGCGAAAGGAGGAAAAATTTTCTTTCCTTTTTGGATTTCATTTTTTATAAAATTCATCAATTTTTGAAAATATCTTTTCTTTTTTTCTTGACAAAGAAATTCTTTCCACATTTATTTTAACCTAATTATTTTTTTAAAATTTTTTATAACAATAATAACTTTTTTAAAAATGATGGTGCATAAGACATAAGTAACATAAAAGGAATAAAAATAAACATCATCAACATTAAGCTTATAAAATTAAAATGAATAAAATATGTAGCAAAAACACCCTCATAATCAGTTGGATAATAATCAATTTCATCATTATTATCGCCTTTGGTTTGAATTCGTTGCAATACAACATTATTTTCAACAACCCTATGAATAATAGGATATATAACACCTGTAGGTGATATAGAATTCGGAAACCTTGAGTTGCTAAAAATTACAATATCACCTTGTTTAAGTTTATGTTTATCGCTATCAGAAAGATGTTTAATAACAACATAATCACCTTTGTTAATATGTTGTTCCATGCTTTCACTAGCAACTCTATAAATATCAAATTTAAAAAAAGAAATATTTTTTTGTGGTGATAAAAAAAATTTTCCTAAAAACATTAAAAATAAATATAATATAAAAATATTAACAGCAGAATTAATCAAAAACAAAATAGTTCTGAAAACATAATAAATAATTGTTTTTATAATTATTTTGTTTCGAAACATGTTTTCCAAATATCTTCTTTCATATTAAGTATTTTTATAAATTATAATTTTTATTACAATTAAATTAATGACAAAAAATAATATTTTTATAAATGAAATAATTTCTATTTGTTTAGGAATGAAATTTAAAAATAAGGTACATTTAATATAAAAATCTTTGTTAAATATCTTTTATAAAACTCTCTATGATAGCATAATTATTTTCTTTAACCACAATTAAATTAGTTTTTACATGCGGCAAAATATTAAAAATTCTTTGAGGAGGAATTGCAATAAAAAATTGTATTTTTAAATTATTAAAAAATGACATCATAGCGTCTATTCTGCTTTCGTCCATGTTATTAAAAGCTTCGTCAAAAAAAACCAAACAACCTTTAGATGAACTATTTTCAATTAATAATTGTTCAAAACAAATAGCTATAATTATATAAAAAGGAACTTGAGTTTCTCCTCCTGATTTTTCTCTAAAAATTTTAGAAAAAAAAGAAAAATTACCTTCTTTATCATAGATTTTGATATCATAATCTAAATAATTACGATAATCTAAAAATTGATAAGTTATATTTTCGTATTCTTTCTCAAAAGACATTATCTTTTGAAATAATTCGTTTAAAAGATTATCTTTATGCAATAAATCATTTTCATTTAACACATTAATTTCTTCTGTTTCGTTTTCTTTGATAAAAAAAGAATAATATTTTTGATACTCAACATCATCAGAAGGTTTAGTTATAATTTGATAATAATCATTTCCAAAAGGTCTATGTTTTAAAATTTGATTTAAATTTTCAATTTGTTGCTTAGTTTCCATAATGCTTTTTTTTAATTTATTAATAAATTCTTCTTTAAAAATAATTTCTGTTTTGATACTTAATTCTTTAGCTTCTTGCTCATATTGAATTAAATTTTTAGAATTAATAAAATTATATTCTTTCATAAAAAAAATAAAATTTTCTAATTTAGGTTCAAGATGTAATAAATGATAGTCATCAATATATTTTTTCATCAAAGAAATAAGATCTATTTTTAAAATATTTTTTTGTTGTTCAATATTTTGCAAATTTTCTTTAATATTTTTAAAAATGATTTCATAATTATTCAAAAATTCACGTAAATAATTATGAAACTGAACAGAAGCTGCTTCAATATTAATAATTTCTTTTTGTTCTTCAGCATATAATTCATCTTTATATTTAAGAAGTTCTTTTTCTAAATTATGAATCTGATTAATATAAATATTTTCTTTATGTTTATTTTCAGAAATCTTTAACAAAATATTTTCTAATTCTGTTTTTTTTGTTTTTGTTTCTTCTTGTAATCGCAAAATATTATTTTCTAATTGAGATAAATCAGAATCAAGACTTAATTTTTTTATCTTTTCTTTGATATTAAATAAATGCAATGTTGTTTCTTTTTTTTGTTGAAATAAAGAAAAATAATCTAAATTAATAATGGAAAGAATTTTACTTTTTTCAATTAAAGAAATAATATTTTCATTTTTTCTAAATTCATTTTGTTTGTCCATTAATTCATCTTTTTGAAAATTAACTTCGTTTAAAAGAATCTTTTTACGTATTTTATAAGAATGAACACCTATATAAGGAATTTGATAAGTCCTTGGATTTAATTTTTTTGCAGTATAATTGCTATAAATCATTCCTAAAGGAGTAATAGCTGTTTTGTGATTTTTCAAATTTGCAATATTTAATTCACATTTAATATTAGATAATAATATTTTGATATATTTTAAAGCATCTTTGTTATCACTAGAAATATAAGAAGCTAAACTATCAAGATTATCCTCTATATAAGGAATTTTTTCTACATTGACTAAACCAACATCATAAATTTTTAAATCATCTTGTATTTGTTCATAAATTTGTAAAGCAGAATCAAAATAACGATAGTCTATAATTAAATTAAATTTTCTAGAACCTAAAAAACCTTCTATCGCGTTTCGCCATAATTCATCTTTAACTTCTATCAATTCACACAAAGGATAGACAAAAATATTTTTATTATATTTATCATTTAATTTCTTTTTTAATAAATCATTAATCCTAACAAAATGATTGTTTTTAGAAACGTAATTTTTATTAATCATGTCTAACTCATAATTATTTTTATTGATTTTTTCTTGCAAAAATACCATTTCTTTTTTTAAATTATTTTGCGAAATATTGATATTAATAATTTTTTGAGAAAAATAATTAGATATTTCATTAATATTATTCTGTAATGAAACAGAATTTTTTTCCGTAGGTTGATTTAAAAAAGAATTAATTTGCTTATAATTTTCTTCTAAAATAAATTCTTTGTCTAAAATAAACAATTTTTCTAAAAGAACCATTTCTTCTTTTAATTGTTTATCGAAAATATCTATTTTATCTTGAATTTTATCCAAAATTATTTGTTTATTAACTAAATTTGTTTGCAAAGAATATAAAACAGAACCTAAATTTTTTTGAATTTTATTAGTTTGAAATCGCAAAATATAATCATTTAATTGTTGGATAGATTCATTATATTGTTGTTTTTGAGATAGCAAAGAAACTAATTCTTTTTCAATTAATTCTTTTTTAGTTAATATTTGTTTTAAATAAGTTTCATTTTTATGAACCACAAACATTTTTTCTGATAAAGAATGAATCTTAATGTGAATGTCTATTTGTTTTAAATTTTTTTCTATTTCTATAATTTTAGTTAATTCTTTTAATTTATTTTTCTCTATTTCCATTTGAGATTCAATTTTTTTTAACTGTTGTACATTATTTTTTAAACTATTAATATTAATAGGATTTTCTTCCAATAAAAAATCAAAAATAAATTTTTGCAAATTCAAGGGTTTAAAAGATAATGCTTTAGGTAATATTTTTAAATATTTTATAATATTAATGTCTAAATATTTACCAATTGCATTTCGATATTGCTGCTTGGTGTCAAAAAAATCAAAATTTTTATCCAAAGTCCTTAAATATTCCCGCATATTTTTAATATTTCTAACTTGATTTTCAAATACAAAAATATTTTTAGCTAATGATAATCCAGAAAAAAGATAAAATTTATCTTTTAATAAACCTCTATAAGGTAATTCTAAAACACAACCTAAAATAGTATATTCTTCTCGGATGTCGTCATAAAATTCTAAAGCAATATGAGTTACAACATCTTTATTTCTCAAAAATTCTTTATTTTCGAGACCTAATTTTCCTTTAATATAACTTTCTAAAGAACGCTTAGCATTATCATTAGCAGCTATATTAAATTTGACACCTTTTTTCTCTCCTATCAAAACGTATTGCAAAGCATCTAATAAAGTTGATTTTCCAGCTCCGTTTTCTCCTGAAATCAAGATATTATCTTTAATTTCTATATCTTGATAAGCAAATAAATGCCAATTAATTAATTTTATTCTAGTTAATTTTTTCATTTTAATTTTATCAAATTTCAAATTTTAATGACTCTTTGTATTGTTCAATCATATTTAGATCAATCAAATAAAGAATAGTATTATAAATTGTTATTAAGGAATCATCGGATAAATCATTATCTACATAATTAATAATATTGTATCTTTTAAATAAAGTTAAAATATTTTTTGTTTTTTCTTTAGTTATTTTTTTAATTTCTTTATAACCGATACTATTTAATTTATAATAAATATCTTGTAAATATATTGTAATAATATCTCCGCCGGATTTATTTTCTTTGTTTTTTTGAAACAAAATACGTAAAATTAATAAAATTAAACTTTCTTCTTTTTTTAATTTTAATTTATTAAAATTATTTAAATTTTTAATAAAAATTACTTCATCATATTTTCTAATTTCTAATTGAAAATCAGAAAGTTGAAAAAAAGAATAAAAAAGTTCCTTATATAATAAAATAAAACGATAATCTTTCGTGTCTTCCGTTTTTTGAATAGTCAAATAATTTACTTGAAACAATTTATTAACAATTTTAGAAAAAATATTTTTTTCCGGTTCTTTCAAATTTTGGAATTTTTCTGTAAAAATATATAACTCTTTTGTTTTTTGATCCATTTAAAATTCCTTTATCAATTATTAATTTTAAAAGAAAAAAATATAAATAAAAAATCATTAATTTTTTTGTTTTAAGAAAAAAAAGAAAATTTTTTTTCAACACAAAATAATGAATGAAAAAAAATTAACTTATTTCAAATTAAATTATGTTTTTTAAAAAAATCATACATTTTATTATCCAAAATATGATTCGATATTAAATTAGCTTTTTCTTTAACATCTGGATATTCACAATTATCCATCACAATACCAATATCAGCAAAATCCAACATTTCTTTATCATTACGTCCATCTCCAATACAAATTAACTGGTGTTCAGGATATTTTTTTTGAATTTTTCGAATACCATATAACTTATTAATATTTTTCATTGTTAAATCGATATGAGTTTTCCAAAAATAACTTTGAAAATAACCTAATTCATCTAGAAAAGGTTTAATTTTTTGTTGTTCATCTCCGAAAATATTTAACATGAAAACTTTTTCTTTCAAATGAAATTGATTATCAATGGGAATATCAAATTTTGTCTGCCAATAATCAATAATGTTTATTTGATTAAAATTATCATTATAAAAAAAAGCTGTTTTATTCATGCTTATTCCAGCAGCTATAATTTTATTATTTCTATGATATAACTTTATTTTATCTAAAACCTCATTAATATAATTCAAAGGAATTGGATTTTCATGAATAATATGATCGTCTTCTAAAACCAAAGCACTATTAATTAAAACTAAATATTTAAAACAAGGCAATAATTCCTGAAGAACATTTAAATTTGCATAATTTCTTCCAGTAGCAATTCCTAATACCGTATCAGGTATAAGAGATAATTCCCAAATTAATTTTTTAGTTTGAGGTAAAATTTCTTTTTTATGACTACTATATAAAGTATCATCGATATCAAAAAAAAATAATCTTTTTTTAATATTATGAACCCTCTTTCTTTAAATTAATTTATTTTTTTTAAAAAACATAAATTTTTGATCTATAATGTGAGCCAATTATAAGTTAATTTTATAATTAATAAAATAAAATTATTTGATCAAAATCAAATTTTATTTTTTTCTTTAAATAATATGAAATTATTAAAAAATAATTTTAATTATACTTTATTATAATACAAAAATAGAAAATTAAATATTATAAAAATGATGTGGATAGTGAAAACTAGAATTCACAAAAAAATTCACATGCTCCTCAAAGCATGAGCGCATACCAAATTGCACCATACCTACATAAAAATAATAAAAAAATTTAGATATGCAAAATATTTGCTTTATTTAAATAACAACACAACAAGAAGCTTTAAAAAAATTATTCTAAAGAAAAAATATAAGGATAAACATTGTTATCACTTTCTATTTTTTCTATTTCAAGTTCAGGAAATTTTTTTTCTAAAAAAGATTCTATTTTTTCTAAATTTTTTTCAAAAATAGTTTGTTTATCATAAAAAATAGTTAAAAAACTATTTGTTTTATCAATCATTTTTGTTAATAAATTTTTAGCTAAAACAACTAAATCTTTATGATTTTCTATAATTTTTTCTTGAAAGCAAGATGAAAAACCATCTAAATCAACTGTTTCTGTTTGGATTTTACTTAAATATTTTAAATTAATAATTTTACTAATTTTAATTTTTTTCATATTCATTTGAATATTATTTAAATTTTCCTCTAAAGATAAATCATGTTGAAAAACTAAAAGCGCATTATAACTTTCGACAATGTTTTTGGTAGGCATAATTTTAATATTTAAAGAAGGTTCTAATTTAGATAGATTTTCAATAACAGAAATTATTTCAGGTCCATTAGGAAATACTACAATTATTTCGGAATTTATTTTATTAAATATCAAGTTTAAATCTTCTGATGAATAATTTTTTGTTTGTAAATTTATCACAATATCAGAATGTAATTCTTTAAAAGTTTTTTCAATATCTTCACTTAAATCATCAACAAAAGTAACAAGAAAATATTTATTATTTTTCGTTTGATTATTCCATATAAATTCTTTATTTTGTTTTTTCATGTTATCAATTTTAGATTTAACTAATGTACCACAAAGCAATAATTGTTTTAAAACGTTATCAGGAAAATTAGTATGAATATGAATTTTTAACAAATCATCATCTGTGAACAAAATTAAAGAATCACCATAAGAATTCATTGTCTTCTTATACTCATCAATACCAAACTGATTATTTTTATTTAATTTAATAATAAACTCTGTACAAAAAGTATATTTTAATTCAATATTTTCGTTAATATTATGATTCCTATGATTCGCTTTTAAATATAGTTCATTTATATCTTCGTCTTTTAACTTAATATTATTTAAATATAACAACATACCTTCTATAATAAAAATAAATCCTGCTCCTCCGCTATCAACTACTTTTGATTCTTTTAAAATAGGTAATAAATCAGGAGTTTTTCTTAAAGAAATTTTAGCGTTTCTTATGATTGTTTGTATAACTTCTTTAATTGTGTTTATTTTGTCTTTTTGTTTAACAGTCAATTCAATAGATTCTCGTAAAACAGTTAAAATAGTTCCTTCGACTGGTTCAATAACTGCTGCATAAGCCTTTTGGTAACCACTAATCCAGGATTCAATAAATTCTTTAACATCAACACTGTTTTTTTGTAAATTATTAATATATTCATGAATTCCAGAAAAAAATTGAGATAAAATAACACCTGAATTACCCTTAGAACCCATTAACAAAGCATCAGACAAAATTTGAGTTACTTTAATAATAGAAGATTCATCATTTGATTGAAGTTTTTCCACTCCTTCCATCATAGTCAAATACATATTAGTTCCAGTGTCGCCATCAGGGACAGGAAAAACATTAAGATTATTTATTTTTTGATGATTGTTTTTTAAATTAAAAGCTCCGTTTATAATCATTTGTTTAAACAAAAAACCATCCATAATTTTATATTCTGTCATGTGGTTATAAAATCCTTTTATTTATTAAATATTATTTTATTTTAAATTTTTCAAAAAATAATATAGAAATAATTATTATAAACACAAGTTCATATTTATTAATTAATTATATTATTTTAAAAATTTAAAATAAATTAAAACTAAATATATTATAACATGTTCCAATAATACAAAAAAAGAATAAATAATAAATCACAAAAATATAAAACAAGAAAGATAATCTAAATAATTATTTTATAAAAAAGGCAAAAATCAATTCAGAAATAATAAACAAAAAATCTTGTTTTTATAATATGTTTTTTTTAATAAAAATATATTATAATAAAAAGTAGTTATAAATAATAAAACATCAATAAAAAGGAGTAGTTTATAAAATATCATGAGTAAATGTTATATCACTCAAAAAACAACTTTATTTGGCAATAAACGTAGTCATGCAATGAATGCTACTCGCAAAACATGGAAAGCTAATTTACAAAAAATTCGCATTATAGATGAAAAAGGACAAAAGAAAAAAGTTTACATATCTGCACGTGCATTAAAAAAACTAAGATTACAAAGAGTTTAATATATAAAACAAATATTTCATAAAAAATATTTGTTTTTTTTTTTTTTTAAATATTGTTTGACAAAGGACTTGACAAAAACAAAATAACAAAAAAAGATAAAAACAATAAAGAATCGAAACGATCTAATAAACCACCATGACCTGGTATTATATCATCAAAATCTTTAACTGAAAAATCTCTTTTAAATTTAGAGGAAATTAAATCTCCTATTTGGGATATAACACAATTACACAAAGTAAAGAGTAAAAAAAGTGGTTTTATTATTTGATTTGGAAACAAAAAACAAACAATAATGAAAGTCATTATAATACCACAAAAAAAACCTTCCCAAGTTTTTTTAGGGCTAACACTAGGATATAAAAGATGTTTACCAAATAAAATACCACCTAAAAAAGCAAAACTATCATTTGCAATAGTAATAACAAAAAGATATAAAAACCATTGATAATTGAAAGATACTAAAACTAAAAAACAAGCATTAGAAAAAACAATATAAAATAAAATTAATAAAAGAAAATTTAAATTCTTCGTTTTAAAATCACGAATAAATAAAAAACAAAACCATAAACAAATGAAAAAAAATAAAAAAGCAAATAAAAAATAATTTTCATCAAATAAAATTATTTTTTGAATTATTAAAAATATTTTACTCGAACCATTTTCAAAGCCAAAATTAAATATATGTTTGTCTTTAAATTGAAACAATAAAATAAAAAAAGAATAGAAAAAAAATAGAAAAGAAAAAAGAAAATAAGGAATTTGTAAAAATTTATTTTTATTTAATTTTGCTGATTTTAATATTTCTTTAATTGCACCTATTATAATAAACAAAACAAAAAATAAACAAAAATAAACAAAAACATAAGCGTCATTATTTTGATCGAACTTTGTTAAAAAATAAAAAAACAATGAATTTATTAAAAAAAGAATTATCCCGATATAAATTTTCTTAATAATTGTTTTTTGTTTCATTTTAAATTACAGATAATTCATTATTTTTTTTAATGATTTCATTGTCTATTGATTTAATCCATTTATTATTTAAATTTTTTAAATCTTTTAAAAAAATATTTTCTATTGTTTCATTAGTTTTCATTTTGTAAAATTTGTCTTTTCCGCGACGAATAATATTTCTTATTTGAATTTTAATTTGTTCTGAAGTTTTTTTAACTTCTTTAATTAACATTTGTCTTTTTTCTTCTGTAGGTTTTGGAAAAACTAATTTTACTATTTGACCATCATTTTCAGGAGTTATCCCTAAATCAGAATTCAAAATAGCCTTTGAAATGTCATTAATAATTGTGTTATCAAATGGTTTAATATTGATTTGATTACCTTCTACAACACTAATATTACTAATATTTTTTAAAGATATATCGGAATCGTAATATTTAATAATTATTTTATCCAAAATTTTCGGATTTGCTCTTCCTGTTCGGATATTATCGAATTTATTTAGCATTATTTTATGAACTGTTAACATTTCTATATCTAATTGTTCTAAAATTTCTTTTGTTAAATCTTCCATTTTATTTCTCCTCAGAAGTAATCAAAGTTCCTATGTTTTCTCGTAAAATAACTTTTTTAATATTACCTTTTGTATTCATGTCAAAAACTAAAATATCAATCTTATTTTCCCAACACAAAGATACAGCTGTCATATCCATAATATTTAATCTTTTAGAAATAATTTCTTTATAATCGATGTTTTTCAATAAACAAGCATTTTTATGTTTTTTAGGATCTTTATCATAGACACCTTGTACTCCGTTTTTGGCCATTAAAATAGCATCTACATTTAATTCTGCTGATCTAAGAGCAGCAGCAGTGTCTGTTGAAAAATAAGGCAAACCTAATCCCGTTCCTAAAATAACAATTCTATTTTTATCTAAATGTCTTAAAGCTTTTTCTTTAATATAGGGTTCTGCCACTGCAATAACAGGAAAAGATGTCATTACTCTCGTTTGAATTTGTAAATTATTTAAAGCATCTTGTAAAGCTAAAGAATTAATAATAGTTCCTAACATTCCCATATAATCAGAACGACTTCGTTCCATTCCTAATTCTTGACCTACTAAACCCCGCCAAATATTACCAGCACCAACAATAATTATAATTTCAATCCCTAAATCTTTGATTTCTTTGATTTCTTCAGCAATTTTTTTAACTTTTTGAGGATTAATGTTAAAATTTTCTCCTTTTAATGCCTCTCCGCTTAATTTTAAAAGAACTCTTTGAAACATTAATTTTCCTCCTTTTTAGATATAAAAAATAAATTGATTTCAAAAAATTATCTTTTACCAACTTCAAAACAATAATAAGCAATAATATTAGTGTTATTTTGTTTTAAATATTCACTAACTTTTTGATTAAAATCCATATAAAATGGTTGTTCTAAAAAGCAATTTTTTTCGATTAAAGCTTTTAAATTATTTACTGCTATTTTTTCTAACGTTGTATCATTTAATGGTTTATTAGTATTTTTTTGTTTTATTTGTTCCAATAAATTTTCTTTTTCTTGATTTACAAACTTAATATCAACTAAATCTTTGTTAAGAAATTTAGGTTTCATGGCTACTACATGTACTGGTAAATGTTCTTCAGCGTCAGCGGAAGAATTACTCAAATGAACTAAAGAAGAAATTTTGCCTCCTTGATGTTTATAAAAACCAAAACCTTCTTGATCTTTTTTGTAAACTATTTGAATACGTGATAAAACAATTTGTTCTTTGATGATAAAAGCTTTTTGAGAAATAATTTCTTCTACAGTTCGTCCATTCCATTTATATTTCAAAAAATCTGACAAAATTTTAACATAAAAATCAGCTTCTAATAAAATTTGTCCTACTTCATTATATAATTCGATAAAATTTTTATTTTGAGTAACAAAATCTGTTTCTGTATTTAATTCATATAAAATAGCTTTATTTTTATTAACAATAACATTTGTTAAACCTTGCAAAGTATCTTTTTTATCGGGTTTATAATAAAAAAGACCTTTTTTTTTTAATATATCAACCGCAGAATCAACATCTCCTTGAGTTTCTTCTAGAGCTTTTTTACAATAAGTAATCCCTGCTTGAGTTTTTTTTCTTAACTCTTTGATCATTTCAAGTGTTATTTTCATTAACTATTCCTTTTTATTTTTTATTTTAATATTATACAATAAACAAATTTATTTTATGTTTTATAACAAAACATATCAATGTATATTAAATCTTAATATAAAAAAAGACGTCTGAATATCAAGAAAAACAAACATCTTTTTTAAATTGATTTACATTCATTAAACATAATTCAAATACTTTATATTTATCAATACAAAGTATTTGAATTTATACTTTTTGTTCTATTTCTAATTGTTCTTTATCTTTTATATTTATATAGTTATCCTTAGTTTTATTTATTTTTGTCTCACCCTCGATTGCGGCATTAGCTATAATAGAAGTTATCAATCTAACTCCTTTAATAGCATCATTATTAGAAGGAATAATATAATCAACTAAATCAGGATCACAATCGCTATCAATAATGCCAAAAACTTTAATATTAAGTTTACGAGCCTCAGTTATAGCTATAATATCTTTTTTAACATCAACAACAAAAATAGCTTGTGGCAATTTGTTCATCTCTTTGATGCCACCTAAAAATCTCTCTAATTTTTCTCTTTGTCTTGTTAATTTTATAATTTCTTTTTTAGGCAATCCATTCCATAAACCATCTTTTTCTTGATTATATAAATCTTTTAAAAAATGAATTCTTTTTAAAATAGTTTGAAAATTAGTAAAAGTTCCGCCTAACCATCTATATGAAATATAATACTGGTTGGATCTTTCGGCTTCTTGTTGAATGATTTCGCGAATTTGTTTTTTTGTTCCTAAAAACAAAATTTTTCCATTATTAGCGACTAATTCTACTACCTTAGGATAAGCTAATTCAATCGCTTCAATTGTTTTTCTAAGATCTATAATATGAATTTTATTTCTTACAATAGGTATTCCATTTTCGTTGGAAAAAAGAAAAGGTTTCATTTTATAATGACATTTTCTAGATGCACTTCCAAAATGAATTCCTGAACCTAATAATTGCTTAATAGAGACAACAGATGACATAAAATCAAAACAACTCCTATTTAATTTTTTTATAAAAACTTCGAAACACTTTGAAATAAATAAAATTGTTACAAAATCAAATTTATCATCATTTTGAATATACAAATTATATTTTTTATTAAATTATTATTTGATATGATTCTAAATCTTATTTTAACATATTTTTGTTTTTATAATCTAAATTTTATTTAATTTGTTAAAAAATACTTTAAGTGCTACCAAAACCATCTTTACGACTTTTATTATTTGAAACAAAATCATTATTAGTTAAATAAAAATCTTTTAAAATACCTTGAGCTATTCTTTCTGTTTTTTTAATTTTGATTTCTTTATCAAATAAATTATATAAAGGTATGAAAATATGTCCTTCGTTTTTAGGATTATTATAATAATCACTATCTATAATTCCTACACTATTAGGCATGATTAACCCTTTTTTTACAGATAATGATGACCTAGGATAAATAAATAATACTTTATCAGAATCAAAACAACTTTTTATACCTGTAGGAAGTAAAAATAATTCTCGAGGTTTAATAATAATATCTATCGCAGATTCAAAATCATAACCTGCACTAAAAAGAGTTTGTCTTTGGGGCAAATTAATACCTTTATCTTTGTAAGAACTTATTATTTCAAAAAAAAATTTTACTTTATTTTGCAATTCTAATTACCTTTTATTCTTTTTTAACTAAATTTTGTTTATAAAAATTTCTAGGATGATGTTCTGAAAATTTATTTTTTAAAAAAACATCAGAAATATAAGTATAAATTTGAGTTGTTTTAATATTAGCATGTCCTAATAACTCTTGAACAACTCGCAAATCTGCACCATTATTTAATAAAATAGTAGCAAAGGCATGTCTTAAAGCATGCGGATTTATAGTAATCTTTTCATCAGTTTTCGAACTTAATTTATTCAAAATAAATCTAATCCCTTTTTCTGTTAAAGGATTACCTTTGTAATTAATTAATAAAAATTGATTTTTTGGTTGTTTCAAATTTTCTTTTTTATCTAAAAATTTATTTCTAATAGAAATTAAATAATATTTAAGCATATTGGATAAATTCTTATGAAGAGGCAAAAATCTTTCTTTTTTGCCCTTGCCATAAATTAAAATTCGATTATCGATTAAATAAATATCTTTGATTTTTAAATGAATTAATTCGCTGACTCTCAAACCGCAACTATAAAGTAAATCTAAAATAATATAATTTCTGTAACCTAAAATATTAGATATATCAATGGATTCAAATAAATGTTGAATAAATTGTTCAGATAAAATTTGAGGTAATTTTCTAGATTTTTTCTTTAATTTAATTAAATTAAAAATATTATGTTTAAAATGATATCTTTCAATTAAAAAATTATAAAAAGTTCTTAAGGCAGAAATCTTTCTTAAAATACTAATATTAGAAAACTTTTTAATACTTAAATAAGATACAAAATAGCGAGCTTCATTTGCTTTAGATAAATTATTGAAATTGAATTTCATATTTTTTTGAAACAAAAAATGCTGAAATTCTTTTACATCATAAACATAATTTTTAATAGTAAAAGGCGAATAATTACGCTCAATTTTTAAAAATATTTCAAATGTATTAATAAAATTCAATTTTTCACAACCAATACTAAATAATTTTTTTCATCAGACATTATTATTCAATTATTAATAAATTCCTTTTTTATTTATGTCAAGCAAAAGTATATTCAATTTTATTTATATTTTATTTATCAAAATTTAAATATTTGAATTTAATAAATCGCATTTTAATAAATTTAATAATATAATAAAATTTCGATTTTAACAAAATAATCATTGATAAGAAAAAGATGAAAACAAAAAAATATGAAAAATATCTATTTTTAATTGTAATTTTTGATAAAGGTATAGAATAAAGAATTTTAAACAAAACATTATCATAATTAATATGTTTTTCTAAGTCTAAACTTTCTTTATTAGCCTTCCCTTTCGTTGTTATAAAACGTTCTGTTTTATTATTTTTTTGTACTTCGTGTAATATAAAAGGGTTTTGTCTTAATACAGGATTAGTTTGAAATTGTTCATCAATATAAAAAACTACACATTCACCTTTTTTTAATTCTTCACGTTCTTTATCAGTTATTCTTTTTATCACAATTAAATCATTTTTATCGTACTTTGGTTTCATACTTCCACTAGATATATGATGAATATTAAAAAAAATAAATTTAGAAGTGTGTTTAGGAAACAAATAATTAGAAATATTTAACAAAATAAAATAAATAAGAATAAAGACAAAAACATAATATAAAAAATAAATAATAAAATTACAAAATCTTGATATTTTTTTGGCAATCACAGAAATTACTCTTATACTTTTTTTTAATTATATTGACAAAATAATTTGAATTAGATGAACTTGATTCGGATGTTTATAATAAAAAATACATTTAATATCAAATTTATGATTTTATAAATTATATATTAAAATAAATTTTAAAATTGCAAAAAATTTCGATCATAACTTTTAATTTATTAACTTACATTACAATTTTTTTATATCATAAAAATAATAACATAAAAAAAATATTTATGATATTTTTTTTATGTTATTATTTATGTAGTAAATAAACATTTTTTTAAATATTAGAAAGAAGAAAACATTTTAAAATCTTGTTTTTTTATAACCAACATATTTAAAGAAAGTTAGTGAAATAAATTAATGAATAAAATAAAATTAATTGCTACATTAGGACCCGCTTGTGAAGATAAAGAAATTTTAAAAAATTTATCTAAAAAAGGACTATCTGTAGTTCGTTTTAATTTTTCCCATGCTAATCACAAAAATAGCGAAAATATTTTAAAAATAATTAAAGATATCAATCAAGAAAATGATAATTATTTAGGAACTATGCTTGATACCCAAGGTCCTGAAATTCGAACTCATAATTTCGATGGAGAAGTTAAAATTGAAAAAAATTCTGAAGTAAGAATTGCTTTTAATGAAATTTTAGGAACAAAAGAAAAATTTTCTTTAACTTATGATAAATTATATGATGATATTAAAGAAGGTAATTTTATTTTTATTGATGATGGTTACTTAACTTTAGAAGTTGTTGGAAAAGATTCACAAAATCGTGAATTAATAACTAAAGCTAATAATAGTCATGTAGTTAAATCACGTAGAGGTGTTAATGTTCCAAATATCAAATTAAACATGCCTTATATTTCCGAAAAAGATAAAACAGATATTATTTTTGCTTGTCAACAAAACTATAATTTTTTAGCTCTTTCTTTTGTAAGAAGAAAACAAGATATTTTAGATGTAAGAAAAATTTTAAATACTCAACCGAATCATAATGTGCAAATTATTTCTAAAATAGAAAATCAAGAAAGCTTAGATAATTTAAAAGAAATTATTCAATTTTCTGATGGTATTATGGTAGCTCGTGGAGATCTAGGAATCGAAATTAATAGCGCGAAGGTTCCTTTTTATCAAACACAAATAATTCAAAATTGTTTACGTGTTGGCAAGCCTGTTATTGTAGCGACACAAATGTTAGAATCTATGCAAAAAAATCCTCGTCCTACCAAAGCAGAAACAAGTGATGTTTATAATGCTGTACTAGAAGGAACAACCGCTACAATGTTATCAGGCGAAACAGCTTCAGGACTTTATCCAAAAAATGCAGTGGCAACAATGTATCAAATTCAAACAGAAGCTGAAAAAAATATAAATCATGAATTACTTGCTCAAATGTATAATTCTGAAAATCCGGAAGATATTTTAACTTGGGGTATAATTCAAATTACTTTAAAACATTCTATTGCTGCTATTTTAGTAGATGATAAAAAATATGGAATTGCTTTATCTAAATTTAGAACTAAAACAAAAGTATTTGTTAAAGTAAAAAATATAAATGAAGCGACCTCTTTATCCTTAACTTTCGCTAATATTCCTTATTTAAATGATTCAGAATTAAAAAATAAACTAAATATTCTAAAAAAAGAAAATAATAATAATAAAAGTTTATTATTAAAAATAACAAAAGATAATTTAAAAATTATATCTTTTTAATTAAAAAATTTTTTTATTTTTTTAATATTTAAAATTGTTCAAGATGAAATAAAAAATAATTCAAAAACATAAATGATAAAAAACTAAAAATTATCTTTTCCTGTTTTTAAAAAAATTAAAAAATAAATTTTGTATAAAGTAGTCATTTTTTACAAAACTTTAAAAAATATAAATTTTATATATAAAGACATAATTTGCAAAAAAAATAAAGTTTTTTATTATTTATTAAAAAAATGTCAACCCTTTCAACCGTTGAGGAATAAAGAAAGTAAGAGTTATAATAAAAAAATAGATAAAAAAATACTCTAGATGATTTCGATAGCACAGATTTTAATAAACAAGACGACAATCAGTTATATATTATCTTTTGCATAAACATCGAAAAAACAACAATATAAAGGCCTTAAGGATATAACTACGCTCATCCTCTTAAATACAAAGATCCTAAATACTTTACTCGAAGAAGACAAAGACTAACTACCTTGGCGAGGCTTTCGTCGTCCACAATGACAACTTTAAATTAACAGACTTCCATCTCCACTGAAAAACCCTATTCGCCAAACTTTATCAATCTTCAAAGATAAACATAATACTAAAAAAGAATAATAAAAATAAAGTAGATTTAATCAATGATTAAATTAAAAAATCAATTTAAAACAATTTATCTTTTTTTAATTATTTTTGTAGGATTATTATTTATTTTTAATAATCATCAAGTGATGGCGACAAAAAACAATCAAAATAAAACCAATTGACAAGCAATTTATAATATAAAATTTCAAAATCTTTCTAAAGCAAACAAAAATGATAAATTAAAAATTAGTTATTATGTTAAAGATAAAAATTTATCATTTAGAAAATATGTATGAAAAAATAAATAAAATAAATTCGATAAAAAAACAAAAAAATAATCATAAAAATATTTTGTCAAAATTATAAAAATGCATCTAAAAACGCCATCAAAGAATTAATTGGCAAAATTAATCCTCATAAACTAGAAACCTTACAATTATATCAATTAGACCTTAATAAAGTAGATAAATACAATAAACCTATCAAAACCAACTATAAAAAAGGCTTAAATGTTATTTATTATCAGTTGAAAGATTTCAAATATATCCAATTTTTCTTAACTAAGTCAAAACAAGGTTATCGGGTAAAAAAACATCCTAAATATAAATATATTTCTCAAGACTGACACTTTTATGACACTTCACTAACAGTTTATTGATATTTTTATGACACTTTATCCCTTTCAATACCCTATACAAACACAAACCTCTTTTAACGAGTGATATTTTATATTTTATATCGATAATGATAATGATACTCGATATTTGATATTATCGTTGTATCTTTTATCTATCATTATTATTAATCGATATAAAAAAAGATTTCTTTTTTAAAAACTTAATTTTTTAAAATATTTTAATTTATTAATAAATTTTAATTTTTAAATTAACTGCCTAACCAGTATTAGTTAATGAGGTTTTTTATAAAAACATCTAATAAGTGTTTTAATAAATAATTAAAACTATTTCTTAATATAAAAAACTTTTAGAGTTATAATTGTCAATATACTAAAAATATATAAAGGTGATTAATATCAAATTAATGCATAAATTAAAACAAAAACTGAAATTATTACAAAAAATGCTTTCTCAAATTCATAATATCAACAAAGAAATAGTTTTTAAGTTAGTGAAACAGTTTGAAAAAGACCTCAATTTAACCACAATTTTAAAAACCATTCAAATAAAACGGAGTACCTATTATTATTGGTTAAAAACTGAAATAAAATTAAAATTAAAGCAAGAAAAACAATTATTACAAGAAAAACGTATTGCATCTTTATGTAAAATTCATGAATATTTCTTAGGGCATCGAAAAATCACTGATTTATACTTAAAAACTTTTAATGAAACTATCACTAAGAAAAAAGTTTACCATATTATGAAAGAAAAAGGCATTTGTTGTCGTTTAAGGATGAAAAAAAATAAATACTGTTATCATTCTTTGAAAGAAAATTTAAATATAGTGCCTAATTTAATTAAACAAGACTTTAAAACAACCCAACCGATGCAAAAACTCTTTACCGACATTACTTATTTTAAAACTAATGAAGGATTTTTATATTTTTCTTGTATTATCGACGCTTTTAACAACCAAATTATCGCTTCACATGTTTCTGATAAACAAAATAAAGCTTTAATTCTAAACACTATCAAAAAAATTCCTAAACTAAAAAATCCTTGTATTATCCACTCTGATCAAGGCGCAGTTTATCAATCTCAAAAAATACAAAAAATTTTAGTTAAAAAAGGTTTTCTTATCAGCATGTCGCGTAAAGCCACCCCTAGAGATAACGCTGTTATTGAAAATTTATTCGGTCAAATGAAAAGCATTTTATTCAATCGTCATCCTTTATTATTTCAAGATTCCAATGCCAAAATAAGCAAAATCATTAACCAATTCCCTTCTTTTTGGAATAAAAAATGGTTGTTAACCAAATTAAATTATCTTTCGCCTATCCAATATAATAAACAAAGTTTAAGATAAAAGAATTAAAAAATTTTTAAAAACCAGACCTTTTAAAAAAGGTAACTTTTTTGCGCCTTTTTTTGCATAAAATGTTATTATTAATAATAAAAATCATTTTCTTTTCATTTTATAGGTGACTTTTGAACTTTTTTTACCTAACTATATAGTGAGAGGTAAAATATAAAAAAAAATATCTTTTGAAACTAACAAATTATGAAAAAACATTAGACACAATTGAAACTAATCAAAATGCTTTGTGATTTTGAAAAGATATGCAATTATCAACTTAATTTTAAGTCTTAAAGAACAATTTTATAGATAAAAATTGTATAAAAAAACGGAACAGTGCAATTTAACCAACATTTTGATACCTTAGACATAACAGGAAATTTAATTCATAAAAAGGAAAATATTTTAGAATCCCAACAAATAAAACAAAACTCTCTTTATTTTGATAAAAAAAAATATTCACAAATACCTCCTATGTATTCTGCTATCAAAATAAAAGGTCAAAAGATGTATAATTTAGCAAGAAAAAATATTCAAATTGATATTCCGCCTAGACAAGTTCATATTAAAAATTTCAAAATAATTCCGCCTTTTACAAATGATTCCATAAATTTTAAAACAAAAGTTTCAAAAGGAACTTATATAAGAAGTTTAATTAGAGATATTGCAGCCAGAATGAATACTTATGGAGCTTTAAAAAATTTAATTCGAACTAAAATAGGTTCTTATAATTTAAAAAATGCTCAAAATATTGAATCAATTACTTTTGAAAATTTAATAGATGTTAAAGAACTTTTTCAAAAAACACAAAAAATAATTTTAAATGATTTTTTAATTAAATTAGTTAAAAATGGTATTATTTTAGACGAAAGACAAATTATAACTCGAAAGTCTTTCGTTGTTTTAGATCAAAAACAAAATTGGATAGCTTATTACGTAACTATCAAAAAAAATAAATATTATCCTAAGTATTTTTTTTAAAATTCGAAAAAATTATCTAATTTAATAAAATTAATTTTACCAAAAATTTAAGAATCTCATTTTTTTATAATTCTTTTTTAATAGAATAACTATAACTTAAAAGTATTAATAATAAAATTAACAAACCAATTATTATTAATCAAATAAATAATTAAAATATGTTTTGAAAAAAATATTTATATCTTTTAAAATTTCAAACTTAAAAATCCTTGAAAATCAATTATTACATTTATAAAAAAAATATCAAACAAAATAGATAATAGTTGAAGTAAAACTAATTTAGTTAACTTTCAAAGATTATTAAAAATCTTCTAAAAAATTTTAGGACTCTTAAAATTATTCTAATAATGTAATTGTTATTTTTTTAAATTTTCTTTTAAAATTCGATAAATCAGCTATATAATAAAAAATTTTATATTTTTAACAAATTATTGTAATAAAGTGGTTTTGCTTACTTGCCTTCTATAATGTATATCAAAAACTAATTCAAAATGAGGGTAATCAATGAAATTTTCTAATTTTTTCTTTTTTGTATTCCGATAAAAATACAAAACTATCTTTATTTATTTTGAGAAAATAATCGTAACATAAATAAATTATATTTTATTAAAGAAGTTTTATTTTTTTGCAATTCTCTTTATGTCACTATTTCTTTGATAATATAATAAATAAAAAAGTTAACTCACAAATGTGATAATATTGTATATGTGTGCCTTTAATTTTAAGTTTATTATTTTTTTATAAGAGAAGCTTAGTAATTTATTATGAGAAGAGTTTACAAATGATAAAAAAATTAGTAATAATAAAATTTTTTATATTATTAAAAATGGTTTAAAAAAATTTAAGTATAAATAATACAAAGGAGTTTTTAAAATTAATGTTGAAATTAAAAAATCAATTTAAATTTATTTGCATTTGTTTATTTTTTTTGATTTTTATGAACAATAATAAAATTTTAGGTATGAATAATGAACATTTTCCAGAAAGTAATGATGATTCTTCAAAAAATAATCATAATATAATGGAAGAACTTAATGATCATCGTATATTGCTAGCTTTATCACTAGAACAAGGTTTGTTAGGAATACAAATGTCTAACAATCCTTCTGAAGAAGAAATATTATCTATTCAAAATAGGTTTCAAGAAATCAGACAACAAATTATTATTATTTGTCAACGTCGATTGCAAAGAACAGAACAAAAACTTATACAAAAACCAAAAAACAAGGACAATGGCAATATTTCTAGATAAAATTATTAAAAAATTTATTCAATATAATATTTACAAAATATCTAAAATTAAAGAAATAAAATTTATTTATACAAAAAAATCATACCTACACAGTATGATTTTTTTGTATATAATTTAAAATAATTAAGTTGAATCCAATTATTTTATTACTTAAATTTTTGATTTTTAAAATTCTTTTGAGTTTTATTTTTATTATTTATATTCATATTATATTTATAATATAGTTTTTTGTTTAATCTTTATTATCACTGGTGTAAATTGTTTGGCTGTATTATATTATAGATTTGTTCTAAACATTCCAAAAAATTTTTGTAAGCATTTGAAAACACCTCTTCGACGATATTGTCAACTAAAATATTTATTTTTTATTTAAAATATTGTTTCGATAAAGTAACAAAATAATGACGTAGTTGTCTATCTATAATATATATTTTTTACCATTTTTATCTAAAAAAACTTTTAAAACTAAAATTCTTCAACATATGCTTTATATTTTATTTTTTTAAAAAAATTTAAATAATAAATTAAATTATATTTGTAAATATAATTATGCAAAAACATATAATAAAAATTTATTCAATGATTTTATTATTTTTAACATCAAAATATTTATATTTATATATTGAATATGTATTATCAATATTTTTTGTTATTTTTTGCATTCTAAGTCCTTGTTCATTATATTTATAATCTTGAACAGTCATATTCATTATTTTATTTTGTGTAATTAAAGAAAAAAAGAAATTTTTTATTATTTTCATTTTATAAAGAATTTTTTTAGTCTTTTGACCTAAATCATTGTATTCATAAATAAATGTTTTTTTTGATATAAATAAATTATTATGATATTTAATTATTTTTTGTACTAATTGATTTTGAATATTATATTTAAATTTAACTTTAAATCCGTTTTTGAAATCTATCAAACTGACTAATTGATTTTTGTTATTATATTTGAATATACATTCAATATTTTTTATTTCATTTTTCAAATAAACTAATTGATTTTTGTTATTATACTCAAATGTATTCAAATTTTCTTGTAACAATTGATTATAACTATCGTTTCCATCCCAATAAATTTTTTCTATTCTTTTAGTCATTTTATGTTCGTGATTATAATAATATTCATAAATTCTTTTTATTGTGTTATTTTGTTTTTTTGCTAATAATTTGGTATTTCCATCATAACCATAATCATATATTTTTTCTACTTTATCATTTTTTATTCTTTGAATTTTAATTATATCTGGTATAGGTTTTTTGTTTTGTTCTAATTCTATCAGACCATATACTGAAAAAATATTGTAATTAATTTTTATAAAAAAACAAATAATTAAGATAAATAAAATTTTGTATTTTTCTGTTTTAATGTTATCAATTCTTTCTTTTTTTTCTAAATAAAATCATTATCTTATAAATAACTAACAAGCGTATTTTATAATTTAGCATTTTATATTCAAATTTTATTAAATGAATATGTGAATTTAATTTATAAAAAAATCATCTTTATTCAAACGTTCAAAAAGTTTTATCTTAACATTCAATTCTTTTTCCGTTGTAAGCCCAAATATCTTTAAACTTTCAAATGTAATATCTTCTGCTTTGATCTGTTTTAAAATATTATTAGCTGTTATTGGTAAAAAAGGTTGTAATAAAACACCTATAAAACGAATAGTTTCGATCAAAGAATACAAAACAAAATCTAATTTATCTAAATTTTTTGTATCTTTAATTAAATTCCATGGTTTAGTAAAATCAATATATTTATTACATAAACGAGATAATTTTAAAATACATTCTAAAGCATCACCTATTTTATAATCTTTCATATGATAGCGTACACAAGATACGGTATTAGCAGTTTCTTGAATTAAATTAATTGTTTCAAATTCTTTAACAGGTTTTAAATTTTTACTTAATTTTTTATTTTTATATTTTTCAATCATTCCTAAAGTACGGTTCAATAAATTACCTACAGTATTCACGAGATCTGTATTATATCTTTCAAATAAAAGGTCATAAGTTAAAACACCATCAGAAGTATAAGGTGTTTCATGTAAAACAAAATAACGAATAGCATCTACAGGAAAAATTTTTAATAAATCATCTGTATAAATAGTATTATTTAAAGATTTAGACATTTTTTTATTATTAAATAAAATCCAAGGATGAATTAAAAATTTTTTTGGCAAAGACAAATCTAAAGCCATTAATAAAATAGGGAAATAAATCAAATGAAATCTACTAATATCTTTTCCGATAACATGAACATCACAAGGCCAAAATTGTTTAAACTTAAGACTTTCTTCCTCATCAAAAAAAGGATAATTTAATCCTGTAATATAATTACTTAAAGCATCTATCCAAACATAAACCACATGTTTAGGATTAATATTTAACTTAATGCCCCATTTAAATGAAGTTCTCGAAATAGATAAATCATCTAAAGGAGTATTTAATAAATTCAAAATTTCTTTTTTAATATGAAGAGGGAGAATTAAATCAGGTTCATTCTCTAAATAATGTAATAATTTATCTTGATATTTAGATAATTTAAAAAAATAAACTTCTTCTTTAGTCCAAACAGGAGTTTCTCCGTCAACTGTTTTTCCGTCAATTAAATCTTTTTCAGAAATATAACTTTCATCGTTAACAGAATACCAACCTTCATATAAACCTAAATAAATATCTCCTTTTTGAAAAAGTTTATCAATAATCATTTGAACTTTTTTTTTATGATTCAAAGAACTTGTTTTTATAAAAAAATCATATTTAATATTCATTCGGTTATAAATAGCTTTTACTTTATCAGAAATTTGATTAACATAATTTTGAGCATCTAAACCTGATTGTAATGCTTTTTTTTCTATTTTTTGACCATGTTCATCGGTTCCTGTTTGAAAATAAACTTGATAGCCTTCTAATCTTTTAAATCTTGCTATAACATCAGCCAAAATCATTTCATAAATATTACCAATGTGAGGGATAGAAGAAGCATAAACAATAGAAGTTGCGATATAAAAATTTTTTTTATCAACTAAATTACTCATTTATCTCTTTTACACCTTTATTTTATTTTTTTTGAATCTTAAACTTATTAAAAAGTATTTTTTTAGATATTTTACGTGCTCGTGCTACTTTAATGAAAGCTTCTTTTTCATTATAACCTTGTTCTAAGAAAAAATTAATATGTTCTTCTAAACTAATATCTTGATATAAATAATTATTTTTATTAGTTTCTATAACTAAAACATATTCCCCTCTTAAAGATAATTTTTGTTCCAAAATTTCTTCTAAAGAACCAGTGATAATAGTTTCAAATTTTTTAGTTAATTCTCTAGACAAAGAGATATTTCTTTCTCCATAACAAACTTGAATTAATAATAATGTTTCTTTAATTCTTGGAGCAGATTCATATAAAATTAAAGAACCTTCAAAAAAACGATATTTTAATAAAATTTTTTTCTTCATCTCTTTTTTTTTAGATAAAAAACCTAAAAATAAAAAAGGAGTTTCAAAAGAAGAAAGAACAAAAGCAGCCAAAAAAGCAGATGGACCAGGGATAACAGTTACATGAAAACCAACTTTTTTAACTTCTTGAACTAAAAAAAGACCTGGATCACTAATTAAAGGTGTTCCGGCATTACTAATTAAAGCTAAATTTTTACCTTCTTTTAATAAAAATAAAACTTGTTGAAGACGTTCTTTTTCATTGTATTTATGCAAAGAAATTAATTTATTTTTGAAATCATAAAAATGTAAAATTTTCAAAGCCATTCTAGTATCTTCAGATAAAATGTAATCAACTTTTTTTAAAGTTTCTAAAGCTCTAAAACTTAAATCAGACATATTACCAATAGGTGTCGCAACTAAATACAAAATATTTTTATTTTGAAGAAAAGTTTGTTGAATAGTAACCATATTATTTAGAACCAAAAACTCCTATAAAAGATTTTATTTTTTTATCTAGTTCTATGAATAATAAAACACAACAAGAACGAGAATCTAAAAATATTTTTTTTTGTTCTACATCTAATAAACAATTCCAAATTTCAATAATCACTGAAAAAGGTAATTTATTATAAAAAGTGTTGTTTGATAAAAAACTTGGAAAAAAAGAAACAAAATCATTTTTTTTATAATATAAATCTAAAAAAAAATTTATCACAAGCAATATAAAATCATCCATAAAATATTTGTCTTTAATTAAAAAACGAACATGAAAAAATAATTTAGAAACTATTTCTTTTTCTGGTAAAGTATTCAAAAAAAATACAAAAAATTTTTTTAAATCATAAAAATAATCATCTATTTCTATTGTTCTATTCTTTTTCAATAAAGAAATTAAAATTATATCTAATTCATTTAATTGTTCAACTTCGTTAACCAAAGATAAATCAGTATAGTGTTTATTTGCTAAAGAAAAAATTTGAGCACGAGATAAAATAGTTGGAAGTAATAGATGACGATCTTTAGTCAATAAAATACCCAAAATATTTTCGTTAATAGGATTTTCTAAAAAATACAGCAAACTATTAGAAGAATTATAAGATATATTTTCGATCCCATTAATAACATAAACTTTTTTTTCTTGAATTAAAGAAGTTTGATTGAAATAAGATTGCATTGCTAAAATTTGTTCTTTAGTTATTTTCTTATCATAAGAATCTAAATAATAAAAATTAGGATAAGAAAAAGTTCTTATAAGTTTTTTTAAAGATTCAGAACAATTTGAATTTTTTAAAAATTCATAAACCAATTCAAACATAAATAATTTTTGTTCTTCTATATTTGAACTTTCTATTAAATAAAGATGAGTTAATTTCTTATTCTGAATAATGACTTTAAATTTTTCTAATAATTCATTTTTATTAATCATATTTTATTTTTTAATAATTGTTCGATTTTTTTTTCGATTATTAACTCAATCTCTTCTAAAGAAAGAGAAGCATCTATTTTATAAATTCTATTAGGATATTCTTTATAAAGTTGAAGATAGCCTTTTCTTACTTCATTATGAAAATTAATTTTTTCTAAATCAAAATATTCTATTTTATCTTTTCTTTGAACATTTAACCTTTGTATACCGATTTTAGGATCAATATCTAAATAAAAAGTTATATTAGGTAAATATTGAATAGCCAAAAAATTAATTTGTTTTATAAAATCTGAACCTAATTGTCTAGCATATCCTTGATAAGCTATAGAAGAATCCAGATAACGATCACAAATAACAATTTTATTTGCTTTTAAAGCAGGAATAATTATTTTTTTTAAATGTTCTGTTCTATCAGAGGCATATAACAAGGCTTCTGTATAAAAATCAATTTTATCATAAAATCGTAACAGAAGTTTTCGGATTTCAATATTCAAAGGCAAATAACATCCTGGTTCTTTAGTTAAAATAACTTCATATTTTTTACGAATTTTTTGACATAAAAATTTAGATAAAGTAGTTTTGCCTGTTCCTTCACAGCCTTCAAAAGAAATAAACATTATATATTTTCCTTTTTAATAAAAAATTTTTTTTAAACAAAGCCCATTAGCAGGTGCGATAAAAGATAATTTCTTATTTTCTTCTATATTAAACATGTTTTTTAAATCTATCAAAGTTTTTTTTCTTTGACCTATCAAAATCAAAAAACCTACTAAAAAAAGAATCATTTGTTTTAAGAAACCTTTTCCATGAAAAAATAAAATAAACTGGTTTTGATTTTCTCTTAAATAAACTTCATAAATTAACTTAATTGTCTTTTTTTTAGAATCTTTATTACTAGTAAACAAAGCAAAATCTTTTTCTCCTGTTAACAATAACATTGCTTGTTCAATTAAAAAGAAATCAAGATTTTCAAAATATACTTGAAAACGATAATTAAAAGGGTTTAATTTATGTTTTGAAAAAACATACTGATAAATTTTAGATTTAGAATCATAACGAGCATGAAAAAAAGAATCAACATGTTCTATATCTAAAACTTGAATATCGTTAGGAAAAATTTTATTTAAAGCTCTTTTTAAAGAATCTGGTTCAATCCAAAAAGAAGTTTTAAAATTAATAATTTGTTCTTTGGCATGAACTCCTTTATCAGTACGACTAGCAGCTATAGTTTTTATTTTTTGTTTAGTTATCTTAAATAAAGATAATTCTAAAACCGATTGGATAGTTATTACATTATTCTGTCTTTGATAACCATAATAATTAGTTCCATCATAACTTAAAGTTAGTTTAAAATTGAAAGTTTTCAAATAAAACCTCTTTATATATTAAATTTTATTATTAAATATTAAAACTCAACAAAAAGAATATCAAAATAAAAACAAAAACAAAACAATCCATTTGTTTGATTTTATAATTATGAAATTTTGTTCGTTTATTACCTAAAACATAACCTCTAGTTTCCATTGCATTAGCCAAAACAAAAGATTTTTTAAAAGCTAAAATAAGAATAGGAACTAATAAAGAAATTAAATAATAAACTTTTTTTATAATATTTTTGGTATAAAAATTAAGACCTCTAGATATTTGAGATTTTAAAATTTTTTGACTTTCTTCTAACAAAAAAGGTATAGACATAAAAATTAAAGACATCATAAGAGAAAAAACTTCGACAGGAAACTTAATAAATTTCAAAGGTTTTAAAATAATTTCTAAACCATCATTAATTTCGATAAAAGAAGTTGTTTTACTAATTAATAAATTAATCATAAAAAATAAACAAATACGAAACAAAATCACAAAAATGTTCCAAAAAACTTTTTTGTCAAAAAAAAACGGTGTTAAATAATGGAAAAAAATGTCTTCGAAAAAAAATCCTAAAACAGAAGGTAATAAAAAAAAAGAGATCGACATAATAAAAAAATAAATATTTTTATATGTTTCTCTTTTTACAAAAAAAAATGATACAAAATATAAAAAAATAATAAGAAATGTAAATAATTTTGTATCAATTTTAAAAATATAAAAAGATAAATCGTTTGAATTTATCATTCGAGAATTAACATTAAGCCATAGATTAAAAAAGAAAAAAAATTTTAAACTAAAAATTTGTCTTATTAATTTTCTAAAAAAATTAGGAACAATATTTGATAAAAATATAAAAACATAAATAAAAAACATAAAATAAGTTAAATAAAATATTGTTTTTGTTGATATTAACTTAAATTCAGTATTTAAATCTAAATTAAAACTAAAAACAATTTTAAAAATTAAAAGAAATAAAATAATTTTTAAAGAAGGATGAATTTTATATATAAAAGATTTCGCTTTTGTATTAACCATCTCCATTTGTTTTTGTATAACCTTTATAAATTTTTTTCAAATATTGTAATAATTCTTCATATGAAAACTTAGGTTCAAAAGGAATACCTAATTTTTTATTTAAAAATTTTAAAATTTTAAAACTTTGTGGTTCTGATAAACCAAATTCTGATAATTTATATTTCATAAAAAAAATCTTTTTTAAATCAAAGAAAAAAATTTCCCCTCGATCTAAAAAAAGAATTTTATTAGCGTATTCAGCAACTAAATCCATATCATGAGTAATAAACATAATGGTATTACGTTCTTTTTGATTTTTATTTTTTAAGATAGTCATAATTTCTTTTTGACTATTAACATCTAAACCTCTAGTAGGTTCATCCAAAATCAAAATAGATGGTTCAATAGCTAAAACCCCAGCAATAGCAACTTTTCTTTGTTGCCCTTCAGATAATTTAAAAGGGGATTGTTCGAATAAATATTCATGTATTCCTACTTGTTTTAAAACTTGAATAGCTTTTCTTTTTGCTTCATTGTCATTTTTATTAAAATTCTTAGGTCCGAACATAACATCTTTTAAAACAGTATTCTCAAAAAGTTGATATTCTGGAAATTGAAAAACTAAACCTATTTTTTGCTTTAAAGAAATTAAATTTTGTGGAGATGTTTTTTTATCTATTTTATGTCCAAAAATATTCAAATAACCTTCAGAAGGAATCAATAAACCATTCATCAATTGAACTAAAGTTGATTTTCCAGATCCTATTTTACCAATTATAGATATAAAATCATCTTTTTCATTTATATCTAAATTTATATTTTTTAAAGCTGCTTTTGTTTTTTTATTATAGTAAAAAGTTACATCTCTAAACTGTATTGCCATAAAAAATCCTTTAATTTACTCATTTTTTTTTGATTTATTTCTAATGAATCTTGTATTTCTTCTAATTCATAATAAATTTTAAGTCCTAAGGGTAAATTATGAAAATATTTTTTTACAAATGACATATCTTTTAATAAATTGGAACTTGTATCTTGTTTTATTAAATTACCTTTTTCCAAAATCATAATTTTATCACTCTTTAAAGCAAAAGATAAATCATGAGTTATTGTAATCAAAATTTTATCTTTTTGTTTATGGATATTTTTAATAATGTTAAATATTTCTTTAGAACTTTGAGGATCTAAAAAAGATGTAGGTTCATCAAAAATAATAATATCTGGATTCATAGCTAAAACAGAAGTTATTGCTACTTTTTGTTTTTGACCACCAGATAATTCATTAGGTTTAGAGTTTAATAAATGTTTAATATTAAACATTTTAGCGTATTTATCAATTGTATCTTTTATTTCTTCTCGTGATAATAATTTATTTTCTAAACCAAAAGCAATATCACTTTCAACATCAAAACCAACAAATTGATAATCAGGATTTTGAAAAACAATACCCATTAAAGAACGTAATTGAAACAAATTATTTTCTTTTAATTCATTATTATTAATAAAAATTTGACCTTTATTTTGTTTTAATAAACCAATTAAAATTTTAGCTAAAGTAGTTTTTCCAGAACCATTATCACCGACAATAGAAACCCATTGGCCCATAGAAATTTCAAAATTCAAATCATTAAAAATTTGTTTATCTTTATAATTAAAACTTAAATTTTTAACAATTATCATTTTAAATTAACCTTTTTATTTTCTTGAATTTTGAAATTTTTATTGTTTAAATAAAAAATGTTTTTTAATAGTTAAACAAAAAGAATAAAAGCCATTGGAGCGGCATCGCCTCTACGACATACACTTTTGATAACTTTAGTATAACCACTGTTTCTATCTGTATATTTAGGTGTTATTTCTTGAAATAATTTCTTTAAAACAGTTTTTTCTAAATCAATCTTTTGGTTAAATAAAAAAGTTGAAGCTAATCTTTTAGAATCTAAAGTATTTTTTTTACTTAAAGAGATCACTCTATCAATTAATTTGCTAATCTCTTTAGCTCTAGCTTCGGTAGTAATAAGACGTTCATTAATAATTAAACTAGAAACTAAATTTTTTAACAAAGATTTTCTATGAGATGTATCACATCTTAATTTACTATAAGCCATATATTTTTACACCTTTTTTAACAATTAAAATAATTTTTATTATATACACATTTTATTTTAAGTTATTTTTTAAATATTTAATATCATTTATCATTTAAATTAATTATTATCTTTAAATTTAAGTTCTAATTCTTTCATTTTTTTTTTTAATTCTTCGAAAGATTTCTTACCTAAACTATTTAATTGCAAAATATCTTTTTCATTTTTATTTACTAAATCTTGAACTGTATTAATGCCTGATTTTTGCAAACTATTAAACAATCTAACTGATACTTCTAATTGATCAATTTTTAAATTTAAAGCATGATTAAAATTATCTACTTGAGGTTCATAAATGAATTCTTTTTCTTTAGTTTGATCGCATAAATTAACTAAAACATTTAAATGATCAACTAAAATTTTAGATGCCATGGATAAAGCTTCTTTAGGTGCAATAGATTTATTAGTTTCTATGTCCATAACTAATTCTTCTTTATTACTTATTTTTTGTTCTACATTATAAGAAACTTTTAAAATTGGAGTATATAAAGAATCAATTGCGATAACTCCAAATTGATTTTTATTATAAATTTCGTTATCTTGAGCAGATACGTAACCAATACCTCTTTTAACAGTCACTTCTAACTTAAAAGAAACATCTGGAGATAAATGAGCTATTACATGTTCTTTATTACAAATTTCAATTTCTT
The DNA here is from genome assembly GCF_035187685.1 of Phytoplasma sp. Lineage (NCBI taxonomy): Bacteria > Bacillati > Mycoplasmatota > Mollicutes > Acholeplasmatales > Acholeplasmataceae > Candidatus Phytoplasma > Phytoplasma sp. The sequence continues at coordinate 235,611 of NZ_CP131022.1, read as the reverse complement.
CGTTAGAACTAAAATCAGCTGCTGTTACTACTTTTTCGCCAACAGCATCAATATATAATTTTGTTTCAAAATCTTCTTCTTGCGAAGTTGTACTAATAATAACTTTTTTTAAATTTAAAACAATAGACATAACATCTTCGTAAACACCTGGTATAACGCTAAACTCGTGGTCAACGCCTTCAATTTTAACATTAACAATAGCAACCCCTGGCAAAGAAGATAACAAAATTCTTCTTAAAGAATTACCGATTGTAAGGCCTAATCCTTTTTCCAAGGGTTGGATAATAAATTTGCCGAAAGATAAATCTGATTCTTCTTGTTGTACAATCATATTAGGTTTTATAAATTTTAATTTTTTCATTATAAACAATTAATTCTCTTTCATAAGTTTGTATTATCCACGAGGACGTTTAGGTGGTCTACAACCATTATGTGGTACAGGTGTAACATCTTTAATAGCAGTGATTTCTAAACCAGACTCTTGCAAAGATCGAATAGAAGTTTCTCTACCTGTACCAGGACCTTTAACATAAACTTCGATTTGTTTCATTCCTTTTTCTTGTGCTAAAAAAGAAACTTTTTTAGCTACTTGTTGAGCTACATATGAAGTAGATTTTTTACTATTCTTATAACCCACTAAACCACCACTACACCAAGCAACAGCATTACCTTCTAAATCTGTAATAGTTATAATAGTGTTATTAAAAGTAGCTTGAATATGAGCTATTCCTATAGGAACATTTTTTTTATTTTTTTTTGTTTTAATTCTTTTTTTTTGCTTATTATTTGAAGCGCTATTTTGAGACATAATTAAAATACTCTTCCCGTCCCTTTATTAGATTTTGTAGTTCCAACAGAAACTTTTTTACGACTTTTTTTAGCTGTTTTAGCATTATTTCGAGTTTTTTGACCTCTAACTGGTAAACCTCTACGATGATGAATACCTCTGTCACAACCTATTTCTTTTAATCTTTTAATATTTAAAGTAATTTCTCTCCTTAAATTACCTTCTATATTCAACTTATTACATTCGTTTCGAATGCTAGATAATTGGTTTTCATTCAATTCACCAACTTTAGATTTGGGATCAATATTTAATTGTTTTAATATTTTTGTAGCCGTCGATATACCAATACCATAATAGGTTTGTTTTAAGTAAATATCTGCTTGTCTATTTGGAGGAATTTTTTTTGAAATCTTTTTCATTTAAACAATTTTTCCCTTTCTTTTAGCCTTGTCTTTGATTATAGCGACGTTTTTTTTTATTTATAATGTAAACCCTTTTTTTACGACGCACAACAATATCATCATCACTACGTTTTTTAACAGAAGCTTTTACTTTCATTTGTGATACTCCTTTTTAATTAAACGATAAACAATACGTCCTTTATAATCAACTTGTACTGTATCACCTACTAATATATTTATTTTACTCTTTCTTATCTTGCCAGAAATATAACCAGTAATAATTCTATCGTCAGGTAATTTTAATTTAAAATTTGCATTAGGTAACGCTTCAACAACTATAGCCTCAGAAATTTTATCATCAACCATTTCATTATTTCTCCTTAATTATTTATTGTTTTTTTATTTATGTTAAAATCTCATATCCTTTTTCAGTGACCAAAATGGTATGCTCAAAATGAGCACTTAAACTTGAATCCAAAGTAATAGCGGTCCAGCCATCTTTTAATATTTTAACCTTTTTACTTCCTAAAGTAAACATAGGTTCGATACAAAAGGTCATTCCTGGTTTTAACACGTAATCTTCAGGTGTAAAATCAAAATTAAAAATATAAGGTTTTTCATGAAGTTGACGTCCTATACCATGGCCTGAAAAAATCTCTATTATACCATAATTGTGAAAATTACCTATTTTAGCAATAGCTCTAGAAATATCTGAAATTTTATTACCAGGTTTCACTTGGTTGATACCTAAAAATAAAGCTTCTTTTGTATTATCTACTAATTGTTGCGTTTCAGAAGAAACCATTCCTAAAACATAAGTCCAAGAGGAATCTACAAAACAACCTTTATATTTAATACCTATATCTAAAGAAACAATATCACCGAATTCTAGAATTCTCTTTTTAGAAGGCCAACCATGAACTATAACTTCGTTAATAGAAATACAAGTATGACCTCCAAAACCCTGATAACCTTTAAAAGCAGAAACAACTCTATGTTTTTTAATTAAACCTGAAGCTATCATATCTAATTCAAAAGTAGAAATACCTATTTTTAAAAAATTTAACATTTCTTCTCTTATACGAGATAAAATCTTTCCTGCTTCTCTCATTATAATAATTTCATCTAAAGATTTAATTAATGTCATAATAAATCAACAACTTCTGTTTTTTTAAAATTTAAAAAAATGTATTATATTGTTTTTTAACATTATCTTCAGTTTTAAGATTTTGTATAGATTCTATAGCGACACCAACAATAATCAAAAAACTAGTTCCACCAAACTGAATTTGACTAGATATATCAGGGCCAACAAAATAATTAATTATTTGTGGACAAGCAGCTAATAAAGTTAAAAATAAACTTCCAATACAAGTTAATTTAAAAATTTCATGAGTAAGTTTTTTAACAGTAGATATTCCTGGTTTAACATCTTTTAAATAAGCATTTTGTTTAGACAAATGTTCTGCAACGTCTTTTGGATTGATAGCCATAAAAGATGAAAAAAAAGAAAATAATAAAATTAATAATAGATAAAGAAAAAAATATATACCTAAATTAGAACGTGATTTAATAAATATTTGAAGAAAATTATTAACCTTATCATTATTAAATAAAATTTTTATATAAGAAAATATATTTAAAAAAGTATCAGCTAAAATAATAGGTAAAATACCAGATGTATTTAATTTAAATGGAATATGCTTATCTATTTTATCATTATTCTTATCTACAGCATAATAAATAGGAATTTTTAAATAAGCTGTACTTAAGACAATTGTTAATATCAATAAAACTAAAAAAGAAATCAGAACTAATGAACGAACTAATAAATCTTGATTGTTATCAAAATTTAACAAATAAAAAAAAGTTTTATATAATTTTTCGGATATTCCTATAGCTATTAAAATAGAAATTCCATTGCCTAATCCTTTGGAAGTTATCAAATCTGCTAACCAAATACAAATGAAAACCCCTACTACTAAAAAAAAGAGATCAACAAGAATGTTAGCGTATTTGTACCCTGCCATAACGTCCCATAAGGTTAAACTTTTGATAATGGCCCATCCTTGACCTAAAGCGATCAAAATAGTCAAAATTCTAGTAACTATATTAATTTTATATTTACCTTTTTCTCCTTGTTCTTGCCATTCTATTAAAAAAGGTAAAATTTTTTGTCCTAATTGAATTATTATAGAAGCAGTAACATAAGGAAAAACACTCAAAGACAAAAGAGTTAAACTGTTGTTATGATCAAACAAAGACAATATATTGTTTTGATTATTGGTAATATTCGAACGCCAAAATATATATTCTTTCTTCGTATGAAAAGGAATATATATTTGAGTACCAATAAAATAAATCAAAACAATCACCAAAGTAAATAGAATTTTTTTAATTATTTTTTTTTTATTTGACAAGCAACTAATTAATTTTATCATATAAAATTACCTTATATTTCTATATTGCCACCATTTTTATTAATAACATCTTTTGCTTTTTGAGAACATTGACATCCTTGGATAATTAATTTTTTAGTTAAATCGCCTTTGGCTAAAATTTTAACAAATGATTTATTATTTTTAATTATTCTTTTTTTAAATAACATTTCTTTTGTTACAGTAGTACCATCTTCAAAAACTTCTAAATCTTTTAAATTAACTACACAATATTTAATTTGATTAAAATTATGAAAACCTCTTTTTGGTATTCTTTGAAAAAAAGGTGTTTGACCTCCTTCGAAACCCAATCGAGTGCCTCCACCAGTACGAGCTAACTGGCCTTTATGACCTTTTCCGGAAGTTTTTCCGTTACCACTACCAGGGCCACGTCCTAAACGTTTGGTAGTTTTTCTAGCACCTTTAACCGGTTTTAATGAATGTAATAACATTTTTTAATCGCTCTCTTTGCTGACAATTTCTTTAATCAAAACCAAATGATTAATTTTCTTAAGAATGCCTCTAATAATTTGAACATCATCTTTTATAACTTTTTGATTAATTTTTTTCAAACCTAAAACATTAGCGTTCTTAATTTGATTAGGCGTTCTACCGATTAAACTTTTTTTTAAAGTGATTTCTAACTTGTTCATTTGTTTTTACCTTTGAATCTTGAAATCAAATTAATGCCTCTACTTTTTTCAACATCTTTTATAGTTCTTAATTTTTGTAAACCATCCATTATAGCTCTTAAAATATTTATAGAAGTTCTCGAACCTAAAGATTTAGCTAATATATCACGAACACCAACTAATTCAAAAACAGTTCTAGCTGCTCCACCAGCAATAATTCCCGTTCCTTTAGAAGCAGGTTTTAATAAAGTTTTAGAAGCGCCAAATTTACCTATAATTTCATGTGGAATAGTAGTTCCAGATAACGAAACTTTAATTAAATTTTTTTTAGCTTTTTCTAAAGCTTTTCTAATAGCATCTAAAATTTCTTGAGCTTTCGCAGTTGCAAAACCTACTTGACCTTTTTTATCTCCGACAACAACTAAAGCAGAAAATCTTAAACGACGTCCACCTTTGACTACTTTAGTAATTCTATTAATTAAAACTACTTTTTCTTTAAAAATACTATTAATTTTTCTAGGACTAAATTTATATCTTTGATTGTTTTCGTTTATCAAAATATTAATCCTTCCTCTCTTGCAACATCAGCTAAAGCTTTAATACGTCCATGATATAAACGTCCATCACGATCAAAAACAACTTTTGTAATCCCTTGCTTAAGAGCTTTTTTAGCAATAATTCTACCAATATCCGTTGCTACTTTTATATTAACTATATTAGCATTAATTTCTTTGCTATGAGCACTACATAAAGTGACTTTATTTTGATCATCAATTATTTGAACATAAAAATATTTATTTGAATAGAAAACATTAAAACGAGGTCTTTCTGGAGTACCTATTATTTTTTTTCTTAAACGTAAATGACGTTTTTTACGTAAATTTTTGGATGATTCTTTATTTATCATTATTTAAATAGATATCCTTTCTTATTTTTTAGCGCTTTTTCCTGCTTTACGATGAACATAAGCACCAAATAAGCGGATTCCTTTACCTTTATAAGGTTCAGGTTTGCGTAATTTTAATATTTTAGAACTCATTTCGCCCACAATTTGTTTATCTATACCTTTTAAAATAATTTCTTTATTTTTTATAATTTCTACTTCTATATTATCATAAATAGGCACATTTACAATATGGGAAAAACCTAAATTAAAAATTAAATTTAAACCTTCTTTTTTAACAGAATAATCTAAACCGACAATTTCAATTTTTTTAACGAATAATTCAATCAAACCTTTAATCATATTAAATAATATAGATCTTGTAGTGCCGTGAATTTTTTTCATAAAAACTTGATCATTTGGTCTTGAAATCTGAATTAAATTATCTTTAATATCAATATTTAAAAACTGATTTATTTGATATTTTAAATGATGTGTAGAAGACATAATATGTATTAAATTATTTTCTTTCAGTTCAACTTTAATTCCTTCAGGAATTAAAATGGCTTTTTTGCCTACTCTTGACATTGTAAACTCCTTATATAATTACCAAATATAAGCTAAAACTTCCCCGCCTATATTACGAGATAAAGCTTCGTAATCTGTTAAAATGCCTTTGGAAGTTGAAATCAAAACTATTCCTAAACCATTCAACACTCTAGGTATGTTTTTGACAGAAACTTGGTTAGATATTCTTCTTAAACCTGTAATGGTTCTTTGTTTATTACCGTAATATTTTAAATGAATAATAATATTTCTTTTTGAAGTATCTAAATAAAAATCTCTTATAAAACCTTCTTTTTTAATAACTTCTAAAATTTTCATTTTTAATTTAGAAGCAGGAACTGAAACTTTTGCATGATACATTATATTAGCATTACGCATTCTTGTTAATAAATCAGCAATGGGGTTTGTAATCATATTTTGTCTCCTTTACCAACTAACTTTCTTAACACCAGGTAATTCACCTTTGTTTGCTAATTCACGAAATTTAATTCGAGATATCCCAAATTTTCTTATATATCCTCTTGGTCGACCATCAATTTTATCTATATTTTTTAAACGTACCGGAGAAGATTGTACCGGAAGAAGAGATAACCCTTTATAATCTTTTTTCTTTTTTAATTCAAGACGTTTGTCTCTATATTTTAAAAAAATTTCTCTTTGTTTTTGATTTTTAACAATCTTAGATTTTTTTGCCATATAAATACTCCTTAACCTTTTTATTAATATTTCTTAAAATATTTTATTTTCTGAAAGGCATTCCATAAAATGATAATAATGTTTTAGCATCTTCATCATTTTTAGCTGTAGTTACGATACAAATATCCATTCCATAAATTTTTTGAACTCTGTCTAAATCTATTTCAGGAAAAACAATTTGTTCTTTTATTCCTAACGAATAATTACCTCTACCATCAAAAGATTTAGCACTAACTCCTCTAAAATCTCTTGTTCTAGGTAAAACTATTTTAATTAATTTATGTAAAAAAAATTCTTTTTTATTTCCTCTTAAAGTAACTTTTAATCCGATTGGCATTCCTTCTCTTAATTTAAAATTAGAAATTGATTTTTTAGCTTTAACAACTACAGGTTTCTGTCCGCTAATTAAAGTTAATTGTTCTTGAAAATCATCTAAAATTTTAACATTAGTAACAGCTTCGCCAATACCCATATTAATAACTATTTTATCTATTTTAGGAATTTGCATTAATGATTTAAAATTAAAAATTTCTTTTAAAGCAAAAAATGAATTTTTTGTGGTATTGCTGATATTTTGTTTTTTCATTTATTTTCTACCTTCTTCATTATGACAAATCTATTAAAGCGCCCGTTTTTTTTGAATAACGAACTTTGCGACCTGATTCATAACGGTAACCTACACGAGTTGGAATTTTTTTGTCAGGATCTATTAAAGCAACATTAGAAATATGAATTGGCATTTCTTCACGAACTATATTACCTTTCTCTCCATCTTTAGAAGAATTTTTGTGCTTAATAGCTATATTTATACCTTCAACTAAAACTTTTTGTTCTTTAAAAAAAATTTTTATGACTTTTCCAGTTTTAATAGTTTTATTACCGTTTTCATCTACTAAAAAACGATCTTTTCCAGAAAGAATAGTTACTATATCTCCAACTTTAATATACATCTTTTTTCCCTCATATTACAAAAACTTTTTCAGCTAAAGAAATAAATTTAGAAAATTTACTATCTTTTAATTTTTGATTTTTAACCACAGGACCAAATATCCTTGTGCCTTTTAAAGTCATATCATCTTTGATAATAACTACAGCATTATCATCGAATTTAATATAAGAACCATCTTTGCCTGATAAACCTTTTTTAGTTCGTAAAATTAAAGCTTTAGATACTTCACCTGCTTTAACTAAACCGGAAGGAATAGTTTTTTTAATAGTAACTACAACAACATCTCCTATCTGGGCGTAACGTCTTTTACTTGAACCAGGAATATTAATAACCAAAACTTCTTTAGCTCCACTGTTATCAGCTACTTTTAAACGAGTATTTATTTGAATCATATTATTTATTTACCTTATTTTTACTTAAAATAACATCCAACAAACGAAATTTCTTAGTTTTAGATTTAGGTCTTCTTTCTTCAAAAGAAACAACATCACCTAATTTAGCTACTTCGTTTTCATCATGAATATAAAATTTACTGGTTTGTTTAATTCTTTTGCCGTATAAACGATCTTTGTTATAATAATCAACTGCAACAACAATTGTTTTTTGCATTTTATCAGAAACAACAACACCCTTAAGTTTTTTTCTATTATTATCACGCATACTTTTTTAACCTCTTTTATAAAAATATTTTATAAAACCTAAATTTCAAAAGAAATTTCTTTTTTATCTAAAGAAGTATCATTGTTTTCTTCAGAATTTTTATGATCCGAATTTAAAACTGATTTATTTTTTAATTTTAAGTTTTCATCTACATTATTCGTTTTAGCAATTTCTTTTTCACGCATAACAGTTTTAATTTGTTTAATAAGCATTTTGATTTTACGAATACGAGATGTATCTTTCAATTTAACTAAATTTAATTCTATTTTAGTATTAAATAATTCTTCTTTTAAAGAAGAAATTTTTGTATCCATCTCTTCTTTAGATAATTTACGAATTTTTTCAATTATCATTCTTCTTGACCTCTTTTAACTATTTTAGTAGTAATAGGTAGTTTGTGAGAAGCCAATCTTAAAGCTTCTATTTCTATCTTATCTAAATTATTAACATCTCTAACTTCAAAAAGAACTTTGCCTCTTTTTACAACTGCAACCCAAAATTCAGGACTACCTTTACCAGAACCCATTCGTACCTCTAAAGGTTTTTTAGTTAAAGATAAAAATGGGAAAATATTGATCCAAACTTTTCCTTCTCTTTTCATATGACGTGTCATTGCAATACGAGCAGATTCTATTTGTTGACTAGTAATCCAAGCTCCTTTTTTGGCTATCAAACCATAATTACCATTAATTATTTTATTTTTGCCTTTAGATTTGCCTTCGTAACTTATACGATGAGGGCGACGATATTTAGTTTTTTTTGGCATTAACATAATTATTGTTTACCCCTTTTTATTATATTAAGACGTATTTTTTTGAAAATCTTTCTTCTCAGTGAATTTTCTTTTATTAAAATTTTTGCTATTGTCATATGGATTAGGTTGAGCAGCAAATATTTGTCTAGTATGGGCGATAGTCTTATTAGGCAAAACTTCACCATGATTAATAATCACTTTAACACCTAAAACACCATAAGTAGTATGAGCTTCTTCAAAAGCATAATCAATATCAGCTCTTAAAGTATTTAAAGGAACAACACCCATCGCAACAGATTCTTGTCTAGCTTTTTCAGCTCCACCTAAACGTCCTGTAATGATTATTTTAATACCTTTAACTCCACTTCTTAAAGCCTTTTGCATAGCTGATTTTTGAACAGCTTTATAAAAAGCTCTTTGTTGTAATTGAATAGCAATATTTTGGGCTACTAAAATAGCAATTTTATTAACCGCTTTTACTTCAAAAACATTAATTTGAACTTTTTTTTTAATTAAATTTTCTATTTTATTAACTAAATTAATTTTATTCTTATTATCTGGACCTTGAATAAGACCTATTTTAGAAGTATATAATTCAATCTCAACAAATTCATCATTCGATTTTTTCAAACGTTTAATTTCTATTTGTGAAATAGTTGCTCGAGGATAATGTTTTTTTATTAAATTTCTTATTTTAAAATCTTCCACAACTAAAACAGGAACTTGTTTATGTTCGCCATACCATTTAGATTCCCAAGTCCTAATTATTCCTAATCTTAAACCATTAGGATTACTTTTTTGACCCATTTGTATTTATCTCCTGAGTTTCTTCTTTATAATTAGAAACAAATATCGTTATATGACTAGTTCGTTTTTTTCTTTTATCTGTTTTTCCTTTTGCTCTTGGAAATAAACGAGGTAAACGAATGCCTTCGTTAACAAATACTTCTTCTACATATAAATTATCTATATTAAACTTAAAATTATGAACAGAATTAGCAACAGCACTTTTTAACAATTTAGCCACAATAGGAGAAGCAGCTTTAGGTGTAAACATTAAAATAGATTCAGCTTCTTTAATTTTTTTACCACGAATCAAATCAACAACTAAACGTGTTTTTCTAGGTGTCACAGGTACTTGTTTTACAACAGCTTTAACTTTCATATAAATACCTTCTTTAAATTATTTTTTTGGATTTTTTTTATCGCCTTTAGAATGGCCACGGAAAACACGAGTAGGTGAAAATTCTCCTAATTTATGGCCAACCATATCTTCTATAATAGAAGCGATTATATACTTGTTACCATTATACACAGCAATTTTATGACCGATAAAATCAGGTAAAATTACACTTCTTCGCGAATGCGTTTGAATAATTTTTTTTGTTTTATCCTTGTTTTGTTTCATTACTTTCATCAATAATGATTTATCACAAAAAGGACCTTTTTTAATTGAACGAGCCATATTTATTATGTTTCCATTCTATTTTTTACGATTTTTTAAAATTAAACTATTAGAGCTTTTATTTTTTTTACGTGTTTTAACACCTAGAGCTTTTTTACCCCAAGGAGTCATAGGAGCTTTACGACCAATAGGAGCGCGTCCTTCACCACCACCATGCGGATGATCATTAGGATTCATAGCTGAACCTCTAACTGTAGGTCTTATGGATAAATAACGAGTTCTTCCAGCTTTACCATTACGAATTAATTTATAAAATTCGTTGCCTATTATACCTATAGTAGCCCTACATTCGGCCAAAACTTTTCTTATTTGTCCAGAAGATAAATTTAAAACAACATATTTACTTTCTTTTTTAACAATTTGCGCTGAAGTACCGGCACTACGTGCTAATTGTCCACCTTTACCAGGTTTTAATTCAATATTATGAACTGAAAAACCCTCAGGAATATTCTTTAAAGGCAAAGAATTACCAACTCTAATATCAGCTTTGTCTCCTGAATATATTTTATCTCCTACTTTAACATCTTTAGGAGTTAAAATATATCTTTTTTCACCATCCATATATTTAACTAAAGAAATATTGCAATTACGATTAGGATCATATTCTATAGTAGATAATGTTCCGGGGATATCATATTTATTACGTTTGAAATCAATAAGACGGTATTGTTGTTTAACTCCACCACCTCGATGTCTAACTGTTATTTTACCTTGGTTATTTCTGCCTCCTGTGCTCTTTTGAGCAACTAATAGGCTTTTTTCAGGCTTAGAAGTCGTAAGTTCTCTGAAGTCTTGTAATCTCATATTACGACTTCCATTAGATGTAGGCTTATATTTTTTAATAGCCATGGATAACAAACCTTTCTTAAATTTTGAAAAAAATTATAATATTTTTTTATTTATTTTCTTCGTTAAAAATTTTTATTCTTTGTCCTGGAACTATTTTAACAATTGCTTTTTTATAAGCAGAAGTATAACCTTGGTATTTACCTTTTTTTTTAAATTTAGGTAATACGTTCATAGTATTAATAGAAGCAACTTTTACTTTAAAAATACGTTCTATAGATTTTTTAATTTCTATCTTATTAGAATCTTTTTTAACCTTAAAAGTGTATTCATTATGACTTTCCATTTTTTTATTAGTAGCTTCAGTAATAATAGGAGCTTGAATTATATCATAATATTTAAGCATTATTTAAATACCTCTTCTAAATAATCAATAGATTTTTTTGTCATAAGAATAAATTTTGCATTTAAAATTTGATAAACACTAACATGTGAAACAGTTTCTAAAGTTACTTGAGATAAATTATTAGTACAACGAATTAAATTATTATTAAAATCATCGAATTTTAATTCATCTACTATTATTAAAACTTTATCTTTTCCTATTTTCATTTTGTTTAAAAAATTTTGAAAATTTTTTGTCTTATAATTATCAATTTTAAAATTTTCAATTATAATTAAACCGTCTTTTTTTTTTTGCAAAGATAAAGCTGAATTCATAGCTAATTTTCTAATTTTAGAATTAATCTTAAAAGAATATTTTCTTGGTTTAGGACCAAAAGCAACTCCACCACCTCTCCATAAAGGAGAACGAATAGAACCGTGACGAGCATTACCTGTTCCTTTTTGAGCCCAAGGTTTTCTGCCACCACCTGAAACATTAGCTCTATTTTTAGTACAATGAGTCCCTTGACGCATCGCTCCTCTTTGTTGATTCACAACATCATATAAAACTTGTTGATTAGGTTGAATACCAAAAATATTCTCAGATAAAATTATTTCTGATATAAATTCGCCTTGTTGATTGAAAACATTACACTTAGGCATTATGCAACTTCCTTATCATTTTTTTTAACAGCAGATTTTATAACTACAAAACTTTTTTTAGTTCCAGGAATACTTCCTTTAATCAAAAATAATCCTTTTTCTATATCAACATCATAAAGTGTTAAATTTTGTATAGTAACTTTTTCATGACCTAACTGCCCTGGTAATTTTTTACCTGTAATATTTCCTTTAATAGGCCCCATAGAACCAGGTCTTCTATGATATCTAGAACCGTGACTTCCTGGACCACTACGTTGATTATGTCTTTTAATAGCGCCTGAAAAACCTTTTCCTTTACTGATCCCTGTAACATCTATTATTTCTTTAGAAACAAAAAAATTATTATCCAAAACAGTTCCTTCTTGAAGATCTTTTAATTCATTATTTTCTTTTGAGGAAAAAGAGATTTCTCTCACAAAATACTTAGGTTCAGTTTTTGATTTATTAAAATGTCCTATTAGAGGTTTGTTTGTTAATTTTTCTTTTTTCGAATCAAATCCTAATTGAGTTGCTTGATAACCATCTTTTTCAATAGTTTTTTGTTGTAAAACAAAATTACCAGAAACATCAACTACAGTAACAGGAATACATAATCCTGTTTCAGTTAAAATTTGAGTCATGCCTAATTTTTTTCCTAAAATTCCTTTAGCCATCTTATCCTCTTTCTTTAAATAGAAAAAAACAAAAATTTTTGCTTAAAATAAAATATTTTTTTAAATATTTGTTTAATTTGTTTAAATTTTTTTCTTTAAAAAAATATTAACAGTGGAAGGCAAATTAATATGCATTAAAGCGTCTATTATTTGCGAACCAGGATCAATAATTTGAATTAAACGTTTATGAGTGAAACGCCCAAATTGTTCTCTACTATCCTTGTTAACAAACGGAGAACGAATTACAGTAAAAATCTCTCTTCTCGTTGGTAAAGGTATTGGACCTTTAATTTTTGCCCCTATTTTAGTAATACTATTAATAATTTTTTTCGCTGCTTGATCGATTAAAAAATGATCATAAGTTTTTAAAATAATTTTTACAATTTCCTTGTTCTGAGACACTGCAAATATACACCTTTCATGCAAATATATCCAAAATATTAAAAAATAACTTTTATAATTTTGCGTTTAATAAAAAAAATATTTTTGAAATAAGAAGTTTTTTTAATAAAAAATAAACAATTTTATATTTTTTAATATTAAATATGAAAATTAAGAAAAAATTCAATATTACAAAATATAAAATCAATATTTACCTTTATTAAAAAGGTAATCAATTATTAAAAAAGACAATCATTTTAATTATATATGAAAAAATATATCATTACAATAAAAAATTAAATTGACATTATATAATATGTTTTAACATAAAATACTTTATATAATAAATATTAACAAAAAACATTTAAATAAATAAAACAAATTTTTTTTAAATAAATAGATTTATAAAACTAATATTTAACAATTTTTAGCAGCAATTCTCAATTTAGCAGAAGAACTTCTAGAATTTAATTTTATTTCTTCCTCACTCGGATAAATAATTTTTTTATTAATAATTTTTAAAGGATTAGGCGGTAATTGTTCTTCTAAAATTGGTATCTTAGGATGTATGTTAAATTGACTATGTTTTTTAAAAAATTTTTTTACTATGCGATCTTCTATAGAATGAAAACTTATAACAGCGATTCTACCATTAGGTTTTAATAATCGAAGACTTTGTTCTAAAGCTTTTTCTAAATTTTGTAACTCTTGATTAACTTCTATCCTTAAAGCTTGAAAAATTCTCTTAGCGCTGTGACCTCTTTTTTTATTCATATAAGCAGGGTAAATTTTATCAGTAATTGATACTAATTCTAAAGTATTAGTCAAAGGTCTTCTTTTAATTATTTCTCGAGATATCCAAGAAGCTTTAGGTTCTTCACCGTAAAACCAAAAAATTTTTTTTAATTGTAAATAACTATAATTATTAACAATATAAGCAGCATTTATTTTTTTTTGAGAATCCATTCTCATATCTAAAAAAGAATCACGTAAATAACTAAAACCTCTTTTATTATCTTCGATTTGAGCAGAAGATAAACCTAAATCAAAAACAATACCATCAATGGCTGAAATATTTCGTTGCAATAATTCTTCTTTTAAAAAAGCAAAATTATTATGAATTAAAAATATTTTTTTATTATTATTAAATTTTTGTTGACATTTTTCAATTGCTAAAAAATCGCAATCAAAAGAATATAAAAAACCTTTATTAATTTTATGTAAAATAGATTCGCTGTGCCCTCCGTCGCCTAAAGTAGCATCAACATATATACCTTGAGGATTTATATTTAAATATTCTATAATTTCTTTATTTAAGACTGGAATGTGTTTTGCTAATGACAATTGTTAAACCTCGTAATTATTAAAATTTTTTTATTTAAAAACAATTTTATAATTATCATTAATAATTTCTGTTAAAGCTTTACTTAATATTTTATTACCTTCAATATTTGAAACATCTAATTTATAATTTTCCATAACATGAGCTATTTTACTAGATAAATAAGCTAATTTATATTTAGAATCAATACTTTTTAATAATTTATCAATAGAAGGATAATTCAAACCTTCTTTGTTTTCTTTATTCATATTTTATTTCAACTTTCTTTATTGCAAAATATCTGTAAAATAAAAACCAATACTATTTTTAGTTTTAGAACGTTCAGCAACAATAATAGAATTAATTTTATTAACAGCGTTTTCAACTTCATCATTCAAAACAATGTAATCATATTTATAAGCTAATTTAATTTCCTGATCAGCTTTTGATATTCTTTTTTGTAAATTTTCTTCTGTTTCAGTATTTCTTTTTTGCAAACGTTCTTTTAAAATTGCTATCGACAAAGGAGCAATAAAAATAAAAATACAATCTTTATTAATTTTATGTTTTCTAATCTGTAAAGCTCCTTCGATATCAATTTCTAAAAGAATTTCTTTACCTTCTTCTATTTTGTCTAAAGTTTTTTTATAAGGAGTACCATAATAATTATTAATAAATTTACTATGTTCTAAAAAAAATTTTTCTTTTATTTTCTTTTTAAAATCTAATTTATTTATAAAAAAATAATCTTTTCCTTCTTCTTCGTCAGGTCTAGGTTCTCTTGTAGTATAAGAAACAGAATAGTAAAAATTGTTATTATCTTGGCTTAATAAAGCTTTTTTAATTTCCCCTTTGCCAACTCCAGATGGTCCTGAAATTATTATCATAAAACCTTTTTGATGTGTTCCCATAATTTTACTCTTTTGCCTTTTTTTATAAATCTTCTGGAAATTAAATGACTAAATTTAATAACTTATTTTTAACATAAAAAACTTTTAAAATTTTATGATGTTTAACTAAAAGGCTTATTTTAGCATCTTTAATAGCTTTATTGAAAATAATCTCTTGATCTGCATCTTCTGAAACAAAAATTTTGGATTTTAAATTACCATTTATTTGGATAACAATTTCAATTTTTTTATTCAACGATAATATTTCTTTAAAATAAGGCCAAACAGAATAAACTAATTCTTCCTTAGAATGTAAAAACATTTGATTTAATTCTTCTGTTAAATGTGGAGCAATAGGATTTAATAATTGTAAAAAAATTCTCATTTGATGAGAGTTTATTTTTTTATTTTTATAAACTTGATTAATAAAAATCATCAATTGACTAATAACTTTATTAAATTTCAATTTTTCATAATTTTCAGTAACTATTTGAATAGTTTTATTCAATAAAAATTCTAAATCGTCACATTGACTATCCACTAAAAATAAGGAAAAAATATTATAAACTCTATTTAAAAAACGTTGAATACCTTTGAAGCCTAATTCATTCCAAGCCTTATCATCTTCTAAAGGTCCTAAAAACATAATATAAAGTCTGGTAGCATCAGCGCTGTATTTTTCTAAAATCAAAGAAGCGTTAACATTATTATCTTTAGATTTACTCATTTTTAAATTATCTTTGCCTAAGATCATACCTTGATTAATAATTTTTTGAAAAGGTTCTTTAATAGAAACTAAACCTAAATCATATAAAAATTTATGCCAAAAACGAGCATACAATAAATGACCTACAGCATGTTCTTTACCACCAATATAAAGATCTACAGGTAAAAAATAATCTAAAGTTTTCTTGGCTTCATCAGTATTTAAATTTTTAATTTCAAAAAGATTTTGTAAAATATAACCTATATAATACCAAGAACTACCCGCAGTTTGAGGCATTGTATTAGAATCTCTTTTATATTTTTTACCATCTTTTTCAAAATATAACCAAGAATCGACCTTAGATAAAGGAGATTGTTCGTTTCCTGAAATTTCGACTTTATTTAATAAAGGCAATTTTATAGGTAACCTTTCATCTTCTTCAAGATAAATATTATTTTGATCATCATAATAAATAGGAAAGGGTTCGCCCCAATATCTTTGACGAGAAAAAATCCAATCACGCATTTGATAAGTATAATGAATACGTCCTAATTTATCTTTTTCAGATATTTCGATAATTTTATCATTAGCTTTTTTAATATTCAAACCATTTAAAAAATAACTATTGATCAAAATATCTTTTTCTGATGTCAAATAACATTTTTCTAAATTTTCGGAACATGAAGTATAATTTTGACATTCAAAAATAGGAAATATCTCTAAATTATATTTTTTAGCAAAATCAAAATCTCTTTCATCACAAAAAGGTACAGACATAACGATACCTGTGCCATAATGAGGTAAGACATAATCAGATATCCAAATAGGAATTTTGCTTTTAGTAAAAGGATGAATAGCATAACTGCCAGTAAAAACACCTGTTTTTTGTTTATTAATCTGTCTGTCCAGTTCTGTTTTATTTTTGGTTTCAGCTAAATATGAATTAACGTCTTCAATATAATCTTTTTCTGTTAATTTGTTAACTAAATAGTGTTCAGGGGATAAAACTAAAGCACTAACACCAAAAATGGTCATAGGCTTAGTTGTAAAAATTTCTAAAATATAATTATATTTAGAGAAAACAGAAAAGTAAAAAATAAAACCTTTCTTTTTACCTATCCAATTCTTTTGAACATTCTTTAATTGAGGGGGCCAATCTAATAATTCTAAATCTTTCAAAAGTCTATCAAGAAAAGAAGTAATTTTTAAAACCCATTGTTTCATTTTTTTTTTAACAACTGGATAATTACCTCTTTCAGAAAAAAGACCTTTTTCTGTTGAAATTATTTCCTCGTTGGCTAAAACTGTACCTAATTTTTCACAGAAATTAACTTCTATATCTTGCAAAACTGCTATTTTATTTTCATAAAATTTTTTGAATATCCATTGAGTCCAACTATAAAAAGAAGGATCGGAAGTTGACAATTCTTTGTCCCAGTCAACTCCTTTTCCTAACATTTTAATTTGTTGTTTAAAATTATTTATATTTGCATAAGTAAAAGAACTAGGATTATTTCCTGTTTTTAAAGCATATTGTTCAGCAGGTAAACCAAAAGAATCCCAACCAAAAGGATGCAAAACATTATATCCTTGCATTCTTTTAAACCTATTAACAATATCGCTAGCAGTATAACCTTCGATATGACCAATATGTAAACCAGAAGAAGAAGGATAAGGAAACATGTCTAAACAATAAAATTTTTTTTTAGAAAAATCATTGCCAGTTTTAAAAGTTTTTTTTATTTCCCAAAGACGTTGCCATTTTAACTCTATTTGATGAAAATCATAAATCAACATAAAAAACCTTTTTTTCTACAATATAAAAAAATTTATAGATAAAATAATTAAAAATATAATAAAACACTTTTAATATGATCAACAACATCTTTTATTGTTTTAAATTGTTGCATAGTTTCGTCACTAATTTTAATTTTAAAAGTCTTTTCCAATTCAATTACTATTTCAACAGCATCAAAAGAATCTAAATTTAAATCTTCTTTTAATCTTGTTTCTAAAGAAATTATCTCTTCTTTTATAGATTTCTTTTTAGAAATGATTTTCTTAACTTGTTCAAAAACCATAATCAGCTCCTTTTAAAATAAGCGAACATTAACTTTTTTTTAAAATTTTAAATAATTTTAAATAATTTTAAATAATTTTAAATATAAAAAAGTTATATATAATTATATAATATTTTTTGTTATTTTCAATTTTTATAACATATGTCAAATTATTTTATCAAAATTTTAATAAATATTTGCTTATTAAACAAAAAATAATAAAAATATTTTATCTTTTATTATTATTATTTAATTGATCAATTTTTACCTTAAGTTCTTTAAAAATTTTATAAAACTCAAGACACTCTTTATACATTTTGTCGATAAATAACTGATCTCTAGGAACTTCTTGAACTTTAGCATTTTGATAACTTTCAAATACTAAAAAAAAGGCTTTTTCAGCATTAGAACAATAAATTTGAGCTTGTACTTGAGCATAATAATACATAGGAATTTTATCATAATTAAAAAATTTACTCCAAGTATCAGAATTCAAAAATTTGGGACATTTTATTTCTAATAAACTTTTGTTTTCATCATTCCAACCATCTAAAGATGCTGATAAAAATTCTTTCACAAAAACCACGGGTTTAAATTCTTTTTTATTAATATCATTAAAAAAAATTCTGGCTGCTGGCTCTAAAGCTCTTCCGTGACGCATAAATTCATTATCTTCTATTTTTTCATCAAACAACTTTCTTTTTATAAGATTTTGTTTATTTTCAAAAGGATTCAAACCCATAATGATTGATACTTCTGAAGCGTTAATATATTTCTTTCTATGATTATGCCAATCATTAGAATTTTGTTCTAAATCTAAACAACTATTCATCATAAAACCTTTTCTTTATTTTAATGTTTTTGACAAATCAAACTAATAAATATTAAAATTTTATTTTAATATTTATTAGTTTCCTGAATATATTTCTTTAATTTATAATATTTTTATTTACATTTGTTCTAAAATAGGAACGCCTAAAATATTCAATCCTTCTTTTAAAACAATTAAAAAATTTTTAATCAACAAAATATTAGCATATTGTAATGTCAAATCGTTAATATTTAAGATTTTTTCTTTTTCATAAAATTTATTAGCACATTTAGCTAATTGAAACAAATACCTAGCAAGAATACTCGGCATATTAGCCTCTTTAACTTTTTCTAATATTACATCAAATTGATCGATTAAACGAATTAAAACATAATAATGAAATTGTTGATAATAAACATTGAAATCGTGTTTGGTAAATTCACAACTATCAAAAGCTATTTTATGTATAATAGAATTAAATCTAACTACTGTATATTGTAAATAAGGCCCTGTGTTACCTTCAAATTTCAACATTGCATCTAAATTAAAATCTATATCTAAATGACGATCATTTTTTAAATCATTAAAAACAACGGCGCCAATAGCTATTTTTTGAGAAATTGTATGAATTTTTTCTGGATCAAAATGTTTATTTTTTATTATATTTTGAACTTCTTTTTGAGCTTTATTAATAATATCGATCAAACTAAAAGAATTGCTTTGTCTTGTAGATATTTTCATATTGTGAAATAAAACTAAACCAAAATTAATATGTTCTAATTTTAATTTCTTATAACCAATTTTATCAATAACTAACTGTAATTGTTGATAATGTAATTTTTGTTCGTTCCCTACAACATATAAACATTTATCAAAATTAAATGTGTGATAACGATACAAAACACACGCTATATCCCTTGTTAAATAAAGAGTGCTACCATTTTTTTTCTGTATTAAAACCGGAGGTATATCTTTATCTAAGGTCATAATATAAGCTTCATCATCCAAAACAATCAAATTTTTATCTTTTAATTCTTCTAGTAATTCAGTCGCTTTATCATGAAAAAAAGATTCTCCTAAATAATAATCAAAAGAAACGCCTAACAAATCATAAATTTTATAAAATTCTTTTAAAGAAATCTTCTTAAACCAATTCCACAAATCAGTTATTTCTTTATCTTTGTTCTCTAAAAGATAAAAAATTTGTCTAGCTTCTTCATTTAATTTTTCATCTTTTAAAGCTTCTTGATGAAACAAAACATAAACTCTTTGTAATTCATTAAGAGGATTTTGGATCATATTTTCTTGTTTAGCCCATTTACGATAAGCTAAAATCATTTTTCCAAATTGCGTTCCCCAATCGCCTAAATGATTAATACTAACCGTTTTAAAACCTAATTTTTGATAAATCTTTTTTAAAGCATTACCAATGATTGTAGAACGTAAATGTCCAATAGAAAAATTTTTAGCTATATTAGGTGAAGAATAATCTAAAACTATTGTTTGATAATTAATATCTTTTTGACAATAATTATGACCGCTATCTAGCACATTTAACAAAATTTTTTGAGAAAAATTAACTCTCTTTAATTTAATATTCAAAAAACCATTTTGAAAAAAAATATTATCTATTTCTGTGTTTTTTGTTAATGCTTTTTGAAAATCTTTGAAAATTTCTAATATTTTTTTGTTTAAAATTTTAACATAATTAAACAAAGGTAAAAAAAAATCGAACTTATCCTCTTTTAAATTAATTTGCAAAACTATTGACAGTAAATACTTATCATTTAAAACTTGTTCTATTTGCTTTTTCATTTCTTGTAAATACATATATACTGCCTTTAATCATTTGATAATTGTTTTAAAAATTAATATTAAAAATTTGTATTAATCAAATAAAATATCCAAAAGTATATTTTATTTGATTAATACAATAACAATAATGTACCGAAATTATCTTAATATTGTAATTCATCTAAAAATTTTTGAAAATGCAAAGGCAAAGGTATATCAAATTGTAATTTTTCGCTAGTAAAAGGATGAATAAAATTTAATTTTTTAGCATGTAATAATTGTCTTGATATTAAATTTTGTTGTTTACCGTATAAACGATCACCATAAATAGGATGCTTTAAATAAGATAAATGAACTCTAATTTGATGAGTTCTACCTGTATCTAAGTTTAATTCTAAAAGAGAAAAATCTTGGAATTTTTTTAAAATTTGAAAATAAGTTACAGAAGATTTTCCTAATACAGAAACTTCCATTTTCAAACGATTATGTACGCTTCTTCTAATAGGTAAATCAATCTTCCCATAATCATAACCTAAATAGCCTTCAATGATAGCCCAATAAGTTCTTTTAATGCTTCTTTGATGAATCAAATTTTGCAACCTTGATACCGCTTCTTCTGTTTTACCAATAATAATTAAACCAGTAGTATCTTTATCCAAACGATGCACAATACCCGGCCGATCATTGTCTTTATCTAAAATGTTAAAATCTTTAATTTGATAATACAATCCATTAATCAAAGTGATTCCTGAATAACTAGAAGAAGGGTGAACTATTAAATCATAAGGTTTATCAATAATAGCTAAATATTGATCTTCATAAATTATTTTTAAATTCAAATTAATAGGTTCAAAAACATTAATCAAAGTTTTTTTTTGAATAATGGGTACTTTTATTATATCATTTTCTTTCACAAGATAACTTTTTTTTAATACTGGATTATTATTAACAAGCACTTCACCAGAATTAATTAAATAATAACAATGATTTCTAGTAATATTTAATTTTTGTGTTAAAAAAAGGTCTAAACGTAAATTTTTGTCTTTATCTTGCACGACCAATATTTTCATAATTCACCAAAAAAATTTCTAACTAAAATATTTAAAATATTACTTTTTTTACATAAAGAAAGAAAAAACGTATCGTGTTGTATAAACACAAATACATTTTGATTTAAAAAATAATTTAATAATTGAGTTATAAATAAAAATTTATATCAAAAAATAAATTTTTATTTATGAAAATTAAAACCTATGTTAATATTTTCGTTAATATTTTAATCTTGTTCTATAAAAGTTTGATCAACTTTTTCATCAATTTCTTTTTCATCTTTGAATTGTTTTGTATTTACTTCATCAATTTCTTTTTCATCTTTGAATTGTTTTGTATTTACTTCATCAATTTCTTTTTCATCTTTGAATTGTTTTGTATTTACTTCATCAATTTCTTTTTCAAATTTATCTTTTTCTTTTTGTTTATCGAACCAATTTAATTTATTAGTTTCAGCTATTTCTTGAATATCTTTTTGATTTAAAGTTTCAATTTCTAATAAATATTCTGTCATTTTTAAAAAACATTCTTTATTATCAGAAATTGTTTTTTTAGCTAATTCATAACAATTCCATATAATTTTTTGAATAGTTTGATCGATTTCTAAAGCTTTTGGATCAGAAAAAGTTTTATGAAAACTATTGCCTTCTTCAAATTGCGCTAATCCTAAATCACTCATCCCAAAAATAGTAACCATTTTTTTAGCAATATTAGTAGCCATTTTAAAATCTTGATAAGCTCCATTAGAAACATCATCTAAAAAAAGTTCTTCCGCTGCTCTGCCGCCTAATAAAGAAGTAATTTCAGCTAATAATTGTTTTTTAGATGAAAAAAAATTTTCCTCTTCGTTAGAAAGTAAATTATATCCGCCTGAGATACCACGTGGAATGATAGTTACCTTTTGAACTTTTCGAGCATCTGGCAATTTTACTCCAATAAGAGCATGCCCTGCTTCATGATAAGAAACCAATTTTTTTTCTTTATTAGAATATTTAACACTTTTTTTAGCTAAACCAATCAAAATACGATCTGTAGCTTCGCTAATAGTCTTTTGATCAATTAACATTAAATTATTTCTAGTAGCTAATAAAGCTGCTTCATTTAAAATACCTTCTAATTGAGCTCCACTAAAACCTGAAGTTATTCTAGCTAATTCTTCTAAATCTACATCAGGAGCCATTTTTTTATTTAAAGCATGCAATCTTAAAATCGCTTCTCTATCTTTAACACTTGGTAAATTAACTATAAAACGACGATCAAATCGTCCTGGTCTTAATAAAGCTGGATCTAGAAAATCAGGTTGATTTGTAGCAGCAATAACAATAACACCTTCATTTTGATTATAACCATCTAATTCAATTAATAATTGGTTTAAAGTTTGTTCTTGTTCAGTGTTACCGTAAGCCATACCTCTTTTACGTGCTAAAGTTTCAATTTCATCTATAAAAATGATACAAGGAGAGTGTTTTTGAGCTGATTTAAATAAACTTCTAATACGTGAAGCTCCTAAACCTACAAACATTTCTACAAATTCTGAACCTGAAACTGCAAAAAAAGGAACTTTAGCTTCACCAGCAAGAGCTTTAGCTAATAATGTTTTACCAGTACCTGGGGGGCCAGATAACAAAACACCTTTAGGAATTCTAGCACCCATTAAATAATATTTTTTAGGATTTTTTAAAAAATCAGCTAATTCTTGTAATTCTTCTTTTTCTTCTTCTGCGCCAGCAACATCTTTAAAAGTTAATGTTGGTTGTTTAAATGAATGTTTCATTTGTTGTGTTTTATTTTTATCAGAAAATTGTTCCATTAATTGACTTGAAGTGCTCGTTAAAATTTTGATCATATAAAATATAAAAATGATTTGTAAAGAAAAACTTAAAGCCTTGATAAGTGGCTCAAAACCTAAATATGGTAAGGGTGTTTGAATACCTTTTAAATCAATGCCTTTTTCTGTGGCCTTTTCACTAATTTTATTGTATTCGCTTTTATTAATATTACGTAATATTTTTGGATAATCATGTTTATATTTAATGCTTAAATTATACATTAAAAAAAAATGTTCTTGAGATATATAAGGTTCTATTTGTTCTATTTGGTTCTCTTCCATATCATTAAGAAGTTTATTTATATTATAATTGTTATCTTTATTATAAATATTATAAAGAGAAAACAAAAGTCCAATTATTAAGAGACCCAAAATTAAATATAAAATATGCCACAAATTAATATTTTTAAAAAAATCTTGTATTTTTTTCATAATAAATTTTATCCTTGTAATAACGTTACTGAATATTTTAAAATTTAATTTATCGTTTTATTGTAATCAAATCTATACCCATATATTTGTGTAAAACTTCTGGAATTTGAATATTACCGTTTTCATCTTGATAATTTTCTAAAATCGCCATCATGGTTCTACCTATTGCTAAAGCTGAACCATTTAAAGTATGTACATATTCTCTTTTTTCTTTTTTATCCCAGATAAATTTAATGTTCGCTCTTCTAGCTTGAAAATCTTCAGCATTACTTATGGAAGCTATTTCACAATATTTGTTTTGTCCTGCCAACCAGACTTCAATATCATAAGTTTTACTCATGCTAAAACCTAAATCTCCAGTAGATAAAAGAACTACTCTATATGGTAATTTTAATTGTTGTAAAATATATTCAGAGTCTTTTAACATTTGTTCTAAAACTAAATAAGAAGATTTTGGCTCTACAAATTGAATTAATTCCACTTTATTAAATTGTTTTTGTCTTAAAATGCCTTTAGTTTTTTTGCCGGCAGCTCCTGCTTCTTGTCTAAAACAAGTTGTATAACCAACATATTTTAAAGGTAATTGAGTAATATCTAAAAGATCGTTTCGATGTAAATTAATAATAGGAACTTCAGCTGTTGGATTCAAATACCAATTTTGTTTTTCTAATTTCAATTGAAAAAGTTCTTTTTTAAATTTAGGCAATTGCCCAGCAGCAAACATAGATTGTTCGTTAACTATAAAAGGAGGTAAAATTTCTTGATAACCTCTAGATAGATGCGTATCAATCATAAAGTTTATTAAAGCTCTTTCTAATTTAGCACCAACACCTTTTAAAACAACAAACTTACTACCTGTTATTTTAGCTGCTTTTTCAAAATCTAAAATATTTAATTTGGTTCCTAATTCTATATGATCTTTAGGAACAAAAGACCTTTGATGAGTTTCAGGATAACAAGATATTTCTATATTATCTTTCTCAGAAGTTCCATAAGGAACCGAATCATGAGGCAAATTAGGAATATAAGATAAAATATCTAAAATCTTTTGTTCGACTTCTTGATATTGTCTTTCAAATTCTTTTAAATTTTGTTTTAAAATTTGTTCTTTTTTTAAAAAACTATCATCTAGTTTATTCTGAGTTTTTAATTCTAAAATATTTTTTGTTAAATTATTCTTGTAAAATCTTTTTTGGTCTATTTCTTGAATTAATTTTTTTCTATCCTTATCTAAATAAATAAGTTTGTCTAAAAAAGAAGTTTCCATACCTCTTTTTTTGAGTTTGGCACAAACTAAATCCATATGACAAAGAATAAATTTGACATTTAACATAAAATAAATAGAATTCCTTTTGATTAAATTTAAGTTGACTAATTCAAATTTTTTTGAGATTTTAAATTTACTTTTTTAAAAAAAGAAAATTTATCTAAAAAATAAGTTTTCTAGATAATAGATTAATTATTTAGAGACACTATTTAATAATTTAGACAGATGAGATTTATTCCTAGATATATAGTTTTTATGATAAATCTTTTTAGATTGACCTTTATCTAATTTCTTATTAATAGTATTAAAAAGAGAATTAACTTTATCTTTTTCTCCATTAGCAATACATTTATTAAAATTATTAATAAAAGTTTTTAAAGAAGATTTAAAGTTTTTTCGCAATAATCTACGTTTTTCATTAGTTCTAATACGTTTTTTTTGTTGTTTAATATTTGCCATCTTTTAAATATATCCTTTTTCATAAAATTATATTTTTTCTACACATTAATATTTTATAACATTATTTGTAATAATAACCAATATTATAATATAAAAAAACAATAATTTATTAAATTATAATTAATAAAGTAATATTTTATATATCGAGTTTTTATTTTAATGAGTAATTTTGAGTATTGGGGTCCCACCGGTTAAATATTAAAATTTAATGAAAAATATTGATAATAAAAGTTATTTATTAAACATTATCTATCTAAAAAATTTGCAGAAATGGCTTCATTTCAATCGTTTTTTTTTTTTTGATTTTAATTAAAAATAATTGTTTGAAATTTTTATGATTTATCTTGTTATAATAAAAACATAAAGATTTTAAAAATTTTTGAATTCACTAAATATAAAAAAAGAACACTTGCTTCGAAAATATTTTTAAAATTTATTATAAAAACAAAGCGAAAAGAGGAAATACCAAGTAAAAGTTTAAGATAAAAGTTTAAGATTTAAGTAAGTTTATAATATCTGTATTAGATTACATAATTATTGACTTCAAAGATTCAATTTTTTTTTAAAAAATTTTTTAATTTCATATTTTATCTTTAATTTTAAAAATTAATTTAATAAAATTTAAATTTATAGAAAGAATTTCAAATTTATATATGAACGATCAAAATATAAAACCAACAGCTAATTCGAAAATATTTGTCATAAGTATTGCCTTAATAATCATCACAGCTTTTGTTATAACTGGAAGTATTTGGAACTTAAAAAACTCAGAAATTCAAAACTTAAAAAAAAATAACGATACGAAAACTCAAGAATTAAAAAGCGTTAAACAAAAAGAAAAAGAAACACAAGAAAACCTAGAAAAATTACAAAAACAAAACCAACAAAAACCTGAATGGGATATTAATAAAGCAAAAGAATATCAATTAAAACCTAAGAATTTATTAAATATATTTTCATTAGACATAATTCTTGAAAATTATTCTTTAGAAGAATTATGTAATAAAGAAAAAGGTATTTCAGAAGAATTAAACAAACTTAATTTGAACAATGACAAAGAATTAAAAATTTTAAAAAATAAAGTAACAACTAAAAAACAATTTAAAAAATTAAAAAAACGTTTAAACCAAGAATTATTAATTCAATTATTAAAAAAAGCTGAATTTAATCCTTATCGTCTAATAATAGATTATAAAATGCCAGCAAATGAAGTAATAGTTGAAAAGGGTTTTACACAACAAGAATTAATAAAAAACATAATTATGAAAGATTTAAATGAAGAAATTTTAAAAACTTTGAATGTGAGTATTTCACAATTACTTGAAGCAAAGGTAACAGTACAACAATTACTTGAAGCAAAGGTAACAGTACAACAATTACTTGAAGCAAAGGTAACAGTACAACAATTACTTGAAGCAAAGGTAACAGTACAACAATTACTTGAAGCAAAGGTAAATAAAGAAGAAATAATTAAAAATGCATATTTAATACCTGATTTCCCTAAATATATAAATTCATTTCAAATATCGATAAAAGAAGCAAGCAATATTAAAACAAAAGATAACCAAAATATGTTTTCAACAGAACAATTGATATTCGATATATTTAATGAAGCCAAAGCAGAAGAATTCATTCAAAATCAAGTTAACATTATAACATTTATTCAACAAGAAACACAACAAGAAAAACTAACAAGAATTAAAAAAAGATTTACAGCTCAAGATTTAAAAAATGTTAGTTGGCAAGATAATGAAAATACTTATAAATTAACTAATGAAAACCTGTTAAAGATAGGTTATACTGAGGAAGAATTAAAATAAAAATATTTTTTAAATAATTAAAAAAAAGAAAATATCATTAACAATATTTTCTTTTTTTTTTTTTTTATTCGATTGTTAAAATAAATAATAATCATCTTATTTGTTTATTTTAACAATATCGATAAATAAAATACGTTTTAATAATTTTTATTCTCGGCTGCCCTCTTTAAACTCTATAAAGTATGAGAAATTTATTATTTAAGATTATTATAAATAAGTCCTTTTATCTAAACCTTACGAAAAATTTTCCGTATCAGTATAACTTCTTCCTCAGTATAACCTATCTTTAACAGGTTTTCATTAGTTAATTTATAAGTATTTTCATTATCTTGCCAACTAACATTTTTTAAATCTTGAGCTGTAAATCTTT
The DNA here is from genome assembly GCF_035187685.1 of Phytoplasma sp. Classification (NCBI taxonomy): domain Bacteria; kingdom Bacillati; phylum Mycoplasmatota; class Mollicutes; order Acholeplasmatales; family Acholeplasmataceae; genus Candidatus Phytoplasma; species Phytoplasma sp. The sequence continues at coordinate 207,704 of NZ_CP131022.1, read as the reverse complement.
TTTTAATTCTTGTTAGTTTTTCTTGTTGTGTTTCTTGTTGAATAAATGTTATAATGTTAACTTGATTTTGAATGAATTCTTCTGCTTTGGCTTCATTAAATATATCGAATATCAATTGTTCTGTTGAAAACATATTTTGGTTATCTTTTGTTTTAATATTGCTTGCTTCTTTTATCGATATTTGAAATGAATTTATATATTTAGGGAAATCAGGTATTAAATATGCATTTTTAATTATTTCTTCTTTATTTACCTTTGCTTCAAGTAATTGTTGTACTGTTACCTTTGCTTCAAGTAATTGTTGTACTGTTACCTTTGCTTCAAGTAATTGTTGTACTGTTACCTTTGCTTCAAGTAATTGTTGTACTGTTACCTTTGCTTCAAGTAATTGTGAAATACTCACATTCAAAGTTTTTAAAATTTCTTCATTTAAATCTTTCATAATTATGTTTTTTATTAATTCTTGTTGTGTAAAACCCTTTTCAACTATTACTTCATTTGCTGGCATTTTATAATCTATTATTAGACGATAAGGATTAAATTCAGCTTTTTTTAATAATTGAATTAATAATTCTTGGTTTAAACGTTTTTTTAATTTTTTAAATTGTTTTTTAGTTGTTACTTTATTTTTTAAAATTTTTAATTCTTTGTCATTGTTCAAATTAAGTTTGTTTAATTCTTCTGAAATACCTTTTTCTTTATTACATAATTCTTCTAAAGAATAATTTTCAAGAATTATGTCTAATGAAAATATATTTAATAAATTCTTAGGTTTTAATTGATATTCTTTTGCTTTATTAATATCCCATTCAGGTTTTTGTTGGTTTTGTTTTTGTAATTTTTCTAGGTTTTCTTGTGTTTCTTTTTCTTTTTGTTTAACGCTTTTTAATTCTTGAGTTTTCGTATCGTTATTTTTTTTTAAGTTTTGAATTTCTGAGTTTTTTAAGTTCCAAATACTTCCAGTTATAACAAAAGCTGTGATGATTATTAAGGCAATACTTATGACAAATATTTTCGAATTAGCTGTTGGTTTTATATTTTGATCGTTCATATATAAATTTGAAAAATATTTTAATACTTAAAATATTAACTATTTTTTAATATATAATATTTTAAGTATTAAAATTAAATAAAGTATAATATTAAATAAGAGGTTTATTTTATAAAAAAATGAAAAAAATAACAAAAATATCAGCTAACTTGATCACTCTTTTTAGAATTTTTTTAGTTTTCTTTATGTTACCTTTTTTATTTATAAAATCAAAAAATAATCCATCAGACAACCAATTGAGAATTTATTTTGTCTTCATTTTTCTTTTAGCATCTCTTACAGATTTTCTAGATGGTTATATAGCTAAAAAATTCCAACAACAAACTGTCTTCGGTAAATTTTTCGATCCTATTGCTGATAAATTATTAATTATTGTTTCTTTTTTTTATATTTATATACTATGCGAAAACAATAAATTATTATCTGAAAACAGTTCTGTTCTAAATATTAAAAATATGGTGCTTAGTGTTTTGCTGATAAATATAATTAGAGACTTTTTAATAATGGGAGTTCGTCTAATGGCTTTTGAACAAAAAACTATTATAACTGCTTCTTTTTTAGGAAAATTAAAAACTATTTTTACTTTTGCTTCTATTTTATTCATTTTATTATCTCAACAAATCAAAAACATTACATATTTAGAAGAAATAACATTAATTTACACAATGAAAATTATATTAATCATTAATATTTTTTTAGTAATTTCGTCCGGAGCACACTATATCATTAAAAACTTTAAATTTATTACAAAAAATTTTTAATTCATATAAAAATAATTTTTAAAAAATTAAATCTTAAAAGGTGTTAAAAATGAATAAAGAAAACGAAACAAAAAATATTTTAGAACAAACATTAAAAGATATAGAAAAACGTTTTGGCAAAGGCAGCATAATGAAGCTTAATTCTGAAAAAATAAATAAACTTCAATCTATTTCCACTGGTTCTTTAAATTTAGATATAGCTTTAGAAATAGGCGGTTTACCAAAAGGTCGTATCATTGAACTGTATGGTCCAGAAAGTTCAGGCAAAACTACTTTAGCTTTACATGCTGTTGCTGAAGCTCAAAAAGCAGGCGGCAACGTTGCTTTTATAGATGTTGAAAATGCTTTAGATGCAAACTATGCTAAAAAAATTGGGGTTAACATAGATAGTTTTATAGTATCTCAACCTGACTCAGGAGAAAAAGCTTTAGATATCGTCGAATCTTTAATTAAAAGCGAAATTATAAGTTTAATAGTAGTCGATTCTGTAGCTGCTTTAGCTCCAGAAGCTGAATTAAAAGGCGAAAGCGGAGATTCTTTTATGGGGCTTCAAGCTAGAATGATGGGTCAAGCAATGCGGAAACAATCAACAATTGTTTCTAAAACTAATACTACTGTCATTTATATCAATCAGTTAAGAGAAAAAGTAGGAATGATCTATGGAAGTCCCGAAGTTACTCCTGGAGGAAAAGCCTTAAAATATTTTGCTTCCTTAAGACTTGACATCAGAAGAGCTGAACTTATTAAAGAAGAAAATAATATTATAGGGATTAGATCTAACGTCAAAATTGTCAAATCCAAAATTTCATCTCCCTTTAAAATGGCTAGTTTCGATATAATTTACGGTAAAGGAATTTCTAAAATAGGAGAGTTGTTAGATTTATCAATTGATTTAGGTTTTATCGAAAAAAGCGGTTCTTGGTTTGCTTATCAAAACAAAAACATTGGTCAAGGTAGAGAAAAAGCTAAAGAATTCTTAAGTCAAAATACAAAAATTGCTGAAGAATTAGAAAATAAAATCAAAAAACATCATAAATTAATTTAAATCCAAATAAGTAAAGGAATAAACAAAAATGAATGAACTTGACAAATACAAAGGCGCTAATTGGAATGAATTCGAAGATGAATATACACAACACTTTTACGAACAAAATTTGAGTCAATTTTGGCGTCCCGAAGATATTAGTTTACAAAGCGATCTGCATATATGGCAAAAATTAAGTCCTCAAGAAAAAGAAGCTTATTCACGTAACTTATTAATTTTAACTTTTTTAGATACTTATCAAGGAGATATTGGAATGCCTACTATTTTACGTTCTTGTCTACCTTGGGAACATCAAAAAAAAGCTACTCTTAATTTTATGGGAGCCATGGAAAACGCAGTTCATGCTAAAAGTTATTCTAATATTTTTATGACTTTTTTAAATAAAAAAGACATTAAAAAATTATTCAAATGGGGTGAAAACCAACAGAATGTCCAAAATATTTTAAAAAAAATCGTTGATATTTATGAAGAATTAGAACAAAATATTTTGCAACATAAAATTCATAGTCTTGAATTGAATAACGAAAAAATAAATATCATTAAATGGAAAGCTATGGTAGCCTCTGTTTTTTTAGAAACTTGGTTATTTTATTGTGGTTTTTATTATCCTTTATATTTTTATGGTCAAGGTATGTTAATGCAAGCAGGAGAAATGATTAATTTAATTATTAGAGATGAAAGTGTTCATGGCGCTTATATAGGACGATTAGCCAAAGAATTATATTATGATTTCTCTAAAGAACAACAAGTAGATTTAGAAAAATGGTTGCATTCTTTACTAGACGAATTATACCAAGAGCAAACGAACTTAACTTCAATTATGTATAAAACAGTTGGATTAGTAGATGATGTTAATGCTTTTGTTCGTTATAACGCTAATAAAGCTCTTTTGAGTTTAGGTTTTGCACAAAAATTTCCTTATGAAGCGATTAACCCTGTTATTATTAATGGCTTGAATACTGAAACTAAAACCATGGATAATTTCTCTATGAAGGGTAACGGATACCAAAAAATGGTATCTGAAAGTATCAAAGATGAAGATTTCTATTTTGATGATATTAATAAATAAAAATGATAAAATTTATTCAAAAAAGATTTAATTTTTAAACAAATAAAAAAAGAGAGCTATTATTTAATAAGCTCTCTTTTTTTATTTGTTTAATTTTTATTTTACTGGTGGTTTTCAATGGCAGGGATATCAGGATTCGAACCCGAACAAGCGGTTTTGGAGACCGTTATGCTACCGTTAACATCATATCCCTTTTGTAAAAATTATGGTACAGGTGACAGGACTTGAACCTGCACGCCTAAGCGCTAGATCCTAAGTCTAGTGCGTCTGCCATTCCGCCACACCTGCTTATTAAATTATCTTGTATATCATTTATATTTAAAATTGGCAGGCCCAGCTGGATTTGAACCAACGAATCACGGAGTCAAAGTCCGTTGCCTTACCACTTGGCTATGGGCCTTTATAAATAAGAAAAAATAATATTTATAAAAACATTATTTAATTGGGGCGGTTGATGGGAATCGAACCCACGCATAACGGCGCCACAAGCCGTGGCGTTAACCACTTCGCCACAACCGCCATTTGTTTTATATTTTTATTAATGTAATTATATATTCGAAAACATATATAACATCTATTATTATACATTAATAATAATATTTATCAAAAACAAAAATTATTATTTTAAAAATAAAAAAATATTGTTTTTTTTAAAAAAAATTGTTATAATTTAATTGCACTTATTTATGAATGAATTTTTTCTAAGATTTCATTCGAACAATAAGCGTTTTCAATTCAAAACAATTTAATATATAAAGGAGTTGAATTTATAATGTCTGTTGTTGGATTAATTAATAGAAATCAAGATTTACTAGAAAATTTATTTGAAGATTTTAAAAATAATTCTTTCTTTGATAATTCTCATTTTTTAATGAAAACCGACATCAAAGAATATAATGATCATTATATTTTAACAACTGAATTACCAGGGTTTACAAAAGAAGAAGTTAAAATTTCTTTAGATAATGGTTATTTAATTTTAGAAGCTGTACCTTCTAACAAAAAAGAAGAAAAAATGGAAAAATGTAATTATCTCAAAAAAGAAAGAATAACAGGAGTTATTAGACGTAGTTTTAATTTAGGAGAACAGTTTAATATTAAAGATATCCAAGGTAATTTAGAAAACGGTTTATTAATATTAAAAATTAAGAAAAAACAAGAAGAAGTTAAACCTAAAGAATATTTAGAATTAAAATAAAAAATAAATAAAAAATAAATAAAAAAAGAAAACAAAAAATTAATTAAATCTTTTGTTTTCTTTTTGTTTATTTACCAAAAAATTCTTAACAAAATTTAAATCTTGAGGATTTATATATAAAGCATTTTTATGAGAATCATAATAAGATTTATTTTCATTATTAATCATTTTATTCAACATAAACAACTGAACATTTTCAAAGTCAGAAATTTTGTCAAATATTTCTTTTAAAGTTTCTGGCAAATGATCATTTGTTTCACCAGTATTATTTTTATTTTGAAAATTATTATTTCCAGATAGTCTTTGTATCTCTTTTTCTAATGAAACAATTTTTTGTTCTAATTTATATAGTTCGAATTTTTCTTCCATTTTATTTTGATGTAATTTTTGATTTAATTCTAATTGCAATAAATTATTCTGTTGTAATTGTTGATTTTTGTTATTATATTCTCGTTGTTTTAATTCTATCATTTTCAATTCAATTAAACTTAAATTTGCGTTAGGCGTAGGTGGACTATTATTTATAGAAATATTAGAAGTTTTTGTACTTTCGCTATCTTTGGTTTTTTCTTTCGGAAACAAATTAAAATTATTCATCAAAAAATTAAAATTAAATTTTATAATAAAAAATACAAATTGACACATTTTAAAAATTAAAAATAAAATAGGCCCGGATAAAACTAAAATCAATACAACTATTCCAAAAATGTGCCAACCATTTAATGTATCATAAAATTTTTTAAATTCCTCTAACAATTTAAACACTTCTCCTTTTTTCTATATATTAAATAAAAGAGAAAAACGATTTAATAAAGAAATTGGTTTATACTTAAAATGTTATAATAAAATATATAAATTTATATTTTAAAATTTTATTATAATTTTTTTCATAATTTCATTATATACATAAATTGTAACATATTATAAACTAATATACTTATAATAAAAGAAAATCATTATTATAACATAAAATTAAAAAGAAAGTGTTGTGTCATTAAAACATGAAATTCCAAAATATCAAAAAATTTCAAAATGGTTTTAAAGAATTCATAAATAAAGGTGATATTTTAAAATTAGCTATTGCTTTCATTATGGGGCAATTATTTACTAAAGTAATTAGTTCTTTATCCAACGATATTATCATGCCGCCAATTAATTTATTATTAAATGAAAATTCTATTAAAGATTGGAAATTTCAATTAAAAAATTCTATTTACATTAATTATGGTAATTTTATTCAAATTTCATTTGAATTTTTATTAGTGTCTTTAATTATATACACAATATTAATTTTTGTTCAACAAAAATTAATAAAAAAAAATGATACTAATCAAAAAACAAATCCACCTAAAGCAGAAATATATACTAAATTAGAATCATTAGAAAAAGAACAAATAGAAACTTTAAAAGAAATCAAAAACATTTTAGACAAAAAATTGAAATAAAAAATTTTAAATTTTTTATTTCAATTTTTTTATTTAATAAAATTTTCTTACAAATAATTAAATTAAAGTGTTTACATAAAAGCCAAAACCTTTAGAACCTAAATGAACAGCAATTATAGGCGAAACAGGTCCATACATAGAAATCTTTATGCTAGGATCGTTTAATTTGCTAATTTCTTGAATTAATTCTTTTAAATAAATATCATCTTCTACGTACATCATTTTCAATTCTATAGGCTCTTTAGAAACTGAATCTTTAAATTTTAAAATACATTTTATCAAATATAAAAAACAATTTTTCCGAAGTCTAACATTTTTTTCAATTGTAAAAATACCTTTTTGAAATTTTAAAATAGGTTTTATTTTTAAAAAATTACCAATAAAAAAATTAAATTTACTAATTCTTTTACTAATAACTAATTGTTTTAAATCATCTAAAGAAAAATAACAAATAGCTAATTTTAGCTCATCAATAACTTTACTAAAAATTTCTTTATAACTTAAATCAGTATTATAAACATATTTATGAATTTTTTTAATAGCAAACAACATTCCAGGACCAATATTTTCGCTATCAATTACCGTAATATTATTCTTATCTAAGATTTGTTTAGCTTTGCAAGCACTATTAAAAGTACCACTTAATTTTTGAGATATTGTTACACATACTATATGTTCATAACCTGCATCCAATTGTTTACGAAAAGCTTTTAGAAATAATTGTGGATTAGGTTGACTTGTAGTTATTTGTTGTTTTTTTTTTAAACAATCTAAAAAAAATGAATTATCTTTTTTATCTAAGCATTCTTTACCATTTAAAATAATAGACAAGGGCACGATACAAATATCATCTAAAAAATTTACATCTATATTGTCGCCTATAGTAGAATCCACTACAAAACCTATTTTTTTGTTGTTTTTGACATTCATATTTCATCAAAACTCCTTTTAATAATATAAACCAAAATAAAATATATTTTCAAAATCATAAATTAATGTTATGAAATAAGAATTAACATGAAATATTTAAAATAATACTCTTTGCTAAAATAAATTAGAAATAACTTGTTATCTTTTGTGAACAACTAAAATACTAAAATATCTAAATATAAAAATATCACAATTTTTTATTTTTCAAATTTTGCATCTATCAAAATAAAATAATAAACAAAATTATATTAAATAAAATATAAAAGAGTTTATCAATTTAATGAAATAATTTAAAAAGAAATATAAATCAAAAAAATTATTTACAATATAAAAATAAAAATTTATTATAAAAACCTTTTTTCAATAATCGATTTAAAAAAGCTATATATAACTAAAACAAAAATTTCAAAAATTACATCCTAATTTTTTATTTAAACCTGAATTTCAAAATTTATTTTTGTTTCATGAAATAAAATAAGAAAATATTTATGATATATCGTTGAAATATTTTTTATATTTCTGAAATTATTTATACCCATCATATTTATTGTTAAGTTATTAATTTTTTTGTCTTAAAATAGAAAACAATTCTACTAAAAGACAAAAAAATCATAAAATAACAAAACAAAAAGTTAAAAAAATATTTATTATTTTAATTTTTTTGTATATTATTGTCATATGTTAAATATTAATAAATTTTTAATTTGATATATTAAGATAAAATCAAAATATTTTATTTATAAAAATAATAATTTTGTTTAACATAAAACAAAATTATTTTGAATGTTTTTAAATAAAAAAATAAAAATCAAAAACATCAATTATTTATTATAAAACTCGACAATTAATTGTTCATTAATATCTGTTAAAAATTCATTTCTTTTTGGATATCTAATATATTTACCGATTAAATTTTTCTCATCTAAAGAAACATATTCCGGTTTATGATGTTTTTTTTGCAACAAAGCCGTTTTAATAATTTCTAAATTTTGAGATTTTTCTCTAATAGAAATGCGCTGTCCTGGTTTTACACAATAAGAACTTATATCTACTTTATGAGAATCTACTAAAATATGACCATGCGAAATTAATTGCTTCGCTTGCGCTCTTGTTTTAGCTAAATTCAAACGAAAAACAATATTATCTAAACGAGATTCTAATAAAATCAAAAAATTTTCTCCATGAACGCCTTGTAATTTAGAGGAATTACGAAAAAATCTTTTAAATTGTTTTTCTGAAACACCATAGACAAAACGTACTTTTTGTTTTTCTTTTAATTGAATACTAAAATTACTTTTATCTTTTTTCTTTTTATATTTAACTAAATTATTATCTTTAATGACTAATTCTTTTCCTGTTTCAGATAAAGAATATTCTAGACGTCGAGAAACTTTCCAACTTGGATTTGTATAACGAGACATTTTTAAAATAAACTCCTTTTTTTAAATTTATATAAAACTCTTTTAAAAATATAAGAATACTTAACAAAAGATATAAAAATTTTTTTATAATTAAAAAATAATAGAATTATTTTTTTTAATCTTATTGCTATTTACAATTAAAAAAATTATAATTTTGAATATAAACAAATATTTATTTCATCATCTCTTATATTATAAAATAAAAAATAACTAATCAGTGATTTTTTAAAAAAAATACATAAAATAATTAAATTACAAACTTGAACTTTTAATTCTTACAATTAAATTTTTGGGATTATATTCAAATAAAAAGATAATAATAAAACAAAATACAAAAAGAAACACAAAAGAAAATACAAAAGGTAAAATTTTTTTTAATTGACTTTGTATCAATAAACTTAAAATGTCTATTTCTTTTGGCAAAGACACTGGAGCAAAATAAGAAGCAAAATTATCGTTTTTTTTATTAATGCCTACAAAACAACCATCATGATCAAAATAAAACAAATTAAATTTTGATTTTTTTGTAGTCAAATCAAAAACAGAATCACAAAGAAAAATATCTTTATCTTTATAACTTACAACACTTTTTAACATGTGTGGGTAATAAGAATCATCATCATTATTTAAAAAAAAGATTTCTTCTCCTAATTTTAAATCTTCTGTAGAACGATTTAAAACAACATCATAAACATCTGAAGATTCAAAAGTAATCAAAATTAAATCATCATTAGGTAAAAAATTTCTTATATCGCCTGTTTCTTTTTTGTATTTGCCGTTATGATAAGTAATTATTCCTACTTGATTATCAAAAATATTTTTAACTGATTTTATAGTAGAATCTAAAAAACCATCTGCATGTATATAAGCGGATAAAACAAAATATAAAAATTTGTTATTCGATAATTGTTGTTTTTGAAAAATAATTCCATTGCCGTTAATATATTTATTATATTCGAAAAAAATAAAAGAATTTTTTATTTTTTGTAAAGTCATTAAATTGTTGTTTTTATTTATTTCATTATTATCGTTATTCGATGAAGAAGGATAATTTAATTCTAAAGACAAAAAAGGCTCATATATTTGTAATTTATCAATTTCATTAATATCATATTCTTTTAATTCAACTAAATCATCAGGTCCATTTTTACCAAAAATAATTTTGTTATTTTTTATATCATAACTTATTGTAATCGTTTCTTTAGTGGGATCAAAAAAAAATATTTGTTTTTGCCCATAAACACTAAGAATTAAATCAATTTTAAATTGAATATCTTGTGAATGTTTTAATTTACGAGAACTAATTGAATTTTTAGGCATTTTCTTCAAATAATTTAATAAATCTTTAAATACAATAGAAATACTTTGTCTATTAAAATTTTCTATTCCTAAATTTTGATTTTGAATAAAATCAAGGAAATGATCTGAATTTGTATCTGATGCAGGAATAAGGTCAACGATTGAACTTTGGGATTTTTGTTTTTGTAATTGTATTATTTCGTCAAATTTTCTTTTTATATGTTCAATATAAATACATTGAGAAATTCGATCCATAAGAGAATCTGAACTTAGAACAACGCTTTTATTCATTCCTATGATTTGACCTTCACTATTAAAAACAGGGCCACCACTATTACCTCCATCAATTTGAATATCAAACGCAATTTCTTTTGCATTAAAATAAACAATATTACCTTTTTTAAGTAAATTAGTTCCTATAAGTTTTTGATGATTTAATTTATGTGGATATTTATTATAATCATGAGGATTAAAAGTTAAATGTTCTTCTGGGACATCAGAAATTTGTGACCCCATACTATAAACTATTTGTCCTTGATTAATATTTATTTTTTTCTTTGGAAAAGCTTTATCTAAAATAGATTGTCTTTTTTCAAAATTCATTCGATCTGAATCTTCAAAAGTAACAACAGCTATATCATCATAAATATCTTTATTATTTATAGTTCCTAATAACTTCCCTGTTTTTACATTTTCATTAGGATGAAAAAGTTTAATTTGTAAATTTTGATATCGATATCTTAGATTATAAAATGATGATATAACGTGCCTATTAGTCAAAACATAATATTTATAATTACCATTGTCTGCTTTTTCGGCTTTATAAATAAAACCAGAACCTAAACTCAATACATTATTATGGCCATATATATCACTTGTTGTTAAAGCGATTAAAAAAGTAATTTGATCTAAATCTTTAATTTTATTATTTAAAGAATTGTCTAAAATTTTATCATCTTCATTGTATGTGTCTACAATATTGCGTTTACATTGAGAGAACTGATTTTTTTTCAAGAAAATGTGTTTAAACAAATAATCCCATAAATTTATTGTTTCGGGTTGAGGTTTTTTAGAAAAACCCAATAATAAACCTTTTTGATCCAAAAAAATTTTATTCTTTGTTCCTGTCTTTGATTTGATCTCAAAATAATAATCATTTTTTATTTCTGGATCATCATCAAAAGATTCGCATTGAGACAAATAAAAAAAAGAATTCGAAGTTATAATATGATTTATTATTCCTCCTGAATAATCTTGATCTGGTGCGGAAATACCTATAAATTCACCTTTAGTATTAAAAACAATTTTATTATTTTTACCTTTGAAAGAAACAAATAAATAATCATCACTATCTAAATTATAATCACGACTTACTATCCCTTCTTGAAAAGGGCTCATACCATTATCAATATCCAAAGAAAAAGCATAAACTATTTGACCTTTATAAAACCTATGAGGTTTAATATCAAAAATTGGTTTTTCACTTGAAAGATTAAAAATATTTTTTATTTGAGTTTGTAACCCTTTTATTATTCTTTCTTTTTCTTTTAAACCTTCAACATTGACTGAAGATAAATGTTGATTCTTTTTATATTCGTTAAAAACAATATCATCTTTGTTTAATTCAAACAAAAACCAATAGTAACACATTAAAAATAATAAAACAAAAATAAAAAAATTTTTTCTTTTTTTTTTCAAAAAAATACATATCCCTTTTTTTTTAAAAAACATCATCTTTTGAGATTAATCCATTTCATGTTTAATTTTTACTGTTTTTTTAAGACAAAATTATTATTCACTAGATTAATAATTTGAAATAGAAAAATTTGTTCAAAAAAATATACAAATTTATATATTTAATTTTTTATATAGATGAATTATGTTTAAGATTTTGTATATTGACTTTTTTAAAAAAAATAATAAAATAATATTAGCAGTCATTTTTGTGAGTGCTAAAAATAAATAATTTAAAAATTGAAAATGAAAAAATTTTAAAATACTCTTCTTAATAATAATATATTAATTAGGATTAATTTAATATTTTTTTTATATTAAATAAGATTTTTAATCTTGACTTTTAGAAAAAAAATAATAAAATAATATTAGCAGTCATTTTTGTGAGTGCTAGAATCAATAAACACTAGGTGGTGTTAAATTGCTTTCGAACCGAGAGAGATTAATTTTAAAGGCTTTAGTCGAAAATTATTCTAAAGAAACAAAACCTGTAGGTTCTGAATTATTATCAAAAATAACTTATTTAAAATATTCTAGCGCTACCATAAGATATGATATGCTTCAATTAGAAAAAAAAGGTTATTTAGAAAAAACTCACAAATCTAGCGGCAGAATTCCTTCTTTAAAAGGTTATATGTTTTATCTTAATAATTTAATGACTCGTACAAACGAAAATATCGAAGTTTTATCTTTATTTGAACAAATAATTCAAAAAAAAAGTTTAAATAAAGAAAAAATTGTCAAAGAAGTTTTAAAATTATTATGCGATTTAACTAATCACGCAATTATTAATATAAAACCTGATATTTTAAAAACAAGTAAAATTCAAAAAATTGATTTAATTTGTGTTAATGATAACCAAGCAATTATCTTTATTGCAACAAATAAAGGCAACTTACAACATCAAAATATCTTTTTAGATGAAGAACAAAATTTAAAAATTGAAGATTTAAAAAAAGTTATTAATATTTTTGATAAATTACTAATTGATAAGTATTTAAACGAAGCTTTAACAATTATTCAAAGTGAAATTTTTCAAAAAACAATTCAAAAACATATTAAATATCAAAAACAATTAATAAAATTTTTTTTAAAAGCTTTTCGTAATTTTTTCAATAATAACGCTTCTGTTTATGGTGTTAATAATTTTTTAACTTCTTATGAAGAAAAAAATATAAACGCCAAAGATATTTACGAAATTTTTGATAAAGAAAAATTAAGTAATTTGTTTTATGGTTCCAAAGAATTTGTTTGTAAATTAGCTAATCAAATTAGTTTAATCCCTTATAATAAAAAATTCATTTTTATTTCCGTTCCTTATAATATTAATGAAGATGAAAAAGGATTTATAGCTTTATTAGGTTCTCATATAACAAAATATCAAGAAATTATACCTATATTAGAATATTTATCAGCTCATATATCTAATTTATATGAGAAAAAATAAAATCTTAAATTTTATAAAGGAGTTGTTTTCGAAAAAATGAAAGAAAAAGAAATTCAAAAAGAAAATTGTTGTTGCGAAGAAATAAAATGTTGTTGCGAAGAAATACAAAAAGATCAACATGATAATGATGATGTACAAAACAACAAAACAAAATCTTGTAACAACCAATGTAACGAGTGTTCCTTGAATGAAACTAAAAAAAATAAGAAACAAGACAACAACAAAAAAGAAAATCATTCTAATTCTGATGAAACAAAAAATCAATATCAAATCAAAAACAATGAATTAGAAAAAGAAATAAAACAACTAAAAGACAATTTATCTGAAATAAATAAAATGTATAAAAATGAAAAATTAAAATACCAAGCAAATTTAGATAATTTTCAAAAAAGAATTCAAAAAGAAAAAATTCATTCTTTAAAATATGCTTCTATGAATTTAATTACTCAAATTTTAGTTCCTTTAGAACAATTAGAAAAAGTTTTAGAAATGTCTCCAGAGGAACCTTTATTAAAAAATTTTTTATCAGGTTTTAAAATGATTCATCAACAAATTAAAGAAATTTTAAATAAAGATGGAGTTAAAGAAATTAAAGCTTTAGGTGAAAAATTTAACCCTGAATTTCATCATGCAATTGAGAAAATTTCAGATAAAAACAAACCTGATGGTGTTAACGTAGCTGTTTTACAAAAAGGTTTTATATATAAAGACTTAGTTATAAAACCAGTTATGGTAAAAGTAAACGAATGGAGTAAAGAAAAAAATGAAAACAAATAAAATTATTGGAATAGACTTAGGCACAACTAACTCTTGTGTTTCTGTTATGGAGGGCAAAGAGGCCAAAGTTATTATTAATTCTGAAGGCGGAAGAACTACCCCTTCAATAGTTGCTTTTAGAAATGACGAGATTTTGGTAGGAGAAGTAGCTAAAAGACAAATGTTAACTAATCCAGATACTATCTTATCTATCAAAAGACATATGGGAGAAAAAGGTTTTACAGTTAATATTAAAGGCAAAAAATATACTCCTCAAGAAATAAGCGCAATGATTTTAAGAAATTTAAAAAAACAAGCCGAAGATTATTTAGGGGCAGAAGTTACAAATGCAATTATTACTGTACCTGCTTATTTCAATGATGCTCAAAGACAAGCTACTAAAGATGCAGGTAAAATTGCTGGTTTAGAAGTAAAACGAATTATTAACGAGCCAACAGCTGCTGCTTTAGCTTATGGTATTGATAAAAGCGGCAAAGAACAAAATATTTTAGTTTTTGACTTGGGTGGAGGTACTTTTGACGTTTCTATTTTAAATTTAGCAGAAGGTAATTTTTCTGTTTTATCAACTGCTGGAGACAATCTTCTAGGTGGAGATGATTTTGACAACAAAATTATTGATTTTTTACTTAAAGAAATTAAAAAAGAACATTTAGTAGATTTAAGCAAAGATAAAGCGGTTATGCAAAGATTAAAAAGTGCTGCTGAAAATGCCAAAAAAGAATTAAGCAGTGCTATGTCTGCTCAAATTTCTTTACCATTCTTAACAATGATTCAAAAACAAGATCAAGGCAGTTCTATTGGTGAATCTATTCATTTTGAATATAATTTAACAAGAGTGAAATTTAATGAATTAACTCAAGATTTAGTAGACCGTTGTTTAATCCCTTTAAAACGTGCTTTAAAAGATGCTAATATAAAACCAGAAGAAATTCAACAAGTACTTTTAGTAGGCGGTTCAACTAGAATTCCAGCTGTTCAAGACCTAGTAAAAAAAACATTAAACAAAGATAATTTAAATAAAAGTATTAATCCTGACGAAGTAGTTGCTATGGGAGCTTCTATTCAAGGTGGTATTTTATCGGGAGATGTAAAAGATATTGTTCTTTTAGATGTAACTCCGCTTTCTTTAGGTATCGAAACTTTAAACAACGTTTTCACGAAATTAATTGAAAGAAATACAACAATTCCTACAACAGCTAAAAAAGTTTTCTCAACAGCTGAAGATAATCAAACTGCGGTTGATATTCACGTGTTACAAGGAGAAAGACCTTTAGCAGGAGAAAATAAAACTTTGGGTCGTTTTCAATTAAATGATATTCCAGCGGCACCAAGAGGAGTACCACAAATAGAAGTGACTTTTGATATTGATGTAAATGGTATTGTTTCAGTTCAAGCTAAAGATTTAGGTACTAAAAAAGAACAAAAAATTACTATTTCAGGAAATGGCTCATTATCAAAAGAAGATATAGAAAGAATGATTAAAGAAGCTGAAGAGAATGCAGAAGCTGATAAAATACAAAGAGAAAAAATTGATACTTTGAACGAAGCTGATAATTTACTTTTTCAAACTAAAAAATCTTTAGATACTTTGAAAGACGAAATAAAACAAGAAGAAAAAGAAAAAATCGAAGAACAAATTAAAAATTTAGAAGAAGCTTTACAAAAAGAAGATATCGCTCTTATTAAAGAAAAAATCAGTCTTTTAGAAAAAGAATCTCAAGCATTAGCTATGAAAGCTTATCAAAAAGCTCAAGAAAAAACAAAAGATAACACAAAAAATAATGATCCTAAAAAAGAATCTAATCCAGATGAAGTAGTAGATGCTGAATTTAAAGAAAAAAAATAATTTTATTTAGACAGAAATAAAAAACCAAAAAAAGAAATTAATCTTTTTTTGGTTTCTTTGTTAAAAATAAAAATCTGTTACAAAACTAGAGGAGTTTTATTATGAAAAAGGATTATTATGATGTTTTAGGTGTTTCTAAAAACGCAAGCGAATCAGAAATTAAATCAGCTTATCGTAAACTTGTTAAAAAACATCACCCTGATGTATCTAAAGAACATGATGCTGCTGAAAAATTTAAAGAAGTTCAAGAAGCTTATCAAGTTTTAAGTAATGCTCAACAAAGAAGTAATTATGATCGTTTTGGCAACCAAGATTATAATAACAGTGGTTTTAGAAGCGGCTTCGAAGGCGGTTTCCAAGGATTTAATCAAGATTTTAGTTTTAGTGATATTTTCGATGATTTTTTTGGAGAAAGAAAAAATAAAAACAATACAAATAAATACAAAGTAAAAGATCAAAATATAGAAATAGTAATTGATTTTTTAGATGCTTGTTTAGGCAAAGAAATAGAATTTCAAAATAAATTTGAAGAAGATTGTAAACAATGTAATGGGACAGGAGCAAACAATTATCAAGACATTAAAACGTGTAACCATTGCAATGGTGAAGGATATATTACTGAATATCAAAACACTTTTTTAGGAAAAATTGGAACACAAAAAGTATGTCGCAATTGTAGCGGACAAGGAAAAACTATCATTAAAAAATGTTCTTTTTGTAAAGGGTTACAAAGAGTATCTAATATTAAAACAATAAAAGTTTCTATACCTGCCGGAATTGAAAACGGAATGACAATGCAATTGGAAAAACAAGGTCATGGTAAACATTTAAATTCAGAAAATAGTGATTTATATATAACTATTAAAATTCGCCCTCATGATATTTTCGAAAGAGAAAAACAAAATATCCTTTCCACTTTTTATATTGATTTTTATGATGCTGTTTTAGGAAAAACAATAAACATACCTACTATTTATGGAGAAGTTGAATTAAAAATACCAGAAGGAACACAAACACATACCAAATTTAAATTAAAAAACAAAGGTATTCCTTATCTACATTCCTCTTATCGTAAAGGGGATCATTATGTTATGGTCAAAATCAAAACTCCTAGATTATCTAATAAACAAAAAGAACTTCTAAAACAAATGAAAGAATTAGATGCATTATTTTAAAAAAATTTTTGATTTTTGAAAATTTATAAACAAATTATTTTTATAATTAAAACAAAAATTTTTGAAAAAGAATTTATTAATATTTTCTTTTTCAAATTGTTTTAAATAAAGGAGCAAAAAATGATTTTAGTTAAATTTAATAAACCTAAAGATTTAAAGCCTTATTTTTACTTTGCTCTTGAAGAATATATTTTAAATAATCTTTTAAAAAAAAATGAAACCTTTTTCTTTCAATGGCAAATTAAAGGTATAGTTGTAGGGAAAAATCAAATTATCGAAAATGAAGTTAATTTAGATTTTGTTCGTGAAAATAAAATCGACATTTTTAGAAGAGCAACAGGTGGAGGGTGTGTTTATAATGATCCGAAAACACCTATTTTTAGTATTATTACAGCTCAGCAAAATCAAAGTTTTAATTTTAAAACATATTTAAATAAAATTGTTGAAGCTTTTAAAAACTTAGGAATTGAATTATATTTAAGCGGGAGGAATGATATTCTTATCAATGATAAAAAAATTTCAGGAAACTCCTTTATGAAAAATAAAAATGGAATGGTTATGCATGGAACTTTACTTTATGATTGCGATATCGATACAATGGTAAGATGTATTACTCCTGATAATAAAAAATTAATTTCTAAAGGAATACAAAGTGTTTCTCAAAGAGTTACTAATTTAAAACAATTTCTGAAAGGAATGAGTCAAAAAGAATTAACAAATTATTTAGATAATTATTTAACAGATAAACAATATACTTTAACTTCTGATGAAACGGTTAAAGTAGAAAAAATGTCAGAAAAATATTCTTCTAAAGAATGGATTTTTGGAGAACAACCACAATATGATAAAAAATTAAAACAAAAATTTGGATGGGGAAATTTAGAAATTTTATTATCTCTTGATAGAGGAACAATAAAAAACATTATCTTAAAAGGAGATTTTTTTCATAAAAAAGACAATTTATCAGAATTATTAAATAATTTTGTGAAAATTCCTTATAACAAAAAAAATTTACAAACCATTTTAAAAAATGTTAATATTCAAGATTACATCTTAGACGCTACCAATGAAGATTTTTTATCATTATTAGAACAAGGTATTCTTTATTAAAAATCGTAATTAATTCCATTTATTTTAACTATTATGACATAATGAAATATAATAAAAAATTCTAAATTGTCTTATTCAAAAAAATAAACAATTTAGAATTTTTTATTATATATTAGTTTTTTAATTATTATTTCAATAATTAATTTAGTTTAATAATTACAAAAAAGAAACAATTTCTTTAACATCCAATTTAAATTTTGTTGCATTTTGTGTTAAATTTATATCAGATTTACCTACAGAAATCAAAATAATAGGTTGATAATTAAGAGGAATATTAAAAAGATAGTTTATTTTTTCAAAACAAAAACCTCCCATAAAACAAGAACTATAACCAAATTTTTGAAGCGTTATAATAAAATTAAAAGAAATAAGACCGCATTCTAAACAAATTTCATTCTTAACTTTATCAAGGCTCATTTTACCATAATGTTGTTTTATTTTATTAATAGTTATTTCTTTATTTGTAAAATCTATTTCTTTATTCAAAAACTTTTGATTATAAATATAATCGCTTAAATTGTGTTTATCTAAAACACCACAAACTAAAACTGTAGCAGAACTAGTTTCTAATTGAAATAAATTTCCACGATGTATAATTGTTTTTAATTTTTGTTTAGCCTCTTCACTTTCAATAACAACAAAACGCCAAGGTTGCAAATCAAAAGAAGAGGGAGTATAACGAATTTCATCAAAAATTTGCAACCATTCGTCCAAAGATATTTTATGATTTTTTTTAAATGTTCTAACTGTTCTAATACGCATAAAAATATTTCATTACCTTTTAATATTGTATTTAACAAATTACATAACTTAATTATATAAAAATAAAAATTATATTTCAATATTTTTTTCTAATATTATAGAAATACAAATATAATTTTTATTTTTTATCTATAATTCTTTTGTGTAACATTTTTATAAATTCTTCTATAACTATTTCTTCTTGTTTTAAACTTTGATATTTTCTTACAGTTAAAAAATTGCTATTCATTTCTTTATCGCCTATAACTAGTTGATAAAGAATTTTATTTTTTTGAGCTTCTCTTATTTTATAACTTAAACTTGTTTCTTTATCGTTTAATTCTATTCTGAAATTATTTTTAACTAACAAATCTCTTATTATTTTTGTATATTCTAAATGAATTGCATTATTAACAGGAATTAATATAATTTGAACAGGTGCAAGCCATAATGGTAAAACACCTTTATTTTTTTCTAATAAATAAGACACAAATCTTTCTAAAGTCGAAACAACACCTCTGTGGATTACAATAGGAAAATGTTCTTTGTTATCTGGTCCTATATAAGTCAAATTAAATTTTTGTGGTAATAAAAAATCTAATTGAATAGTTGATAAAGTTTCTTCATTTTTTAAAGCAGTTAAAATTTGAATATCTATTTTAGGGCCATAAAAAGCAGCATCACCAGTAACTTCTTTATAATTAATATTATTTTCTTGTAATATTTCTCTCAAAAAAGATTCTGATTTAAACCACATTAAATCGTTATCAAAATATTTATTTTTATTCAAAATATCTCTAGTGCTTAAATTAAAACTATAATCTGTAATATCGAAATCTTTGTAAACTTCTAAAATCAACTTAATAATTTGAATTATTTGTTCTTGGATTTGACCTTCTTCGATAAAAATATGAGCATCATTTAAAGTCATTTCTCTTGTTCTTTGTAAACCAGCAACAGCACCTGAATGTTCAAAACGATGCATCATACCTAATTCTGCAATTTTCAAAGGTAATTCTTTATAACTTCGTAAATTGTTTTTAAAAATCATCATATGATGAGGACAATTCATAGGACGTAAAACTAATTTTTCTTCATTAGGCATTTCCATTATAGGAAACATATTCTCTTTATAAAGTTCTAAATGACCTGATTGTTGATATAATTTAGTATTAGCTAAAATAGGAGTATAAACATGTTGATAACCATAACTTATTTCTTTATCAATAATGTATCTTTCTATAATACGTCGAATAGTAGCACCTTTAGGCAACCAAAAAGGCAACCCTACGCCAACTTCAGAAGATAACATAAATAATTGTTGTTCTTTATTAATATTTTTATGATCTCTATGTTTTCTATCTTCTAATAATTGCAAATATTCTTTTAAATCTTTATTATTAAAAAACGAAACACCATATATCCTTGTCAAAGCAGATTTGTTTACATCTCCTTCGAAATAAGAACCAGATATGTGTAATAATTTAAAATTTTTCATTATTTTAGTATTAATTAAAAAAGGATTTAAATTATTAAACTGAAAATCTTCAAAATCTAAACAAGAATAAATATCGATAAAATCGATATTTTTACTTTTTTGAAGCATATCTTTTTTATATTTATTAAAAGAAAATTTATCATATACATCTTTATAAATTATTTTTTTTTTGACAATATCTAATTGTTCGTTAGAAATTTGATGCATCATTTTTTCTATTTCAGGTAAATAATTTTGAGAAAAAATCATGTTTTGAAAATCTATTTCGTAATAAAAACCTTCTTTATGATGCGAACCAGAAACTAAAAGGGCATCAGGATAAATTCTTTGAATAGCTTGAGCCATCAAAAGAGCGGTATTATAATTTAAAATTTGTAAACTTTCAGGTTTATCTGAAGTAATAATTTCTAATAAACCATCTACTTCTAATTTTGTTTTTAAATCGATTAATTTGCCATTAAAATAAGCAGCTATTGGTTTATTAGAAAAAATAAAATTATGTTGTTTTATAATTTCTAAAATATCAATTCTTTTAGAAAATTTTTGATTTGAACCGTTCTTAAATTGGATATCGATCATATATGAAATTTCT
Organism: Phytoplasma sp.; assembly: GCF_035187685.1. Classification (NCBI taxonomy): domain Bacteria; kingdom Bacillati; phylum Mycoplasmatota; class Mollicutes; order Acholeplasmatales; family Acholeplasmataceae; genus Candidatus Phytoplasma; species Phytoplasma sp. Next base: position 186,565 of record NZ_CP131022.1, on the reverse strand, counting down.
AGCTTACCTTTATAATTTGTATTACAATTTTTTTGAAAAACATTTTCGTTTAATACTTAAATAAAACATTCTACTTAGTATTATTTTAACATTTAAAATTATTAATATTAATCATTTTCCTAAACAAAACTTAGAAAATAATTCGTTAATTAAATGGTCTGGAATATTTTTACCTAAAATATTTTCTAAAGCATTATAAGCTTCTTTTAAATTTATTGTGTGTATATCAACAGGCATTTGTTTTTTAATATCTATAATAATATTTGTTAAAGATTTGAGAGCAATTTCTATTTGTTTAATATGCCTTGCATTAGAAAAATAATTAAATTCTTTATTTTGAATATTATCTAATTGAAATTTTTGTAAAATCTTATTTTTTAATTTGTCAATGCCATCTTGATTATGACTAGATAATAAAATAATTTCTTCTTTAATTTGATTTAAATTCATTTTTGGAGGTAAATCAGATTTAGTTCCTATTATAATTCTAGAATATTTTTTAGTTAAATCAAGTAATATTTGATCGTCTTTGTCTAAAACATTACTTTGATCTAATAACAATAAAACTAATTCTGCTTCTTTTAAAAGTTGTTGAGATTTATCAACACCTATTTTCTCTAAAGGATCATTAGTTTTCCGAATCCCTGCAGTATCAATTAAAAATAAAGAAACACCTTTAACATTAATATATCCATCGACATAATCTCTTGTAGTACCAGCAATATCAGAAACAATAGCTCTTTTTTCTTGTAGTAAAACATTTAATAAACTAGATTTTCCTACATTAGGTTTTCCGATGATCAAAGTTTTAACTCCGTTTTTTAAAAAACGATTTTGGGTATACAAATTTAAAATTTCTTCCATTTTAGAAATCAATTTTTTAATTTGAGGTAAAATAATTTTATTAGTCATTTCCTCAATATCTAAATATTCAGGATAATCAATGTTGACTTCTATTTGACCTATTATTTTAACAATTTGATTAATTAAATCTTGTAATAATTTAGAATTTTTTTTTTGTAAACCTAAATTAGCTAATTTAATAGCGCTTTCATTTTGAGCAAAAATTAAATCCATGATTGATTCTGCTTGTATTAAATCTATTTTACCATTTAAAAAAGCTCTTTTACTGAATTCTCCTGGTTCCGATAATCTAATATCTAATGATAAAATTCTCTCTAATAACAATTGAGTTATTAAAATTCCTCCATGGCCTTGGACTTCGACAACATCTTCGCCAGTAAAAGAATGAGGTTTTTTAAAAATAGAAATTAATACTTCATCTAATATATTTTTATTTTTATCTAAAATAAAACCGTGATGAATAGTGTGCGAAGGTACTTGCGATAAATCAATGTTTTTTTTAGAACTTCGGAAAATTTGATTAATATTTTGGATTGCTTCTGGACCACTTACTCTTATAACATTAATGCTTCCAGTTCCTAAGGGAGTTGCAATGGCAGCAATATTATCATAAACAATCATATATTTAATACTTTCTTGACTTATTTATTAGTTATATTAGTGTGAATTGTTTGACTTTTTTCAGAATTAAATACTTTAATAGATTCTTTTATTAATTCAATAACTTCATTCATTTCATCCGTATTTTGCACAAAAATACCACAAGCTTTTTGATGACCGCCACCACCAAATTTATGTGCTATAGAATTTATTTTAGGACCCAAAGAACGAAGACTGAATTTATAAGAACCATTTTTATATGCCAAAATAAATCCCCATACTGAATTATTTTCGATATAATTGAAAACATTTACAATAGAAAAAGCTTCTTCAACAGTTAAATTATATTGTTCAAGTATTTCTTCGGAAAATTTAAAATAAATAAATCCACCTTCAGCTATAAAATTAGAACATACATAACCTTGAAATTTTAATAAATTAACACTTTTAAAATTTATTTTTTGATCTATTTCGAAAACATTTAAATCATATTTTAATAAATCAACAACAAATTGAAAAGTTTTATAATTAACTCTTTCAAAACGAAAATTACCTGTATCAGTTACAATGCCTGTATATATTGGTAAAGCTCCTTTGTAAGTTAATTTATAATTATGAAATTTTTTAAAATAGTAAATCATCTCTGAACAAGAAGCGAAATTACTATCTATCCATTCATAATCAGCGATTTTTTGAACAAACAAATGATGATCAATTCTAATGCTCATTTTTCCTAATTTATATCTATTATCACTAATAATTGAACTTTGTCCACAATCTACAATAAATACTAAAGCATCTTTATACACATCATCTTCTATTTGATCCATTTTACCCAAAAAAGAAATTTTTGGTGTTTCATCACCTACAACATACACTTTTTTATCAGGATAATTTGTTGCAATTATATCTTTTAATCCTAATTGGGATCCATAGCAATCTCCATCAGGTGTTTTGTGTCCATGAATAATTATTGTATTAAATTGTTCAATTTGTTTTTTAATAAAGTTCATTTTTAAAAACCTTTTCTTTTTTCATTTAAATTTATTTTATTATTCTTGTGATAGCTATTTGTAATAATTCATCTATCTTTCGATCTATGTTTTCATCTTCGCTCTTTATGATTAAAACGTCTATAAATAAATCAGTTATAATATTGCGGAAAAAATCGGATTTTTCGAAAACAGAAGTAACAAAAAAATCTTGTTGTAATTTTCTTTCCTTTATTTTTTTTCCATTGTCTAAAATGAATTTGTTAAAAAAATCTTTTCTAAATTTTTTTAAATCATCTGAATAAATTGATTGATCTATTATAGATTCTATTTTTTTTATCAATTTTGTTTTATCATCATCATTATAATTACGAGTAATGTTGAATAACTTATTTTTTTCTAAAAATTTTTGATAAACATCAAAAGATGTTAAATATTTTAAAAAAAACCAAGAAGCATAATTTTCTTTTGGATCTTTTGAATAAAATAAATTAACATTGGAACCTTGTAAAATATTTTTTTCTTTTCCAAATGTAGGTATAGAAGTGAAACTGGGAATAAAACCATCAATTTCGCATAAACTATCTATTCTTCTAGTTGATGTAATATAAAAAGCTATATTTTTGTCTTTAATAATTTTTTGAATATTATTTTCTTCGATTAATTTACTTAAGGTTAGATATTTTTTATTATATAAACGGTTAAATGTTTTTAATATAGTTTTTATTTTATCATCTTCTAAAAATTCTTGTGTTTTATCTTTTTGATCTGGATAAATTATACCTTGTTGTCTAGAAGAAATAATAAATAAATTAGTTTCGCTATCAACTAATATTGGAACAAAATCAGTTGTTTTATATTTTTCGAATTCTTTACAAATTATTTCCAGTTCGCCCCATGTCAATGATCGATTTCTTTTTTTAATGTATCCTTTGCTATCGACTAATTGTTTAAATTCAACTGAAGATGTCTGATCGTGTATTTCTTTTAATAAAGCATTATTATAAAACATAATTTCAGTAGTTTTCAAAAAAGGTAAATAATAGCTATCTTCTTTATTACCAAATTTAATTTTTTCACAATAACCATCTAAAAAAGGATATTTAAATGAATCATTAAACACATTAGTGTTTAAATCATCGTTATCTATAAACTGTCCTAAAGGTAATACTTTTCCAGATTTATGATAAAATCCTACATGATCAGGATAAGACACAACTAATTGGGGTTGTTTGCCCACAGCCAAAGCGCCAGTAACATTTTTAAAAATTTGTGGCCAAGAACCTTTATTATCTTCTAACACTTTAATACCAGGATATTCTTGTTCAAATTTTCTAATAATTTCTTGTAGTATTATTCTTTCGTCAGTATATAAATTATGCCAAAAATTAATTTTAGTTAAATCATTATTCTTTTTATGTTTTTTAAATTCTTCATATGCAGTTTTTAAACTTGCTTTAGTTACTTTAAAATTTCTTATTGCCTTTTCGTTTTCGTCTTTATTTGTTGTAGTAATTTTATTGCATATTAAAATAATAACAAATAAAAAGAAAAAATATCCCAAAATAATTAAATGATTTTTAACTTTAACCTTTGATGCCACTTGTATTTTCTCCTGAAGTAATATATTTTCTAAAAAAAATAAAAATCAAAATTAAAGGTATATTAATCAAAACAGCAACCGCCATTTGAATATTTATTGTCTCAATACCTGTTTCACTATCAAAAGTTTTTCTCATCATATTAGTTAATAATTTAGCACCCATTAATTCAGGCCAAGCATAAGCATTCCAAGTTGATACTATTCTAAAAACAACAGTAATAATAATAGTGGGTTTGGTTATAGGAACCAATATTTTCCACAAATATTTCCAATCACTAGTACCATCTATTTTAGCAGCATAATATAATTCTTTAGGAACGTTCTCAAAAATTCTTAATAATAATAAAACATGCACTATATTAATTAAATAAGGAATGATTATCGCAAAATCATTACCAAAAGGAAATCTTGAGCCCCGTCCAAAATCAATCCATCCTAAATCAGCAGCAGTCCTATAATTAACTATTGTTAAAGTTTCGGAAGTTGTCATCAAACCTAAATATAACAATATCATTAATGCGGGTTTAAAAGTAAAGTCAAAAATAGAACTCAAAGCGTAAGCAGTTAAAATACAACATAAAGTGCCGAAAAAAGTAGACAAAAAAGTAATTTTAAAAGTATTCCAAAAATAAGGTATAAAGGAAAATTGTTCACTAAAAGACTTTTTATAATTACTTATAACATTCATCAAATTCATAGGTAAAGATAAAGGATTGTTTTCAATAATTTCTGATGTACTTTTAATAGATGTAATAAACATTAAATAAAAAGGCAAAACAAATACAAAAGTAATCAAAAATAAAAATAAATATAAAAATAAAGAAGAAATTTTAATTTTAGTTTTATAATTACACCAATTATTTAAGAAAAAATTTTTATAATTATTCATTATTATCATATAACCTTTTAATTAATTTGTTTTTTTCCGAGAGATAATAAAACTTATTATCGTGAATAAAATAGAAATAACAAATAATATCATAGCAGCAACTGTTCCTTTGGAATAAGCATCATGTGTAGAAGCGGATAATTGATAATAAATATAACCTACTATGGTTTTTATTTTATATCCAGGATCAGGACCAAATAAACCAATAACAGAGTCATATTCTTTGAAAACAGCTAACATCTCTATAATAAATTGATAAAAAATAATAGGCGTAATTAAAGGTAAAGTGATTTTAGTAAAGACGCGCCATTTAGGAGTTCCATCAATTTTAGCTGCTTGATAATATGATTTATCAATATCTTGTAAAGCTAAAACAAAAACAAAAATTTTAAATGACAATCTAGCCCAAATATTATATAAAACTAAAACAAACATTTTATTGCTATAAGAAGCTGTTCTGCCAATCCATTCACAAGATGAAAAACCAAAAAAACTTATAAAAGAATTAAATAAACCAGTTGGTTTATTTGTAGAAATACCAGAATTATAATAAAACAAAATACCAAAAATCATCCCCATAACTATACTATTAGAAATTAAAGGCAAAAAGAAAAAAATTTTAAAAGTGTTTTTAAAAAAATAATTCTTCACACTATTTAAAGCTAAAGCGATAAATAAAGCAACTATAATTGATAATGGTACCACAAAAACAACCAATAATAAAGTATTTTGTAAAGCAGCTTTAAATTCTTCATCATGGCAAACTTTTATATAATTTTCTAATAAAGATAATTCTTGAAAAATATCCTGAAATTGATCATATTTTGTTATAGATATAATAAAAACTTTAGTCAAAGGAAAAAAAGTAAAAATACTTAAAACAATTAAAGCAGGAATTAAATAAAACCAATGTTTATTTTTTTTTTTGTTGACAATGTCAAACATTTAATAAAACCTATTACCAGTTTTTTTATCAAAAATAAAATATCTATTTTCAATAATATTAAAACGAAACTTTTTTTTATAAACATTAGTTAAATTTAATGATTTTTGTTTATAAGTTGGAATAATTATTTGAAAATTATTATTTATTGAATAAGGATGTTTAGCTAATAAAAATAATTCTCTACCTATATTTTCTAATGTTATTCCTTCTACTTCTAAAACACCATTTTCTTCTGCGTCATAACCTTCGGGCCTGATTGCAATTTGAATTTCTTTGTGTATATTTTTAAACCTAGAATGTTCTAAAATAACTTTATTGCCGATCATCAATTTACCATCTAAAATACAACCATTAAAAATAGAAATATGAGGAATCCCTAAAAAAGATGCTACAAATAAATTAACTGGATTTTCATAAATTTTTTTAGGAATATCTTTTTGTTGAATAAGCCCTTTATTCATTACATAAATTTTATCACTAATAGACATCGCTTCTTCTTGATCATGAGTAACAAAAATAGCTGTAATTTTAGTCTTTTTTTGAATCCTTCTAATTTCTTCTCTCATCTTGAAACGAAGTCTAGTATCCAAATTAGATAAAGGTTCATCTAATAATAAAATTTTAGGATTCTTAATTAAAGCTCTTGCTAAAGAAACTCTTTGTTGTTGTCCGCCAGAAAGTTCAGAAGGTTTTTTATCTAAATAGTCATCAATTGAAGCTAAAGCAGCAATTTTTTTAACTTCTTCGCGGATCTGTTCATCTGAAAATTTTAAATTTTGCAGCGGGAATATTATATTTTGAAGAGTTGTCATATGTGGATATAAAGAATAATTTTGAAAAACTAAACCAATACCTCTTTTTTCTGGGGAAAGTTCAGTAACATTTTTACCATCAAAAAAAATATTTCCTTCTGAAACACGAGATAAACCTGCAATCATATAAAGAATAGTTGATTTGCCACACCCTGATGGACCTAACAGACTTACTAACTCACCAGTAGCAATTTCTAAATTAATTTTTTCAACTGCGTAATATTTCTTTTTATTTTCTTTATTTGTATAAACTTTAGAAACATTCTTTAATATAATTCCCATGATTAAAATCCTTTAATATTTTATTTTACATTAATTTATCATTTTAACAAGCTTTTTTAGGAGTTCTTGGAAATGCTATAACGTCTCTAACATTATCTAAACCAGTTAAATAAACCAATAAACGCTCAAATCCTATACCAAAACCTGAGTGTATACAACCACCAAAACGACGTAAATCGAGATACCATTTCAATTCTTCTTGAGAAATATTAAAAATTTTCATCTTTTCTTGTAAAATTTTTAAATTTTCTTCTCTTTGAGAGCCGCCTAATAATTCTCCAATTTTAGGAACTAATAAATCCATAGCTGCAACAGTTTTATCATCTGAATTATTTTTCATATAAAAAGCCTTTATATCAATAGGCCAATCAGTAATAAAAATAGGTTCTCCAAAAAAATTTGTTAAAAACTTTTCATGTTCTGTAGATAAATCTAAACCATAAACAACTTTATTTTCAAAATCACATTTACTTTTTAATAAAATATCAATAACTTCTTTATATTTAATTTGTTTAAATTCTTTTAAATTAGCTACTTTTTCTAATCTTTGAATCAAATTTGTTTCTATGTTTTGTTCTAAAAATAAAAAATCTTCTTTATTTGTTCTTAAGCAAGATTTAATTATATATTGTATCATTTTCTGTGCTATTTGCATATTTTCTTGTAAATCACAAAAAGCAATTTCAGGCTCAATCATCCAAAATTCAGATATATGCCTTGAAGTATTAGACTTTTCAGCTCTAAAAGTAGGGCCAAAAGTATAAATTTTTTTAAAAGCTAAAGCCATTGCTTCGCCTTCTAATTGGCCTGTAACAGTTAAAAAAGTTGGTTGTCCAAAAAAATCTTGTTTATAATCAACTTGTTTATTTTCATCTAAAGGTAATTTATTAAAATCCAAAGTAGTAACTTGGAATAATTCTCCTGCACCTTCTCCGTCGCTTGTAGTAATGATCGGCGTATGAGCCCAAATAAATCCTTCTTTTTGAAAAAATTCATGAATACTCAAACTAACTGCATTTCTAATCCTAAAAACAACACCAAAAAGTGTAGTTCTTAATCTTAAATGTGTTTTTTGACGTAAAAATTCTCTAGAATGTTTTTTAGATTGAATCGGATAAGAATCATAATTAGGACCTAAAATAACTATTTTATCTGCTAACAACTCAAAAGGTTGATCAAATTCAGGAGTAATAATTAAATATCCTTCTAAATACAAAGAAACTCCTACTTGGAGCTTATCTTTTATTTCATTAAAATAAGTTGTTTGAACGTTTTTATAAACCACTTGTAATTCTTTAACAAAAGAACCATCGCTTAAATCACAAAAAAATAAATTTTTTTGAAAACGACAATTTCTAACCCAACCATTAATATAAATCTTTTGATTTACATATAATTTGTAATTATTATAAAGATCCTTAACAGAATACATTTTCTTCTCCTCTTTATAATCCATTACTTTAATTCATTGATTTTGTTCATCTTATTATTATTTATTTATTATTTGGACTTCATTAAAACATTTATATTGTAACCAAAAATAACAAATTAAAAAATAATTTATCATAAATTTTAAAAAATATAAAAATAAAACTTTTTATTATAAAAAATAATTTTTTTTATTATTTGATTTTATTTGCTAAAGTAATAATATTATATCAATATTTAAAATAATTTTGTTAGCAAACTAATTTTTTTTAAAAAAATCGAATTTATTACAATATTCATACACATACTTTTTATACAATTAATTACATAAAAATTAAATAATGTTTCTTTAATTTTTATGTTTATTTTAAATAATTTATTAAATAAACTTTAAATTAAACAATTTTTATGGTTTATAAAAAAAGTTTATAATTTTATTATAAATTTTCTACTTTAATATAGAAAATATAGAAAATTATTTATAAATTTGATATAATAAGTTTATCATCAGTTGAAATTAAAAAACACCTAACAAGTAAAAGTATTTCAAATGTTTAAATAATATATAATTTAATTTCTCTTCGAAATATATCTTTCTTGGCTCAGGATACAAAATAATCTAAAATTTGAAATTATTTTCATAAATTTTTATAGAAATTTCAATAAAAAAACAAAATATTTTTTATTATTACTTTAAACAAATTAAAAACTTTTAGAAAAAATTTTTTCATTTTATAAAAATATCATTTAAATATTAAGGATAAACAATGAATATAATTTTAATAGGGCCGCCTGCTTCTGGTAAAGGGACACAATCTGTAATTTTATCCAAACATTTTAATATTCCCCATATTTCCATAGGAGATATTTTTAGAGAAAATTTCAAAAACAAAACGAAATTAGGCAAATTAGTCGTTTCTTATATCAATAAAGGTTTATTGGTTCCAAATGAAATAACTAACTCTATGATAAGTAAGTATTTAAACCAAGATATTATTAAAAAAGGTTTTATTTTTGATGGTTATCCACGTAATTTAGAACAAGGTCATTTTTTAACTGAAGAATTAGAAAAAAGAAATATTAATTTAAATAAAGTGTTTTATTTTAATGTTGATGAACAATTACTAAAACAAAGAATAATAGGTAGAATGGTTTGCCCTCAATGCGGAGAAATTTATCATAAAGAAAAAAGATCTCCTGAAAGATATGGTTTTTGTAACAACGATAACACTTATTTAATTCAAAGGAAAGATGATAATTTAACTACTTTCCAAAAACGTTTATTAATTTATAAAAAAGAAACTTTTCCTTTAATAGATTATTATCAAAAAATAAACAAAGTATTAGAGATTAAAGTAAAAGATCCTCAACAATCAATCCAAGATATCACTAATATAATATTGGAACAATTAAAAAACATAAAATAAAAAATTTTTTTCTATTTATTGAATTTTTAAAAATAAATAGAAAAAAAATTTTTATAAAAATTAAAAATAAAATATTGTTCTAAATATTTTTTTAAATAAGAAAAATTTAATAATTTTTGAAATAAAATAAAAAAATATTTAATCAAAAATCAGAAAGTTTTTGAAATAATGAAATTAAAACAGAAAATATTATTAAATATTTCAGTAATATTAATAATATTTTGTTATACTTACTCTATAAATGCTAATTCTAATTCAAATGATCAAAAAAATGAAGAATTTATAAATTCTCCAACTATTTCAAAATTACAAACAATATTTCCTAAATTAAATAATCATGTTTTATTAAAAAAAGTTTTGAACAAAATATTAGAAGAATTTGATAAAGAATATTATAATGGAGAAAAAAAAGACGATATCAACGATAAAATTCGATTATTAGAAAAATATGGGCGACAAAGAGGCCTAATAAACAATAGATTAACGACCTAAAACGTGTAATAATCACGTACTTCATATCTTTGGTTTCTAAAACGAAAGAATTAGAAATTACAGCAAAAGATAAAAGCAAATTGAGGTGAAGTTATTAACCAAAATGATTTTGCAAGAAGAATGAATTCTATGGATAAGCTCTTCAAAGAGCCTAAATGCAACAAATGGGGTAATATTAAAACCAAATCGAAAATAGCTGAAATTACGATTTGCAAGAAGGAATTAATTAATATTTTATATTTGATTAATTAAATTATTAACGACTATATAAAGTCGATCTGGATTAAATTCCCACTTTCTTGACCTACTCAGTTAAAAAACATTTCTTATCTCTAAATAAAAATTAAAAAAATGAGTCAGCATACCTAAAGAATTCGCGTAGTTTATTAGAGTAACTTGTATCTTCCTAAAAGGTTTTAGAATATAAAACAGAAAACATAATCCAAATTGATAACCTCAAGGAAAAAGCAGAACCATAGTAGTCGTTAGAACAACACTTAAATCGGAATATTTAAGATAATCGCCTAACCAAGGAGAAGGTTAACAACCTTTACAGGGCGAAAGGAGAATTAATTTCAAGTTTAAGACTAAAAAGAAAGAATTTCAAAAAAAATATTGACAATTGAATAAAACAAATCTAATCTTTCTAATGCAAAGAATTTATTTTGCAATTTCTTTAACTTAAGAAATTAAAAACGCCGTATGCTTGAAAACTTGCTTGTACGGTGTTGTGTGGGGCTCAGTATAAATAACTAAAACGTACTGAATCTATCACGATAATTTAATAGATGAATTTCCGTTTCAAATAGAACAGACCATTGATAAAAGCGAATATGTTTTTGTTTTTATTGCAAATTCTGCAGATTTTATAAACTATAACAAATATCTTAATGATAAAAAAAATAATTTTAAATCAAACATGGGACGAAGTTGGTTAGGATGGAAGCCTGCCAATATTAATTGTTACTCAAAAAAAACAGTTGAATTTTTTGTAAATACTTTCGAAGAAATTATGATACTAGAAGAATATAAACAAACAAATTTTCAACAAATACAAAATTTAAATCAAATAGAACAACAAATAGAATATTTAAATAAACAAATAAGTAATTATAATTTAATATTTAACAAACAAACAAAAATTATCCAAGAACAAAATACAGAAATCGTAAATTTACAAAATATAATTATTCAAAACCAAAATAATATGAATTCATTAAAAGAGAAAATACAAAATTTACAGGCAGATTTGATGGAAAAAAATAGATCATTAGATCAAAATCTTGAGTTATCTAGAGAACAAAAACAAAGTCTAAAAAATAATATCTTATCTTTGCAAGGCCAAATAAAAAATGTAAGACAACAATTATCGAACCAAGAATTATTTATTGATGAAAAAGAGGCACAAATTCAAAATTTAATAATTCAATTACAAGAAAAAAATCAAAACATTATTGAAATGCAAGGATTAAAAACTCAAGAAAAAAAAACTTATCAACAAAATATCCAACAAAAAATTGAACAACTAAATCAATTAAAACAAGATATACAATCGTATCAACAAAATATCGATAAATTAAGTATAACTAACGAAGAACAAATACAATTATTAAGCAAAAAAGAAGCTAAAATTCAAAATTTACACCAAAATGTTGAAAATAATAAAAAACAAATTAATCTTTTAAATAAACAAATACAAGAAATAAATAAAAAATTAGTAGAAAAAAACGAAGAAATAAAAAAAAACAAATCCCATTTAAAATTGACTAAGCAAAATTTAAATTTAGAGCTTCAAGGTTTGAAAGATAGCAAAAAAGAATTACAAAAAAAATTAAATACTCAAGAATTTATTTTAATCAATAATCAAGATAAAATTAACAATTTAATGCTTCAATTGGAAATTAAAAACCAAGAGATTGCAAACATAACAAATTTAAATCAAATAGAAAAAAACACATTACAAAACCAAATAAAAGATAAAATGCAAAATTTAGAAAAAATGCAAGAAGAATTAAATATATCTCGTAAAAATATTATCGAATTAACAGAAACTATCGAAGAACAACAAAATATTATTGATACACAAAATGAAGCAATTACAAATTTAAACGAAAATATTGCAATAAAAAATAACATCATAAATTCTTTAAGTGACAAAATAACAACAATTGAAACAGAGTTAACCAACAAGCAACAAGAACTTTTAACAAATGCATTTTTATCAGAAAAAGACAAAAATTTATTAAAAAAAGAAATTGATTCAAAAACAATATCAATAAATAAATTAAAAGAAAAATTATATTCTAAAGAAAACTTTATAACTGAAGCAAAAAAAGAAATTGAAAATTTACAAAATAAATTAGACCAACAAGAAGAAAAAATTATTACAATGAATAAGTTAAACGAACAAGAAAAAAATGAATTAAAAACAAATATACAATCAAAAACAGAACTTCTAGCCAGTCTAGAAAATGATTTAAATGAAAATCAACAAAAAATAGATCAATTTAAACAAACTATCAAAGAACAACAAAATATTATCACAAAAAAACAAGAAGAAATTGAAAATTTAGACCAAAATATTAAACAAAAAAACTCCGATATTATTTCATTAGGAAAAGAAATAAAAAAAATAAGTTTGGAATTAAATAAAAAAACAGAAGAATTATTACAAAACAAATTATTAACCAACGAACAAAAAAGAATTTTAAATGAAGAAATAAAAAATTCCAAAAAAGAAATTGACAATTTAAAAGCAAAAACAAAACAAAAAGAAAATTTTATATCTCGAGCTGAACAAAAAATTGAAAATTTAGAAAACAAATTGACACAACAAACAAACAAAATAGCATATAGTAAACTTTTAAATGAAAACGACAAATTCATATTAAGAAGTAACATTAATAATCAATTTATGTCTTTGAACCGCCTAAAAACAAAATTAGAGAAATATAGAACAGATATAGAAAAGCATCTGGACAACACTCAAATATTTAATAATTTCGTTTTAAAAGTGATGGACCATTCAGACTCTATTCACGAAAAAGCTTTAAATTTTATAAAAGAAACTATAAAACAAAAAGAATCTCAAAACACGCTTGAATTAGAAAGTGCTAAAAACTTCTTAAAAAAAACAGATAAATTGCCTACTTTTGAAGAAGTTATAGGAAATAAAGAAGTAAAAGAACAATTAAAAGAAAGTGTATTACAATTAAAAAATTTAAATTTATATAAACATATGGGTTCAGATACATCACCTAAAGGTATTTTATTATATGGACCGCCCGGCACAGGAAAAACTTTTTTAGCAAATGCTTTTGCTAGAGAATCTGGATTACCTTTTTTCTCTATAACATCATCAGATTTTTCTCACAAATATGTAGGAGAATCTCCAAAATTAATTAAAAATCTTTTTGAAGAGGCTAGAAAACAATCTCCGAGTGTTATTTTAATAGATGAGTGTGAAGTAGCATTTAGAAAACGTAATAGTGAAGGTTTAAATTCTGATCATGGGAATGTTATTACAGCTTTTTTATCACAAATGGAAGGTATTTATACAGATCCACAAAAACCAGTTTTTGTTATAGCAACCACTAATTTCAAAGATGATATTGATGATTCTATTTTAAGTCGTTTTAATAAATTAATTGAAGTGGATTTTTGGGTAGAAAAAGATATAATTATGTTTCTTGATGTAATGTCTAAAAAATATAATTTAGATATCAGAAGTTATAAATATTTAGAACAAATTTCAAAACAAATAATAAATTCACCAAAAAAAGAATTAAGAACTCCTAGAAAAATAATAGAACTTTTTGATCAAGCTACCTCAATTGCTGTTACAAAGCACGAACATTTAAATATTATGCCAATAGATTTACAATTATCATTAGATAGAATCGCACAAAATAAGAATATTATTGATTGGGATTCTCACGAACATAAAAAACATGACAAAGATGAATTATTTAAAACAACCAAATTTAAAAACACTGCTATAAAACATCTATTTTTAGATAGTATTTTTATGCCTAACGAAAAACAATATTTTCAATTAATCCAAAACGGTTATAATAAAAACAAAAAATTTGTCTACAACGTAAATAATCCAGAAAAAATATTAGAAATAGAAATCGATCAAACCAATTTAGAAAAAATAAATAATTTTTATTCTTCCCCAAACCCCTTGCCTGATGATTTATTAGGATTTTATTTTGAAACAAATGATAAAAGCAAAAAAATAAAAGAAATAAAAAATATTTATAACTTAGAAAGCATTTTACACGAAGGAGTAAAAGCAAAAGCAAAAAAAATTTATTTTATATGGAATATAGAAAAAAGAAAATATAACAAACAAAAAATGGAACAATTATTAATTAAATACAAAAATAAATTTAATTTTTTACAATCAGATAATTTTTTACACAATAAATTGTTAGAAATAATTGAAATTAGTGAAAATAACGAAATAGACATCGAAAAAGAAATATTACAATATATAGAAGAAACAAAAGAAAAATTAATTGATGATATTTATGATAAAATAAAACAAGATAATGAAGTAAAAAATGAAGAAAATTATTTACACACTAAAAAAGAAATCCGAAAAAAAATAAATGAAATATTTAATCAAAATGATGTTTTTAAATCTTTAACAGACATCAAAACAGAAATTATCTTTGATATCAAACGTAAAATAAAAAAAAATAAACATGATTTCTTAAAAGAAACAATCGAACAATTTATAAACGAAATAACATTCAATAACAAAATATTTAATAATACAGAAATAAGAACAATAAAAGAAAAAATGATCGAAAATATTTATAATTATTTCGTAACAAAAGAATATTATTCTTTAGAAGATATTCAAAATAAAATAAACGAAATAAAAAAAACACACACTGAATCACTGTTTGAAACAAAATGGACTCAAATATTACAGCAATTAAATATTAAATATAATTTGGACAAAGATAAAATAATAAAAACATTAGAAAAAATAACAAAAACAAAATTATTTTATTCTAATATCAAATTAAATCAGATAATAGAATTTCTAAATGAAGAAGCTGAAAAACAAATTCAAATTTTAGAAAATAATTTAAATAATAAGATCTTAGAAAATATAAATAGATATATATTATTAGATAAAGATATACATCAACGATTCTCTAATCAAGAAATAGAATTAATAAATAAAGGAGCTTTTTTGATCGCTAAAGACGAATTAAAAAAAGAAAACATACAAGAAGATGAAATATATGAAAAAATAAAGTATTTCATTAAAAATTATAAAATGAATACAACAAAATCTGACAATGTTAAAGATATATTTACTATCTTTATAGACAATTTTTATTGGTTAAAATTTGTATTAATTATATTTTTTTGCAAATACTTTTTCCAATCTAAAAAATCGAATAAAAAAGATATTTAATTATACAAATTTATTTTTTTCTTAACTCAATAAATACAAAAAAGATACTTTGGTATAAAGTATCTTTTTTTATTAAAAAAATATTAACAAAATAATAAAAAAAATTAAAAAATCAAAATTTATTTTATAATTTTATCACATTTAAATGTTTTCTTACAAATAAATAAATTTATCAAAAAGCTAAGAAAATAAAAATTTAAAATATGTTATAATTTAAGAGAAATTGAAATTATTTTTATTGCACATTTAATATTAATTTTATAAAAATTTTCAGAAATTTTTAAAAAATTAATATTAAAATAACAGTAAACATTAATTGCTATAATAAATAAATATTATTGAATTAATTATTTCTTAAAACAATCATAAACGAGGTCATAATGATAAATAACTTAGACAACATCTTTAAAGAATCTAATTTATATACTAAATTAATCAAAAATAATATAAACAATATAAAAGAATTGATTTTAAAAAAACCTAAAAAATATCAAAATTTTATTTTATCTAAATTAGACAAAATAGAAAATAAAGACAAACTAAATTTATATGGAATAATAAAACAAGAACTTATTACTGTAAATAATTTTTTTAAAAAAAATATTAAAATGTTTCAAATATTAACAAGTCAAAATATTACTTTAAAAGTAATTATTTTTAATAATTTTTTTTTCTAAATTTTTAAAAATAAATCAAAAAATTTTTATTAAAGGCACATATTATACTAAATATAACGCAATCATAGCTTCTTTTTTATCTTGTGAACTTAATCTAGAAAATAAAATCAAACCTATTTATCAAATAAAAAATATTAAGGACGAATCAATACATGAATTAATGCAAAAAATTTTTCAACATCCTAATTTGGACATAGAAGAAAATTTAGATGAAAAACTTTTAAAAAAATATAATTTAATAAATAGAAAACAAGCTTTACAAAATTTACATCTACCTCAAAATAAACAAATGTTAGATAAAGCTATTCAAAGATTTAAATACGAAGAAGCTTTGATTATAATTAAAAAATGGTGTCAAATACAACAATTGCCTTTTAAACAACCTTTAAAATGTAATATAAGTTATGTGAAACAAATGATTCAAGAAATCCCTTTTATATTAAATTTAAATCAAAAAAAAATAGTAAATGAAATATATTCCGATTTTAAAAAAAATCATCCTACTCAAAGATTAATTCAAGGAGATGTTGGTACTGGCAAAACTATTACAGTTTTTATAGCTTCTTTAGGTATAATTAGTTTAAATAAACAAGTTTTAATGATGGCTCCTACAGAAATTTTAGCTAAACAACATTATCTAAATTTTAAAAAACTTTTTCCAAAAATCGAAACCATTATTTTAACTTCTAAAAGCAAAAAAAAGAAATTATATCAAGAAGAAATAAAAAACAATAAATATAAAATGATTTTTGGCACTCATTTATTAGCTAACATAGATTTTTTTCAATTAGGGCTTATTATTATCGATGAAACACATAAATTTGGCACAGACATTAAAAATAAAACTATTTCACAAAATGAAACATCAGATATCTTATATTTAACAGCGACCCCTATCCCTAAAACTTTGGCTCTTATTTACTCAGGTTTATTAAAAATTTCTTTATTAACTGAAAAACCTCATTCCAAAGGAAATATTATTACAAAAAAATGCTCTTTTAACATGATTGCTACCATTTTAAAACAAAATCAATACCGTGACGAACAAAGTTATATTATAGTTCCTGCTATCAAAGATAATAAAAAATATTTTAATATCGAAAATATAACTGTTTTTTTAGAACAAGCCAAATTAGAACATATTTATGTTTTACATGGCAAAAAAACAACAGAACAACAAGAAGAAACTATCTCAAAATTTATATCAGACCAAAAAGGAATTTTATTAACAACTTCTATCATTGAAGTAGGAATTGATATTAAAAATGCTACAACTATTATTATTTTGGGAGCAGAATATTTTGGATTAAGTCAATTGCATCAACTAAGAGGTAGAGTAGGTAGAAATAATAAACAAAATTATTGTTATTTAGTTTATAACAAAGATAATGAACGTTTAAAAATATTAGAAAAAGAAAACGATGTTATTACATTAAGCAATTTCGATCTTTATAAAAGAGGACCAGGAGATTTATTAGGCAAACAACAAAGTGGCTTTTTTAAATGTCAATTTTTAAACATAATAAAAGATTACTCGATAATAAATCAAATTAAAAAAGATTTCGGAAATTCAAAAAATTAAAAAGGTGTATGCAAAAATGATTAAATTAGCTATAGATGCCATGGGGGGGGATTTAGCCCCTGAGATAACAATTAAAGGAAGTCTAATGGCTTTATCTAAAGAAGAAAATTTATATATTTATTTATATGGTGACAAAGATAAAATAAATTATATAATAAAAAATAAAATTTCTTCTTCTTATTATAAATCAGTTGAAAAAAGAATAAATATTATTCATACTCCGTTTTTTTTAAAAATGAACATTAAAAACACAAGAGAAGAATTAAGAGATAATCCTGCCAATTCTCTTTTTTTAGCTATAAAAGCAGTTCAACAAAATAAAGTAGACGGAGTTATTTCGGCAGGACCAACTCAAGCTTTAGTTTTATCAAGTTTTTTAATAATAAAAACTATTAATTCTGTTTCAAGAATAGCTTTGGCACCTATTTTTAATTCTATAGAAAATAGGAAAAGAATTTTGATAGATGCAGGAGCTAATATAGAAATTGAACCAGAAAATTTATTAAATTTTGCTATTTACGCTTCTTTAGCAGCAAAAGAATTATTAAAAATTGATAAACCTATAGTAAAATTATTAAATATAGGTATAGAAAAAGATAAAGGTAGAGCTTTTGAAAGACAAGTTTATAATTTATTAGAAAAAAATGAAAAAATAATTTTTAAAGGGAACGAAGAGTCTAAAAATATTTTCAATACTGAAGCAGATATTTTACTAAGCGATGGATTTACATCTAACATGGTTTTAAAAAGTTATGAGGGGGCATTTCAAAATGTTTTTTCTTCTGTCAAACAAATTTTGACTGATAATTGGTTTAAAAAAATTGTAAGTAAAATTTTATTTCAGAAAAAATTCAAGCAAATTAAAAAAAACTTAGATGTTAAAGAAATAGGCGGCGCTATATTGTTAGGTTTAAATAAAATTGTAATAAAAGCTCATGGTAACTCCGATGATTATGCTTTTTATAAAGCAATACTTCAAGCCAAAATTTTAATTGAAACAAATTTTTTAAATAAAATTTCTCAAAATAACATAAAAAAGAGTTAATAATTATCATGTATTTAAAAAAATTATTCAAAAGATTAAATATAAAACCTAAAAACATTAAATTATATATAAATGCTTTAACACATAGTTCTTATGCTAATGAACATCATTTTCGTAAAAATAATAATGAAAGATTAGAATTTTTAGGAGACTCAGTTATTAATTTTTTAATGGCTAGTTATTTATATAGAAAAAATAAAGATAACGAAGGCATTATGACTAAAAAAAGAGCTCAAGCAGTTTGCATCGATTCTTTATTAATTTATGCCAAAGAAATAGAATTGAAAAATTATATTTTATTAGGCAAGGGAGAAAAGAAAAGATATGATAATAATTATTCTATTATAGCTGATGCTTTTGAAGCTTTATTTGGAGCTATTTACTTAGATTTAGGATATATTCAAGCTAAAAAAGCTTTTCAACATATTGTATTACCTTATTTACAAAAAATCATCAATATTATTGATTTTAAAACTCAACTACAAGAATTAATTCAAACTAATAAGCAAAATATTTGTTATAAAATAATTTCTGAAAAAGGTTTGGCACATGAAAAAGAATTTATAGCTGAAGTTTATTTAGAAAATCAATTTTTAGGAAGAGGGACAGGGAAAACTAAAAAAGCTTCTGAACAAAAAGCAGCAGAACAAGCTTTAATCAAAATTAATAAAGAAAAGGATAAAAAAGATGTTTCAAATTCTTTATGAAAAAGGTTTTTTGAATATTGAAAAAATGTTAATTAAAGAATATCATAAAATAAATTTAAAATTTCAAGAAGCAATGATTTTAATCTTGTTATTTGATTGTCATGAAAACAAAAATTTTTCTTCTTTATTTTTAGCAAAAAAAGCTAATATATCTAAAAATGAAGTGGAAAATATTTTAGAAGAATTAATTCAAAAAGAATTTTTCACTTTATCTGAAGATACTGAAGATAATAAAATAATAGAAGTTTTTAATTTAGATAATACTTTTCATAAATTAGAACAATTTTATTTAGAGAAAAAAAAGAACGCTCAATTAAAAAAACAAAACAAATATATCACTGAAACTATAGAAAAAATAGAACAATTAAAAGGTAATATTTTAGTATCATATGAATTAGAAATAATTAAAGCATGGTATTTAGAAAAAAATTATTCTGATTCTGACATAAAAAAAGCTATAAACGTAGCATCCATAAATAAAAAAAAATCTATTTATTATATAGAAAGAATTCTAAATCATAAAAATAGTTTAAAAATAGAAAATGATGATAAAGCAGATCAAATTCTTAATAAAATTTTTAACAAAATTAAATAATGTATTGAGACAAATATACTTAAAATTATGTTATAATAAAAGTATTGAATCTAGAAAAAAGATTTAATAAGTTCTAACTTATTTGACAAATTAGAATAAATCTTAAAGAGAGGATAAAAAAATGCAAATTAAAGAAAGTTTCTTAAAAACTCAAAAAGGTAAAGTAATTGTTGGTATTTCTGTTGCTTTAGGAGCAATCTTATTAACACTATTAGTGATGGCTATATTTGGATGGGGTTTATTTGCAAAAACTACTAAAACAACTGTAGAAAATAAAGCAAAAGCATTTGAAACAGAAATGGATAAAGAAAAACCAAATTCTGAAAATTTAAATAAAATATTAGATGAATTAAAAACTTTAAAAAATAAAAACAACTCAGTTTCAGAAACAACTAAGCAAAAAATTGACAATTTAAAAAAAGAAATAACAAAAAATAAAGACACAGCAGCTGACTTAAAAAATTCAAAAGATGAAATAAATGAAATTAAAACTTCAATTATAACTGATTTAAAGTTCGATGAAAAATAATTAAGTTAAAAGACAAAAAAATTAATAAAAAAAATTCGATGATATCATCGAATTTTTTTTATTTTAAATTTAAAAAATATTGTAAAGATGTATTTATAAAATCTTTAAATAAAGGATGAGGTTTAAAAGGTCTTGAAACGAATTCAGAATGAAATTGCACTCCTATAAACCAAATATGATTGTTTAATTCTATAATCTCAGGCAATTGCTCTTGTTCATTAGTCCCTGAGATAATAAAATTACCATCATTAAAAAAAGAAATATATTCAGAATTCATCTCATAACGATGTCTATGTCTTTCATTAATAAATTCTTTTTGAAAAATTTCATAACTTTTAGTATTCTTTTTTAAACGACATGAATAAGAACCTAATCTCAATGTTCCACCTAAAATAGAATTTTTGATTTTTGGTATTATAACAGGTATTGGAGTATTAACATCAAATTCTACAGAATTAGCATTTTCTAATTTTAAAACATTTCTAGCATATTCAATAATCATTAATTGCATACCTAAACAAATACCAAAAATAGGAATATTATTAACACGAGCATAATTAATAGCTTTTATTTTTCCTTGAAAAGCTCTTGAACCAAAACCACCAGGAATTATAATGCCATGACATTTTTTTAACAAAAAAACAACATTTGAATCATTAACATGTTCTGCATCGATCCATATGATTTCTATATCAGTATCATTATAATAAGAAGCATGTTTTAAAGCTTCTATAATGGATAAATAAGAATCTTTAACAGAAATATATTTACCAACTAAACCAATATTAATTTTGGTATTTAAATTTTTGATTTTATGAATTAAATTTATCCAAGAAGATATATCTGATTTTTTCAAATTATTAATTTTAAAATGTTCTAATATAAAATCATCTATTTTTTGTTTATTTAAATTCACAATAATTTGATACAAAATGTCAACATCAATATTTTCAAAAATAGCATTTTCTTGAACATCACACAAAATAGAAATTTTTTTTTTCATTTCAGAAGAAATAGATTTTTCGCTACGTAAAATTAAAATTTGAGGTTGAATACCTAAAGATCTTAATTCTTTAACACTATGTTGAGTAGGTTTAGTTTTAGTTTCATTAGAAATTTTTAAATAAGGAATTAGAGTATTGTGAATATACAAAGTATTATGAAAACCTAAATCATAACGAACTTGTCTAATAGATTCTAAAAAAGGTAAAGATTCCATATCTCCAACTGTTCCTCCAATTTCTACAATAACAACATCATAGTCCTTATGTATACTTTTAGTTTCTAAAATTCTTTTTTTAATTTCATTAGTGATATGAGGAATAACTTGAATAGTTTGACCTAAATATTTACCTTGTCTTTCTTGATTAATAACATCTTGATAAACTTGACCTGTAGTAACATTAGATTCTCTAGATAAATTTTCATCTAAAAATCTTTCATAATGACCTAAATCTAAATCAGTTTCAGCTCCATCCTCAGTAACAAAAACTTCACCATGTTGAGTAGGATTCATAGTACCAGAATCAACATTAATATAAGGATCTATTTTCTTCATAAATACTTTTAAACCACGTTGTTTTAAAATTTGGCCTATAGCTGCACCAATAATACCTTTGCCTAAACCAGAAACTACTCCTCCAGTTATAAAAATAAATTTCTTTTCTTTGATATTGTGAACCATTTTTAAATTTCTTTCTTCAAAAATTCTAAAAATAAAATTTATTTAAATTAAAAATATTAATTTAAATAAATTTTAGAGCCTAAACGTTCCCCTAAATTAATTTCAGTTTCTATATTTTTAAAACTATTTTCTAAAAAAACTTTATCAAAAATTACTTTATTCTTTTGAATCAATAAAACAATAGTTGATCCACCAAAAGAAAAAAAACCTTTTTCTTGTGCTTTATGAAAATTATTAATAGGATGATTATTAATTTTGCCTACTAATAAAGCGCCAACTTCAATTTGAACTATCTGACCAAAATTTTTTGTTTCTAAAATATTATATTCACGGCTATTTTCATGCAAAACATTAAAATATTTAAAAGCAATAGGATTAACTATATGAAATTTACCTTTAATTTTAACAGCAGTATCTTTTTTTTGAATTCCATCATCAACAAAAATATAACGATGGTAATTAAGAGGAGTTAACCTTATTATTAATAAATAACCTCCTGTAAACATAGAAGCTAATTTATCATCCTTTAAAAGATCCTTTAAATGATAATTTACTCCTTTAATAGAATAAATACTATTTTTTTGAATATATAAAATCATTATCCTTCCTTCAGCTGGACTAATAAAAACAGAAGATTCCTTACAAAAAGATATGTCTTTATATTGACGTATAAAAAAATCATTATAAGAAGAAAATTTTTGTTTTTTAAATAATTTTAAATCTATACTATTTTTGCGAACTAATTTTTTAATATGTATTTTAGACAAAAAAGTTCTTAAATAAATACTACATAAAAAAGTAACTGTTTTAGAAATACAAATTCTTAAAAATAATCTTTTCACAAAACTTTTATGTAAATTAGAATATAAAAATTTTTGCTTTTGACTACATTCATCTTTTGGATAATCCACACTCAACTAAAATCTTTCTTTTCTAAGTTGATTTTTTTAATATTATTAAACTAAATATCAATAAACAAAATAGTAATAATGAAAAAATAAAAAAAAATATACTTTTAGATTTTTTAAATTTAATTTTATCAAAAGTAAATAAAAAAGAAAATAAAATAATAAAAAACAAATATATTTTGCCAAATAATCGTTTCAATGTTTCTAGATCGCATATATTGTAAGATAAAAATATATTTTGAGATAAAATTAAAAAAGGAAATATAACAGAAGATAAAGTTACTGGCAAACCAATAAAAATTTTTGATTTTGCCTTTAAATTTGGCAAATTTAAATCATTTTCTGCTAAAACATTAAAATAAGCCAATCTAATTAAAACGGCTAATATATATAAAACGCTACCAAAAACAAATAAAAAATAAAACATCTCATTTGTTTCGTTTAATTGTTGTAATAACTTAAAACCTATCAAAATAGGTAAAATACCAAAACTGATGATATCTGCTAAAGAATCTATTTGAATACCATATTTTTTTTCTTTTATAGAACGTGTTTTTTTCAAATTACTAACAAAACCATCAAACATATCGCAAATACCAGAAATTAAAATACAAATAGATGCATAATTCAAATTATTATGCATAGAACCTTTGTTAATAAGAATCAGTATACCCATCAAACCTGACAATGCATTTAAATAAGTTAAATGAACAGTATAATTATAAAAGCCTAAAAACATATAAATGTTTCCTCAATTATTAAATTTTTAATTTATAATTATCATTTATAAAAATAATCATCATATCCGTTAATATATTCTTCTTCATTTTCGTCTTCTTCTTTGTTTTTATCAACACCATTAAATTCTTCTTCTAATTTTTCATCATTATCATCTAAACGATCTAAGGGTATATCTAAAACATCTAATTCTTCTTCTAATTCTTCTTTTTCATCTTCATTATCTTTAGTTTTTTCTTTATTTAAATCAAAATCATTAAAATCTAAAACCTCTTCATCTATTTCTGTAGGAAGAAGTTTTTCATCTTCTTCAAAATATTCTTGATCTAAAAAATGCAAATTATTAGCCTTGATATTCCAAAGATCATTACCGCAAAAAATAAAAAGACCGCTTGACACGATATCTAGATATAATCGAGCACAAATCTCTTTATTATTGATATCCATTTTTTTAATTTCAAAAACTTTCTGTATTAATTCTTGAATAACCATAGGTTCTTTATTTTGAGATAAAATTCGATAAGCAATATCAATCATAGAATTTGATGGATTAATTTCTTTGTTATTATTTAACATAACCCTCTTATACCACATATCTCCTTCTGATAAAAATAAATTATTGTGGACGCTCATTAAATAAAAAATACGCAAAAAAATATTATTTATTTCTTTAAAAAATTAAAATCCATAATCTTTTGCGGCTTTTATAAATAAATCTTTAGAAGCTTTTTCTACTTGTTTTAAAACATCATTAAAAGATAACAAAATACTTTCTTGAAACAAATCTAAATTTTTAAATAAATCTAAATTTTTAATACAAACATCAACTACTTGTTTTGTACCTTGCATAACAATCACAATATCGCCTACTCTAGAAGTAAATTCTCTTAATTCTAATTGTTTTTGTTCTTTATCGATATTTTCTTGCATTTTTTTTAACTTTTCTAATATATCCATTATTTAAAATCCTCTTTTAATTAATAATTTCTAAGTTATCAGAAGCAAATAAATATCTAGCTAATTTTACAATAGTTAATTGATTTTGTTCAATATTTAAAGACGAATTTCTTTCATAAAAATCTGTTTTAAAAAGAGATAAATCCAAATCTTCTTTGTTATTAGTTTTGACAAATTTTAAATAAACAGGTTTTACTATATCTTCCCAATCATTATGTAAAATGACAAAATATTCTTTAATTAATTGTTTTTTTGTATTTAAAATTTGTTTAATTTTGGTTCTAACATCGTTTTTTAATAATTGCCTATATTCTATTTCATCTCTACATGATAAAAGAATTTCTTTATTCGAATTTATCATTAAAACTTGCGAATTATACAATAATCTCGCGATATTAGATAATTTAGGGATAGGATAATTTTCTAATTTTTTCCAACCTTTGCAAATAAAATCTTTAGCCGCAATATCATGGTAAAGTAAAATATTCTTAATATTTAATAAAATAGCTTTTTTTAATGTTGTTACATTATTTTCTTTCATGTTAGCGATTACAGCAGAAGATTGATTTTCTACAAATCTTTTTTGTTCTAATTTCCCATTAGATTGCGTTCCTGAAAAAATAATTTTATTTTCGTTTAAATTGTTTATCGTTTCACCCTTAATTTTAGCAAACAAAAAATTATTAATTTGAATAAAACCAATAATTAGTAAATTTTTCTTATATTGAGATAACGTTAAATTATTTTGTAATTCAAATAATTTTTGCAAAATTTTTTCTCTTGTTTGATAATTTAAATTGGATAAAAAAACAAAACTATCATCATTATGTTTAAAACAATGAATTATTTGTTTATGAAAAAAATCAACAAAATCAATCAAAAACAGAACATAATTTATATCAGAACTTAAGATTTGTTCTAAAAAAGAAATAAGATTTTTCATATTATTTTGGAATAAAAATTGAAATAATTTTTTAATATCTTCTTCAGAAACAATTCCTAATATTTCTAAAACATCTTTTTCTTCAATAACATTATTTTTATAAGAACTAACTTGATCTAATAAATTCAAAGCATCTCTTAAACTACCTTTAGAATACAAAGAAATCTTATATAAAGCTTCATTAGATATAGATATATTTTCAATCTGAGCAATAGATTTTAATTTATTTTGAATATCTTCAGAAGAAATATTATTCAAATAAAAATATTGAGTACGAGAGAAAAAATTTTCAGGAATTTTATGATATTCACTAGTAACCAAAATAAAAATTACATTAGAAGAAGGTTCTTCTAAAACTTTTAATAAAGCATTAAAAGCATTAGAAGATAAAACATGAACCTCATCGATAATATACACTTTATATTTCAAAAAATTAGATTTATAAAACAACTTATCTTTTAATTCTCTAATATCATCAACACCGCTATAAGAAGCGCCATCAATTTCAATAAAATCTAAAGTTTGTTTTTGATCTATAGACGAACAAAATTCACAACAATTTTCATTATTATCATTTACACAACAATCTTCTTTTTCGAGAAAATAGGCACAATTAATAGCTTTGGTGAAAACTTTAGCTAAAGTAGTTTTTCCAACTCCTTTACTACCACTAAATAAATAACAATGATGAATTTTTTGATATTTAATAGCATTTTTCAAAGTTTGTATAATAATCTTTTGACTAACTATATTTTGGAAATTTTTAGGCCTATATTTTCGATATAAAGCTATATATTTCATATCTTTTTTTATAATAAATCCTTTTATTATTTTTTATAAAAAATATTTGGAAAATAATTTAGATATTTGTTAAATTAATTTGCGCCAGCAACAGTTAAATCACCAACATAAACACTAGGGCTTCCAAAACCTGAAGTTTGAAATAATAAATCATTAGCAATATCTTTTAAATTTAATAAAATATCAAAAAAATTACCAGAAATAACAAGCATTTTTACAGGAGTAGTAATTTTACCTTGTTCTATTTTAAAACCAGAAGCTTGAACACTAAAATCTCCGCTTACATCATTAATACCTGCATGTAAGCCAATTAAATAATCAATATAAACTCCTGTTTGAATCGGTAATATCATATCTTCAAAACTTTTTTGACCTTCTTTTAAATAACAATTAGTCATCGCAATAGAATTATAAAAACTATTACCAGTAGGTTTGGTATTAAAAATAAAAGATGTTTTTAAATTATGGATAAACTGTTTAAAAATACCTTTATCGATAATCTTTTTAGTAGAACAAGGGACGCCTTCCTCATCGAATTTATATTTAAAAAAAGCTGTATCACATAAAGGTTCATCGATTAAAGTAACTTTAGATGAAGCTATTTGTTGTCCTTTTTTATCTTTTAATTTAGTTAAATTACGATAAGCATAAATGCCGCTAAAAATATTACTAAAACTATTTAAAAATTTAGCAAAAATTTTATTAGACAAAACAGTAGGATAAACTTGAGACGTTAAAGACTGTGTTGTTAATTTTTTTTCGCCTAAAAATATTATTTTTTGAGCATATTTAGATATATTAATTTGATCAAAATTTTTAACTGTAAAACTTTCGCTAATATCTTGTATTTCTTTATTTTTTTTAAAAACACAATAAACATAAAAAGTTAATGAACTAGATTCTTCTTCTAAATTTAAACCTTTAGAATTAACTATTTTATGTTTAATAAATGATTCACTATAAGACATATGTTCTATTTTATTTAACCAAAGACTCTTAGATAATTCTTTTTCTAACCGAAAAAGTAAATCATATTTTTTTTGAATATCAATTGTTGTAAAATTAAAATTAGAATTAACAACATCAGGATAAACAGAAGAGCCTTCAAAAATAAAATCTTTTTCTTTAAAATTTAAACATGATATTTGATTTTTTAATAATTGTAAAGTTTCTATCATCTTTGTTTCATCTATTTTTTCTAAATACATAGAAGATTTTTTATTTTGATATAAACCTTTAATAGTAAAAACACACATATCACTTTTAACATGTTCATGTATTTTACCGTCTTCTAAAGCAATAGACATACTTGTATTTTCATTAGTTAAAATTTCTAAAGCTTGAAATCCTTGATTTAAGGCAGTTTTAAACCATTTGTTATAATTTATATTATTGCTGCTCATCATTCTTTTTTACTTCCTCCAACAATCATTTCTTGAACTCTAATTGTTGGCTGTCCTAAATCGACAGGTACATATCCCGAAATAGAACCGCAATATCCTTGATTTAATAATAAATCGTTGCCCACACGATCTATTTTTAACAAAACATCTTGCCCTTTACCAATCAACATCATTCCTTTAACAAATTTAGTTAATTTTCCATTTTCAATTAAATATCCAGATGTAACTGAAAAGTTAAATTCTCCTGTAGCAGGTGAAACAGTTCCACCGCTAAAACTTTCAGCATAAAGACCATATTTAGTATCTTTAATAATTTGTTGAGGTTCATCTTTTCCGGCAGCAATATAAGTAGAATTCATTCTAGAAGTAGGAGAATATTTATAAGATTCTCTTCTTGACGAACCAGTTACTTTCATTTTCATTTTCAAACTATTACGATAATCTATTAAATAGTTTTTCAATATTCCATTTTCAATTAAAAGATTTTTTTGAGTTGGTTGGCCTTCATCATCGAAATTCAATTTACCAAAAGAATTGCCGATAGTACCATCATCATAAGCAGTTAAAATATCTGAAGCTATTTTTTGATTTAACTTACCACAAAAAGGTGAAAGTCCTCTAGAAATAGCAGTAGCTTCTAAAGAATGTCCACAAGCTTCATGAAAAATAACTCCACCTCCTCCGTTGCTAATAACAACAGTCATAGTTTGAGGTTTTATTTCCTCGGCTTTTAACAACATAATAACTTTTTCAGCTACTTTTTTCGCTTTAGTTTCAAAATCGATAATATCAAAAATTTCTAAACCCATAGAACGTCCTTCACTATCATAAAATTCTTCCATTTTTTGATTATCTTTAGCCACAGCCATCATATAACACATGATATAAGGTCGAGAATCTTTTTGATAAACCCCTTTAGAATTAGCAATAAAAACATTTTGTTCTTCTTCTGACAAACTAACTATACTTTGGATAATATTATCGTTATATTCTTTGATAATTTTAGATAATTTCATCATTTTACTAATTTTATTAGAAATAGACCAATTACCAAAAGGTATTTTAATATTATTATTGATTTCTCGAGATTCACCTAGCGGAATAATTGTTGTGATATCTTTACCGTTATTTTGTTTTTTTTGTTCTTCTATTAAAATCAAAATATATTTATAATCTATTTTATTAGTATAAATATAAATTTCATCTGTTTGTTTTAATAAACGAATACCTACACCGAAAACATTTGAAGTGCCATAATTAATAACTTCTTGATCAATAATCCGTAACGAATTAACTATTTTATCTTCAAAAAATAATTCAACAAAATCAAAACCTTTGTCTAATCCTTTTTGTAAAATGTCTTGAATTTCATTTTTAGATAACATAAAAAATAATTCCCTTTATTAATTAAGAAATTTCTTAATTGTTTTTTTAATTAAAAAAACAATTATTAAAACAATAATAAAGAATCTAAATCAATTATAAGTTAATATTAATCATTATAAACAATTAATATCATGTTAACTCAATTTTTAATAATTTATTATTTATATTTTGAACTCATCACGCGCTTTTAGCAATAGATTAGTTATTAAAAAAAATTTATTTCGATTGAATATGTACAAGTTTATTATCATAATAAATATTATTTTGTGACTTAATTTGTATAGCTAAATTAGAAGGAATTTCAAAAATAGTTTTATTATAAAAATGTTTTATATTCCCGATGTTTTTACTATAAATATTAAATTTTTCTCTTAATAATTTTAAAAGTAAAGAAGGATTAATTCCGTCATCCTTACCTAAGTTAATAATTAACTCTATCATCGGTTTTTTCATAATTTTATTATAACTATTATAGTTGTTATTCATTTTATTAAAATTAGATGACATATTATTTCTTGTAATATAAGAGTTTTGCAAATTATCATTTTTAAACATTTTAGGTTCTGCTATGTATTCATAATTTTTATTTTGAGGCGCTAAATGTTGCAACAAAGCAGAAATAATTTCTTTAGAATCTTTTTTTTCTAACAATAAATCAATAAAAGTATTATCTTGTATTTTTTCTTTTTGTGGTGATTCTATTAAATGTAAAATGTTTTCTTGAAAAATTTTATTTTGTTCTTTTTGAACTTCTTCTATCGTTGGAATTCTTAAATTAGTAATTTGTTCTTTTAAATAAGCGACTAATTTTTTAAATTGAAAAACTTTTCTTAAACCAACAAAAGTATATGCTGAACCTACTTTTCCTGCTCTTCCTGTTCTACCGATTCTATGAACATAAACTTCTTCCTCGTGAGGTAAATCATAATTAATAACCATTTTAACATCAGAAATGTCTATTCCTCTAGCAGCTACATCTGTAGCAACTAAAATTTTAATATTTTTTTTTCTAAAATTATTCATAACGTGATGTCTTTGATTTTGTTTCAAATCCCCGTGAATAGCATCTACTAAAAAATCTCTTTCTTGTAAATAATTTAAAATCGTATCAACATCTTTTTTTGTATTAGCAAAAATAATCACTGAATCAGGATTTTTTTGATCTAAAAGACGAACCAAAAGTTTATGTTTATCAAATTCTTTTACAATA
Source organism: Phytoplasma sp. (assembly GCF_035187685.1). Classification (NCBI taxonomy): domain Bacteria; kingdom Bacillati; phylum Mycoplasmatota; class Mollicutes; order Acholeplasmatales; family Acholeplasmataceae; genus Candidatus Phytoplasma; species Phytoplasma sp. The sequence continues at coordinate 155,625 of NZ_CP131022.1, read as the reverse complement.
AAATAAAATTGTTCAATAGATTTAACAACAATTTGATCTTGTTTAACTTTAATGATTTTAGGTTTTTTTTGATACTTATAAGCTATCTCTTGAATAGAACGAGGCATCGTAGCTGAAAATAAAATTGTTTGTCTTTCTTTTGGAACATTAGACAAAATAGTTTCTACTGCTTGTTGGAAACCCATTTTTAACATTTCATCAGCTTCATCTAAAGTTAATATTTTAACTGATGATAATTCAACTTTTTTTCTTTCTAACAAGTCTATCATTCTACCTGGAGTAGCAATAATAATTTGCGGCTTTGTATCTAAATCTTGAAATTGTTTAATATAAGATTCCCCACCATAAACAACAATCGCTTTAATCGTAGAGTGAAACTTTAATAATTTTTGAATTTCCAAAAAAACTTGCAACGCTAATTCTCTAGTAGGACATAATATTAAAGATTGAACTTTTTTTATTTTTGGATCAATTTTTTCAATAATAGGGATACCAAAAGAAAAAGTTTTACCTGTTCCTGTTTGAGATTGCGCTATAATATCGTGACCTTCTATAATTTCTGGAATAACCAAGGCTTGAATCGGAGTAGGATGTAAAAAATTCAACTCCAATAAAGCATCTTCAGTTGTTTTCAATAAATTTAATTCTTTAAATAAAATACTCATTTCATTTTCCTTTATATGTATTCAAAACAAAAATATTTATTTGCGTTAAAAATTTTTTTTCACTTTATTCTACCAAATATTCAAACAAAAATGTTGCTGTTTATTCTTTATTTTAATTATATCCATAAAGAAAAAAACAAAATTGAAATAACCAACAAATTTGTTCGAAATTAAAATTTTATCATTTAAAATTGTATTCCTGAATAAAATATAATAAATTTTAAAAAAACATATTTCATTGCCACATTTAAAAAAATCAATCTAACTTATATCAAACACAATACAATATTATAATCAGAAATAATTAAAAAAAAGATCAATCTCAAATAACAAAACTATTAATAAATTTATATTTTTATATTTCTAAGTCAAATAAATACCTTTACTTAATTATACAACATTTAATAAATAAAATAAATATAAAAAAACTTCAATTTTTAATTATTTTTATTAAATTACGTTACTTGATTCAAGTACAAAAGTTTTATTAACTAAATTGAATTTTCAACTAATTTCAATTTTAAAAATAAAAAAGTTCTCATGATATGAGAACTTTTAACTGTTGAAAACAAATTATTTTTTTAACAAAATAATAATATAAAATAAAAAAAATGAATTCAAAAAATATACAAAAGTAATAAAAATAAAATTATACAAAAAAATAAAAAACATCAAAAATAAATATAATCTCAACTAATGAATTCAAATTAATATCAGTTATCAATTTAATTTTAAACATAAACTGAAACAAAATATTTAATATAAAAAATTGTAAAAATAATTCTAAAAGCTTTGCTATTTTATATTCTTTTATCTAGCTTTTTTCTATTTATAAACCTGATATATTTGTGTTTTTCATTTTCTTTAGGTTTTTTAAAATAAGTTTTTTAAATAAAATAAAATATTTTTTTTATTAAAAATACATATAATATGTCTATGTATCACAGAATAAACTATGCATTAATATGCAAGGAATAAGATGTGGAAGCGCTGGTAATATACTAATAAAAAAATTATAACCAAAATCAATTTCGGAATACTTTTTCAACATAATATAAAACTTTAGAATTTTTATCTATTTTAATAAATGAATAATAACCGTATATTGATAAAATAAAATAAAGAAATCCAAAATATTAAAAAACAACGTAAAAAAATTTTATCTTCATTTATTTATTTTTTAACATTTTTATCCAATTATGATTTAAAAACAAAAAAACATTATTTAACGACTACTTTGATTTTAGTTATTTCAAAAAATTACCAATCAAACAAATTTGAAATTTTTTTCGCTATATAATAAACTAATTCTTAACTAATTTATTCTTATATTTTATCTATGCCCCATAATATTAGATATTAGGTATGATCCAACGTAATAATTTAATTAACTGGTATCGTTTTTCAGTTTCGAATTTTATACTTGTTTTTATTTAATTCGATGTACAAAGATTAAGTTTGTAATTTTATATAATATTTTTCAAAAAAAGAATTTATATTAATTATAATAACTATTTTTATAAAATATTTTTGTTTTTTGTATTAATTTTTTAATTTTAATTCTAAATAATTTATATTTTCTAATTTATTTGTTTCTATATTATGTTTTAACTTTTTATAATTATTTGCTTTTTCTAAATTAAGAAAATTAATTTTGTTATTTTCTGTATCTTGATTTTTTTATTCATGAGAAATAATATTGTTTTTATTAGAAAAATATCGCAAATATTTTTTCTCTTGAACAAAAAATAAATAATTAAAAATAACATAAATAGAACCCCAAAATAAAATACATACCAAAACCCAAAATCACTTAAAGATAAATTTTGACCAAAATGACAATAAGAAGCTATTATTAAAAAAAATAAAGCAACAAGAGTGATTATGATATAATATAAACTAATTTGGCCGATTTTGTTTAAATAAATTGTATTTAATGTTTTAGAGTTTTGAATAAGATTACTATTTAATAAAATTACTATTTAGTTTGTTTTTGTTAGTTTTTTGTATTAAAAATTGATTAATAGTTTGATTTAAATCTGTTTCAAAATAAGAAATGCCGATCCATCGCAAAAATTTTACATAATAAATCCACCAAATTTCATTAAAACAAAAAAAAAAAAAATGAAAAATATAGTACAATGAACGAATAATACTAGGAATGAATATACACCATTTGATAATTGGATGAGGGATAAATAAACTAATAATTGCAATAATTATAAAAATCCATTCAAACAAACGCATTGGAATTATAAAAATTCTATTATGATAAGTTTTATCAATATCAATATTGTCTAAAATTTTGGCTTTTGAACAGTCTTTATAAATAAAAGTTCTTCCTTTAACAATTTTAAACGAAATATAAAAAAATCCAAAACCTAATAAAAAAAACAAAAAAGGTATAGTTACAAATAACTCTAAAATAATTAATAAAATTATATTTTTTTCTAATTTTGTTTCTTCGGATATAACATATAAATAAATAAAAGCAAAAAAAGAAAATATTAATATTAATGAAAAAATTATTAATTTTATTTTTTTTGATATTCTCATATTTTAACACCTCTTTTTATAATTAAAATTTTTTTAATTAATTAAATAATTTATAAAAAGTATCATATAAACACCATAACCAAAATCTTTTAAAGTATTAACAGTGGTATTTTTAGTTACATCTCCAATATTATAAATCACTTTACCAGTGTTTTCAACTACATTAAGTAGATTTTCGACAGATTTAAAATCTTCTTTTTTTTAAATTTTTTTAACAGTATTTAAAATATTGGTAGGATATACTAATTACTTTTCCAAAAGTTTAAAACCTTCTAACTCTGCATGAGCTACATTTCTAACTAAAATGGGACATCATCTACTACATCAGATCCGTTCCCATAAAAAATATCTTCAACTTGACTTATAATTTTGCTAGCTGTTTCGGGGCGTTATTTGAATTTAAAAAATTTACAATAAAATCAGTTAATTTACCGCCAGAATAACTTAAAATAACCGAAATAACAAAATTTCCACCAGATATATTATTTTAATGACTTTATCACTCACTTTTTCAGCAATTTTTATTATAATATACCTGGTATAGTAAATTTTTTTAATAAATTGGATTTAATCAATTCAAAAACAATATTATCATTCCAAGAATTTTTTTACTTTAAACAAATCATTTTCAATAGCAAGGTTTTTATCAATAATGAATTTCCAGAAACAATACATATGTAGAGAACCGTTACCTAACATCTTAAATCTATAAAATCGTAATTTTCATCTCTACCTTTTCTTTTGTTCCGCCATATCAAAAATCAAATGCTAATAAACCGTCATCAGAATCTTTAATATACCGACATAAACTACCTGTTTTTTTCTTTGTTACAAGAAGAAGTTGAAGAAACATAACTTGAACAAGAAGGATTAATATCTTCTTTAATATAATTTAAAACATCTTCTTCATTAGAATTATGTGATCTAACGCCGCATTAATAATATTCTGTGCCTCTTTAATTTCTCTTTCCCTAAATTCATTATATCTAGAAATTCTTAGGACGCCTTCACTATAAATAATAACCATACACTTTATTATTCGATAAAAAGAATAAAATGAATAAACAAATAAAAAATTTAAAATTAAAAAAATATAAAATATAAATCAAAAATCTTTTAATTGTTTTTAACAAATTATATTTGACTATTATATTAATAAAAATTTAGTTATTGTCAGATTTATTGCCAGATAATAATTAGAGACGCAATAAATATAAATTTGTTTAATTAAATTTAAACATTTTAATTATTAAAAGTCAAATTTAAAATACAATTTTAAAAACTTAAAATATATTCAAATCAAAAAAATTTTATTCAATAAAATCAAATTTTAAATTCTTTTTCTATATAATAATTTATCAAAATAAAAAATATAATTATAGAAAAAAAATTTAATTTATTGAATCAAAACATTAATATATTCACAAAAGATCGAAAAGATACCGTATAATACAGTAATTTAACCAATTAACATGGCTGATAATGCCATAGAACATATAAAAAGAGGAAACTCCGACGGTTTCATAAACGAAAGAATATGAGATTACAGCAGTCATAAAAGCGAAATGAGACGAAGTAACTAGTCAAGAAGTTATCGCACAAGTTCAAGATTATCATGGAAAAAACCTAAGACAGTCCTAATAGAAATAAAATAGTAATTTAATAACTTAAGGAAGGCAAGTTAATGAAATCCTTCAGATTAGATGCATATTAAAGATATTGAAGTTCCAAAAAACTGAACCACCATGAAGTCACTAATTAAGTCAAATTGTTTATTAAAAAAAATAAACAGTTTGACTTTTTTCTTTTGCCGGAAATTATTTTTAAAAAATAATTTAGTTAAAAAAATTTTTTTAAATAGAAACTAAATTAAAAAGGTTTGAATATTTTCCTTTTTAATTTAGTTTGTGTGTAAAAGGATTTACACAAAAAAGGGAGTAACGAATATGAGAATGCGTACTGAAAAATATCCTAATGGCAACAAAAAGAAAGTAATTATTTTTTTGATCAACCTTGGGATTACGGTGGTTTGTTTAAAAGGCATTGTTTTACCAATTATTCACAAAATATTTGTTGTATTGATGAATATGATGACAAAGAAAAATTAATCAAAGTCACTTATTTTGATCGAGATGGTGAAACAGTAAAAACAATTCAAGAATATAAAAAAGATAAATATTACGACAAAAATATTAACTTTATACTATACTTTTAAAGTTTTTTTCTTTTTTTTGTTTTAATTATTAAATTAATTTAAAACTTTGTCAAACTCAAATTTACAAATTTTTTTAAATTCTTTTCAAAAAAAACCTTTTATGAGCTTAAAAAAAATAATTGTTAAATAAAATTATTTTTTATATTATTAAAAAAAATAATTAATAAACAATTTCGATTTCTAAAAATTATTTTTAGAAAAAATTGTGACTTTCTATCGGTTCAGTTTTTAAGAACGTTCCATTTATAAAAAAAGACCTTTTAAAAAGTCTAAATATGATAATATATTTAATTTATTTATTTTTTTGCTTTTTTATTATTTTTGGAATTTATATATTCATCTACAGTTTTTTGTTTTCTTTTGTCGTCCTTAGATAATAGTTTTGTTATTTTATTTAAATTAATTTGCATTCCTTTTTTATTAAAATATTCAGTGCTTTGGATTAATTTGTCTACAGCTTCTTCTGCAATATCAAGATCAATTTTTAGTTTATTTTGAATGTTTTGCATCGCAATTAGTTGATTATTATTAAAAATAAATAATAATCCTATAAAAATAATGAAATAAAAATAAATTATTTTAAATTGTTTTTTAAATTTAAACATTAATTAAAACTCCTTTGTTTTTTATTCCCTTCAACCAAGGGGTGTTGATTTCGTAAGAAGTCTTGAAGGGGATAAAGTAGCTAATATTACAATTTTTTAATAATTAAATTAAAATATTTTTTTATATAATGAATTAAAAATACCCACACAAGTAGTCGTTTTTTGATTTAATTCTTGTGTCAATTGGTTTATATTATTTTGTTGTTTTAAAGATTCTATTTTATTTTGTTCTAAAATATTTTCCAGTTTTAAATATTTTTCTTTTTCTTCTTTTAATTCTAAATAAGATGAATTTAATTTTTGTTTTAATTCTTTTTTTTGTAAATAGATGTTTTTATAAATTTCTTCTAATTCTTTTATAAAATTTTCTAAATTAAAAATATGATTTTTTGTATTAAGATAAAAACTTGTTTGTTCGTCTATCTCTTTTTCTAGTTTTATTTTATTTTCTTTAAACCAATTTAACTTAAGATTTAATTTTTCTATTTCTATTTCTTTAAATTTTATTTCTAATTGATAAAATATTTCTTTATTTATGCTATCTTTTAGATTTTTAGTTTTCATTTTTAAATCTAATTTTTTTTTTAACCAAAATATATATACGTTTTCGGCTCCATTGCCAATAGTTTTCAATTCTTCTAAAGAATAAATATAATCATTTTTATATCTTTCTCCTTTATCAAAAACAACAAATAATAAATTATGAGGAGGGTTTTTTATGCGCCAACAAAGATCATATTTACTATTATCACCATTATAACAAGGATAATCTAAAGTTAAATAACTAAAACTTTGATAAATATTTTTCCTTATAATATAAGGGAGAATATCTTCTTCTTTTTCAACAAAAATATTATTAATTTGCATATTTTGATTACATATATTTTCATGTTCCAATGCCATAACTTGATAAGTATTAAAAATAAATAATAATCCTATAAAAATAATAAAATAAAAATAAAATATTTTAAATTGGTTTTTTAATTTAACCATTAATTAAAACTCCTTTGTTTTTATTCCTCGGTCGAGGATATTTTTCATAAATGGAGTTAAGTTAAAATAAGAAGCTATCTTTGTATTATTTTTGGAATCTTTATATCATTCTTATAAAAGTTTTTATAGTATTCGGCATATTTTAAAGTATTATTAGATAGATATTCTATTTAAATTTCATCTTTTTGTGGATCAAAAAGATTTATTTTGAAGATTAAGTAATCAAATTTTTGTTTTTCTTTGATAATTTGGTTTTTTTCATTTAAGAAACCTAAATACAATTTTCAACTATTTTTAATTTTATCAATTTCACTTGTTTCTACATTTGGCAACATCATTTAATAATAAACTTTTATCATTATTTTTTAAAATTCTTCGTGAGTTATTTGTTTTTATAGATATTCTCTATTTCTCTTATATAGTTCTTGAAAGTTAATTTGATTCTTCTTTTATTTTCTAATGATTGTTGATAATTAGATAATGAATTATTTTTATTTTGTTGTTTTTTTACTCGAAATAACCCCCCATTGTAATATAAATCACAACAAAACCTAAAAAAATAATAACTTCTTTCATAATTTTTAAAAAATTCATTCTTTTAATATCCTTTCCTTGATCCGATAATATGTAATAAATTATATTATCTTTTAAAGAATGTACTACTACTATTGTACAATTTTATTATGTTGATGTTATAAGAAAAAGTTTTTTAAGCTAGAAGTTTTATTAATTTTCCGTTATTTTTTTTATTAATTCTTTTTTATTCATTTTTGGGTTCCTCTTTTCATTTTTTGATTTTTATTATTTTCATTTGTTTCGCTTGTATTACATAGTATTTACATATAAATTAAGTTCATTGCTATTTTTTCTTATAATTAGAATAACCAGATTTATAATTTTCATTAATATTGCATAAGAAATTTCAAAAATTAATTTTATAACGTTAAATGCATTTTGATTTAATTTTGTTTTTATTTTAATTTAAAAAAAATTCGTGATTAACTTATTTTAACCATAATTAATAAGGATTAGGTATGTTTTATAATGATAAACGTGTATTTTTATTCTTTTCAAAAAGTTGTTAGATTTATGAGTTTTTTGAGGAATTGAAGGTGAATGACTTTTTCTAATTAGTTCTCTTAATTTCCGATTTAATAATTAGGATAGCAATAGGCAACAAAATCATAAAATACATCTTCATAATTATTTAAGACTTTTATTAATCATAAATTCCTTCTAGATTATAAATCTTCTATTCGAAGAACAAAAAACACACTGATAATACTTAAAATATATTAACTAACTTATTTAGCTAGAGGTAAATGTGATTTTATTAATTCATTTCAAATTTTTAAATTCTCTTTGTTTTTTAAAAATTATTTAAATAATTCTTACCTTAACATTTATTACTATTCTAAAAATATTTTTTTAGAAAAAATTGAGATGTTCTATCGGTTCCGTTTTCAAAAACACTTTATTTATTTGAATTTTTATTTATTTATGTTATTATTAATATATAATAATAAAATATATCAATTATAAAGATTAATTTATGAATTATTTTTTTATCTATATAAAAACTCCTTTTAAATTAAGGGGTTTTTTGTTTATTCATAATTATAATTTTTTTAAACAGTTGAAGATTATCATATTTTTTTAAAATTAGAATTTTTTATTTTGTCATAAAATATTATTTCTTTTTATTACTTTCTATATTTATCTTCGATAACTTTATATTCTTTTTAAAAACTTAACCATTAAAACGGAATTTTAAATAATGTTTTTTTTGCATATCCAAAAAAATATCATATATAAAAAATTTAAGAGATGTAAAAAAATATGATTTCGAATACTTTATTCTTTAAAATGTCCAAAAAGAAAATCTTACTTTAAATGATGAAACAATTTACACGATTATAAACCTCATTAATTTAAATAAAACAAATTTAAATATTTAATAAATATAATTTAGTTTGTTAATTATTGTATTTTTGTTAATTTGTTCATATTATGCTTATTTTGGATTATATTTATACTATAATTAATAGTAGTGGTTAGTGAAAAATCGATTTCTAAATATTTCTTGTGCGTTTTTATTTTCTTATTATAAAATAATATATTTTCGATGAACGTTATAAAAACTATCTTGTTCAGAAAGGGTGTTTTTTTTAAAATAAAATGATCAAAAATATTTTTCATTTTATCAAAAAAAATAAAATAATTTTACTTATTATAATTTTTTCTCTATTTTTAAATTATATTTTTAAATGGGTTCCGCAAGGAAAAGAAATTTCATTAAAAGAAATGAAAAGTAAATTTAAAAATCGATTAATTCAAAAATTTGAATATACAGAACGTAGAGATATAACTAATTTAGTTTATTATTTAGTAGAAGCTCGAGATGTTAATAATATACTGTATAAAACAAAAATATTAGAACCCGAAGGATATCAAATAATTGACGAATTTAAAAAATATAATCCAAAAGGATACGAATATAAAAAAGAATTTTATTATTTTCTTTTGTTCATTAATCAATTCCCTATATTATCTTTTTTTATAAAAATAATTCGCCTTATTTATCCTATTTTTTTATGCTACAATATTTTCCTACTTATTTCTTTAAAATTAAATAATAACATGAAAAAAAAAACTTTGGTTTCTTCATCTCAAAAATCACAATTCACCTTCAAAGATATTGCTGGTAATGAAGAAGAAAAAGAAGAGATGAAAGAATTAATTGATTTTTTAAAAAATCCTCGTAAATATGAAAAAATAGGCGCTTCTATCCCAAAAGGAGTTTTATTAGAAGGACCTCCGGGAACAGGTAAAACTTTATTAGCCAAAGCGGTAGCTGGAGAAGCTGAAGTTCCTTTTTTTGCTGTTTCAGGTTCTGAATTTGTTGAAAAATATGTAGGTGTAGGAGCTTCCAGAGTGAGAGGATTGTTTAAAGAAGCTAAATATCACGTTCCCTGTGTCATTTTTATTGATGAGATAGACACTATCGGAGGTAAAAGAGGACTAGAGGTTGGTAGTTCAAAAGAAAGAGATTCTACTTTAAACCAACTTTTAACTGAAATGGATGGTTTCAATTCTTACAAAGGTGTTATCATTATCGGAGCTACTAATAGAGCTGATATGTTAGATGAAGCTTTATTAAGGCCAGGCAGATTTGATCGTAAATTTAATGTTGGTTTGCCTGATGTCACAGCTAGAGAAGCTATTTTAAAAGTCCATGCTCGAAATAAAAAAATATCTCATGATATTGATTTTAATCAATTAGCGAAACAAACTCCTGGCATGAGTGGAGCTGAATTAGCTTCTATTTTAAATGAAGCTTCTATCTTAACTATTCGTAATAAAAAAGATGTAATTACTCAGGAAGAATTATATGAAGCCGTGGATAGAGTATTAATGGGGCCATCTAAAAAATCAAAAAAATATAACGAAAAAGAAAAGAAAATGATAGCTTATCACGAAGCAGGACACGCCGTTATTAGTTTAAAATTAAAATACGCCCCTAAAGTACAAAAAGTAACTATTATCCCCAGAAACAACGTTGGTAGTTATAATTTAATGTTTCCTGAAAAAGAAATTTTCTTTTCTTCTAAAAACAAAACGATCGCTAATATTATTTATTTATTAGGTGGAAGAATAGCTGAAGAATTAATTTTTAATGATATCTCTAATGGTGCTTATGAAGATTTTAAAGCCGCCAATCAAATCGCTACCAAAATGGTTATCAAATACGAAACAAAATCTTTGAATATTTTAACTAATACATATTCACCTAAACAACAATTTAATATAATAGAAATTCAAAAAATAATAGATGAATGTATTACAGAAGCAAGAATTATTATTAAAGAAAATAAAATTTTATTAGATAAAATAACTAATTTATTATTAGAAAAAGAAACTCTCCGTAAAGAAGAGATTCAAAATTTAGTTTAAATTTAAAAATATATAAAATTGCAACAAAATATCTTGATAAAATGAAATCGTTTTATAAAAATAATGAAAAAAATTTTTTTACAGTTAAAATAATTATATATAATGTTATTTTTAAAATTTGTTTGAAAAATTATAAAAAAATATAAAAATTAATAATTTTAATTTTTATATTTGAAAGGTTTAAGAAAATAAAATTGTGAAAGTCGGAATTATAGGCCTACCTAATGTTGGAAAATCAACATTATTTAATACAATAACAAACATGGAAGCATTAGAAGCTAATTATCCTTTTGCAACTATACAACCTAACGTGGGTATTGTAGATGTCCAAGATGAACGTCTTAATTTTTTAGCTAATTCGTTTCGATCTCAAAAAATTATAAAAACTCAAATTCAATTTATAGACATAGCAGGTTTAGTTAAAAACGCTTCAAAAGGTGAAGGTTTAGGCAATCAATTTTTAAATCATATTAGAGATGTTGATGCAATTTGTCACGTAGTCAAATGTTTTGAAAACTCAAATATTATTCATGTTAATGATAAAGTAAATCCAGTTGAAGAAAGTATTATTGTTGAAACAGAATTAATTCTTTCAGATTTAGAACAAATTGAAAAACGTTTATCTAAAATAATGAAACAAAAAAAAACTTCTTCGGAGAAAGAAATATTAGAAGAAGAATTATTAAAAAAAATAAAATTTCATTTAGAAAAAGAAAATAATATTAGCCAAATATCTTTAACTAATCAGGAATCAAAAATAATAAAAAATTTTAATTTATTATCTTTAAAGCCTATGATTTATATTGGTAATTTCGAAGAAAAAGATTTACATCATTTAAAACACAATTCTTTTTTTAAACAAATGTCTGAACACGCTATAGTAAAAAAAAGAGAATTTATTCCTATTTGTGTTTTATTAGAAAAAGAATTATCTATTTTAAATAAAGAAGAACAAAAAAATTTTTTATCAATGTATAATTTAAAACATAACGCCTTACAAGAAATTATCCAAAAAAGTTATAAACTTTTGGGATTACAAACTTATTTTACAGCAGGAGAAAAAGAAATAAAAGCATGGTCTTTTAATAAAGGTATGACTGCACCTGAGTGTGGAGGAATAATTCATAGTGATTTTAAAAGAGGTTTTATTAAGGCAGAAATTTGCAATTTTGCAGATTTAACTAATTTTCAAAATTTTCAAAAAGTTAAAGAAAAAGGCAAATTACGTTTAGAAGGAAAAAATTATATAGTTAAAGACGGAGATATCATTACTTTTTATTTTAACGTTTCTAAACAAAAAAACAACAAATAAAATGTTTATAATTATTTTTTAATTTATTTTAGGAGAACAATATTATGGAAAATAAAAATTATAAAAATACTTTGTCAATGCCTTATACCAATTTCCCTATGAAAGGAAATTTAAGTCAAAAAGAAATCGAAATAGAAAAAAAATGGGAAGAAATTAAATTATATAAAAAAAATTTAATACAGAATCAAAATAACTCTTGTTTTTTTATTCATGACGGTCCTCCTTATGCTAATGGAGAAATTCATATAGGACACGCTCTAAATAAAATTTTAAAAGACTTTATAATACGTTTTAAAACAATGCAAGGTTTTTATACTCCTTATATTCCTGGTTGGGATTGCCATGGTCTTCCTATTGAAACAGTTATATTAAAAAAATATTCTAAAGATAAATTAAATTCGAAAAAATTTTTTTTAAATAAATGTAAAGAAATAGCTTTAACTTTTGTAGAAAAACAAAAAAAAAATTTCAAAAGGTTAGGTATTTTAGGGCAATGGGATAAGCCTTATTTAACCTTGAATAACTCTTTTGTAGCCGATCAAATACGTATTTTTAGTGAAATGATTAACAATAAATTAATTTTTAAAAAATTAAAACCTATTTATTGGTCTCCTTTTTTACAATCTACTTTAGCTGAATCAGAAATAGAATATCACAATCACCAATCTTTTTCTATTTTTGTTCTTTTTCCTATTTTTAACCTAAATTTAAAAGAAATTATTTTCCAAGATGCTTCTTTAATAGTTTGGACAACAACACCTTGGACTTTGCCAGCTAATGTAGCTATTTGTATTCATCCGAATAAAGATTATCAATTGATAAAGTTGGATAATAAAAAATATATTATAGGTGCTTCCGTTTTAAATAAATTAAAAAACAAATTTAAATGGAAAAATATAAAAATTATAAAAACTTTTAAGGGTGATTTCTTAAATGATTTAACTTATGAAAACAAACTTTTTAACAAAAAGGGGAAAATTGTTTTAGATACTTTTATTTCAGATAAAGAAGGTACTGGTATAGTTCATATAGCTCCTGGACACGGTCATGATGATTTTGTATTAAGTGAAAAATATAATTTAGATATTTTGTTAAGCGTTGATAAAAAAGGTTTGATGTCTGAAATTGCTGATAAATACCAAGGAATGTTTTATGAAAAAGCAAATTATATTATTGTCGATGATTTAAAAAAACAAAATTTATTAATTGATTCAGAAATATTAAATCATTCCTATCCCCACGATGAGAGAACAAAAAAACCAGTTATTTTTTTTGCTATTCCGCAATGGTTTTTGAATATTGAAAAAATAAAAAACAAATTATTATCAGAAATTAAAAAAATTAAATGGGTTCCGAAGTGGGGACAAATAAAAATGTTTAATATGATCAAAGATAGAAAAGATTGGGTTATCAGTCGTCAAAGAACTTGGGGGGTCCCAATTCCTATTTTTTATACAGAAGATGGACAACCTATTTTAGATAAATATATAACAGAACATGTAGCCAATTTAATAGAAAAACATGGAAAAGAGATTTGGTTCGAATGGGAAGCTTCAAAATTATTACCTACAAATTATATAAATCCAAAAAGCCCTAACAATATTTTTAAAAAAGAAACAGATATTATAGATGTTTGGTTTGATTCTGGAACTTCTTACAGTGTTTTAAAAAAATTATATAAAGATTTTAATAGTGCTGATATTTATTTAGAAGGAGCAGATCAATATCGAGGTTGGTTTAATTCTTCTTTGGTAACTTCTGTAGCTGCGTTTCAAACAACACCTTATAAAACAATTATTACTCATGGTTTTGTTTTAGACGGAAAAGGCCAAAAAATGAGTAAATCATTGAATAATGTGGTAGATCCTTTAAAAATTATACAACAAAAAGGCGCTGATATTTTAAGATTATGGGTGGCTAACATCAATTATAATATCGATGTAAGATTAGATAATAATATCTTATCTCAAATAGAAGAAAAGTATAAAAAAATAAGAAATACTTTTCGTTTTATGTTAGGTAATTTAAATAATTTCGAACCTTATAAAGAATATTACATTCCATTAGAACAAAGACCATTATTTCATCAATTATTTTTTTTAGAATTCCAAAATATTTTTCTAAAAATATTAGAATTTTATGAAAATTATAATTTTGACAAAATTATGAGCTTATTATATCCTTTTATAGCCAACAAAATAAGTGCTTTTTATTTAGACTTTGGAAAAGATATTTTATACATTGAAAAAGAAAATAATTGGGAAAGAAATGTTATTCAATCTAATATATACGACATTTTAATATCTTTATTAAAAATTTTAACTCCTATTATCCCGCATACAACTTCAGAAGCGTATCAACATTTATCTTTTAATAAAAAAGAAGATATTTATTTAGAGTCAATACCTAAAAAAAAAGAAATTCAAGAATTCCTTTCTGACCATTATACAAAAATTAATTTTCATCAAAAACAAAATCATTATAAATTATTTTTTAGTTTTAGAGAACAAATTTTAAAAAAATTGGAAGAAGAAAGAACGAATAAAATTATAAACAAATCTTTACAAGCTAAATTAATTTTAAAATTACCCAAAGAATATATTGAAATGTTAGATAATTTAGAAATTAAAAACAAATTAAATCAATTTTTGATAGTTTCGCAATCGGAAATAATAGAATCAAATTCGTTAAATATTCATGTTACAACAGCTTCAGGCACTGAATGTCCTAGATGTTGGAATGTTACAGAAAACACAAATTTAAATAATTTATGTATTCGTTGTTCAAAATATTTTAAATAAAGAAAAAATAATAAACTAAGGATAATAAAAATAAATCACATGCAGAACAAAAACCTAAATATTTCAAACGATAATATTTCAAAGGTTTATAAAAACGTGAATGATAAATTTTTCACCAAAAAAAACATTAAAACAATTTTTATATCTTTATTTTTAGTTTTAATATATATTTTGGTTGATGTGATTTTTATGAGCGGCGATTACCAAACTACAGTATACACAACAGGAATTCATGGCATCGGCGATGCTATTGCTAAAATTTTAATAAAAATTAAACCTGATTCATTCCCAAACACTACTTTTAATGGTTTATTTGCTTCTATTTTTGTAGGTTGTGTTAATTTATTTTTATTTATTTTTATTTCTTTTCCTAAATTAGATTTTAAATTTAGCATGAATTCTTTAATTAATACTATAGCTTTTGTTATTTTATTATTTATATTTACTTTTTTAATAAATAAACCTGATGGACAATTACATTTTTTAAGTCATGGTTTTGGATTAATAAAAAAAGATAGTGGTTTTGGATTATCTTTATTAAGAGTTATTATCGTATCTTGTTCCACAGGTTTTATTATTAGTTTTTGTATTAAAACAGGTAGTTCTACTGGCGGAATAGATATTATAGCTAAATATTTATCAATTTATAAAAAGAAAAATATATCTTTTTGTATT
This sequence comes from Phytoplasma sp., assembly GCF_035187685.1. Taxonomy (NCBI): domain Bacteria; kingdom Bacillati; phylum Mycoplasmatota; class Mollicutes; order Acholeplasmatales; family Acholeplasmataceae; genus Candidatus Phytoplasma; species Phytoplasma sp. The sequence continues at coordinate 139,849 of NZ_CP131022.1, read as the reverse complement.
AATATTTTGAATTATATTATAGCTATATTTTCGGTTTCTTTTTTATACTTTTATCAAAGGGAAATACATTTTATATCTTTATTATTAACTTTTATTAAATTATTAATAACTTCTTTTATTATATATTTTATGTTAAACAAATTTAATTCCCAACCTGATAATTAAAAATGATAATTTTCAAAATATGAAAGAAAGTTTCGATTTAAAAATGCAAAGCGTTTTAATAGATTTCAAATTTTATATTGAACATGAATTATTATTATCTTCGAATACTATTGAAGCTTATTTAAACGACATAAAACAATATTTAAATTTTATAACTAAGGATTTAAAAATAAAAAAACTCAATAAAATAACACAAAAAGATATTTCTTTATTTTTAGAACATATAACTCATTTATATAATATAAGTAGCAGAAGTTTAGCTAGAAAAATTATTGTTATCAAAAAATTTCATTATTTTTTATTTTTAGAAAAAAAAGTGAAATATAATGTAGCTCTTATAATTAAAATACCAAAGATAGAACTCAAATTACCTTTAGTTCTATCTTTACAAGAAGTTTTTTTCTTTTTAAAATGTGTAATCGATAAGAAAAATGCTTTATGCTCTTTAAGAAATAAAGCATTTTTTGAATTGATGTACGGTTCAGGTTTAAGAATATCAGAAATTTTAAATTTAACCTTAAATGATTTACATTTACAAGAATTTTATATTATTATAAAAGGAAAGGGTTCTAAAGAAAGAATTACCCCTGTTACTAAATATTCTTCGCAAATATTAAAAAAATATTTAAAACAAGGACGCCCTATACTTTTAAAAAAGAAAACAATTTCCTTTGTTTTCTTAAATCAAAACGGAGAACGTTTAACACGACAAGGTTGTTACAAAATTTTTAAAAAAATAGCTAAAAAAGCTAATTTAAGAGATGAATATTCGCCACATACACTTAGACATTCTTTTGCTACTCATTTATTAGAAAATGGCATGGATTTAAGGACTTTACAAAATATTTTAGGACACGAAGATATTGCAACTACTCAAATTTATACTCATATTAATCCAAAATATTTAAAAAAAGCATATTTCAAATACCATCCTAGAGCTTTAAAATAAAATTATCAAAATAAATCATTTTATAACTAAGGAAGTCTTTGTTTATGAAAAATAATTCTTTGAATTTAATAATTTATGAAGAAAAACATTCTTTAGAAGAAGAACAAAATAATTTAAAGAATTTATGTCAAACACAAAATTATCATTTTTTATTTTATTCTATTCAAGAAGATAATTATATGGAGATGGCTAAAGATATAGCTAAAGAATTATTTACTAGTTCTTTTTTTTATAATAAAAAAGTCTTGTTTATTGAAAATATTTCTTTTTTATTTATTAAAAAAAATATAAATTTAAAATTTTTGTTAGATTTTTTTAACAAACCAGATGAAAATATTATTATTTATTTAAACGAAACAAAAGAAAATAATTTTCCATCAGATATACAAAAAAAAATAAATACTAAATTTAACATTAAAAGAAAATATAAATTAACTGACCAAAATTTATACAATTATATTCAAAAAATTTTTAAACAAGAAGGTTTTACAATATTTCCGAACATTATTTACTTTTTAAATAAAAAAACCAAAAAAAATTTATCTTTATTAAAAGAAGAAATTAAAAAAATTAAATTATATTATTTATCTTCTGCAGATAAAAAAATTAATGATATCAAAATTATAAAACAATTGATCTTTTTAAAAGATGAAAGTGTATTTTTATTTATTAAATCCGTTATAAATAATTCAAATGCTAAAGAAGCTTTTTTATTATTTGAAGATTTAATAAATAAAAAAAAAGATCCTAATTATGTTATCTATCAAATTTTAAACAAATTACAAGATATGATTTTATTAAAACATTTATTGAATGAAAACAAAACAGAAAACGAAATTAGCACTATTTTACAATATTATCCAGAAAAAACTTTTTTTCTAATAAAAGAAATGAAATTATTATCTATTGAAAAAATAAAAAATTTGATTTTAAAATTTATTCATTTATATTATCAGATAAAAAAAGGAAATGTAGATGGAGTACAAGGTTTGAAATATCTTTTAATAAATATCAATTTCAATTAAATGAATGTGTGTCAAACGTGTAATTTTCTATTTTTTACAACTTTTGTCTTTAAAATTGTCATTAAAGAATTAAAATTAAGCCTATAATTTAATATCTTTTAAAACTATAGGAAATATAAAAAAATTTAGAAGTTTTTTATATTGAGATTTTTAAACATTCTATTTAACATAAATGTTATAAGACCTCAATTTGTTCTAAAAATAAATTTTTTTATAATTTGATTATTTTATCTAAAAAAATGCCTTTTGTTAAAGTTTGATATTCAAAAAATCTAATTTTAAAACAATATTTCTAAATTAATTATTTAAAATTTTGAGAATATTGAAAAGGCAAAAGATAGTTTAATTTAGCTAATAACCATTTTTGATTCCATAAAGAAGGAAATTAGTTAACAATTTTTTTGATTTTTTATGGGGAGTTTTGAAATAAAAAAGTATTACGATTAAATAAAATACTTTTCATTTGATCGAAAAGGTTTTATGATAACAAATTTATCGTATGAATTTGATTTTTGTGACAAACATAATAACAAAAAAAAGGGGATTTAATTAATTTTTTTTAATTCGAATCAATTAATAAATATAAAACTTGATAGAAATAAAAATAGACAAGGAGGTTTTAATTTAGGTATTTTTTTGAAATGGTATTTAAAATTAAATTTTTATTTTGTTTATCTATGAAATATAAAAAGCAATAATTTGATTATTTAAAAACATCAATAATAAAAGAAAAATATAAAAAACTCTCATCATTTTTAAAATAAGTAATATCAGTAAATAATTTTTCTAAAAGTTTAGTTGTTTTAAAATTTTAAGCTTTAGGAAAATTAGATTTAATTTTAAAATTGGCTTCTTTAGTTCTTAATAATAATGGTTATTTTATAGTTATGAAAGGTCCTAATTACAAAACAGAATTACAAAATATAAAAAAAAATTATCCATTTAAATTAAAAAATAAGTTTTTTGTTGAATTACCTGAAAATTTAGGTAAAAGAGTTAATTTATTATTTCAAAAAAATGTTTAATATTTGTTAATAAAAAAATCCAATATCATTTATCAATGATATTGGATTTTTTTCAATAATATTATTTAATTTGTTTTTTTGGTATTGATTTTAAATTATAAAAATAGCCGAAAATATCACATTTAACAAATTTTGGATCTAATTTTACGGAATAACCAATATAATTATACTTGTTTTCTGTTAGCGGTAATAAATAATTTTGTTTATTTAAATATCGTTCTATATCTAATATAATTTCATTGTATTTTGTTTCATTTGTTTCTATTTCAGCTTGTTTTATTTTTTGTTCCAAATATAATTCATCTTCTTCATTCACACCACAAAAGTTACTTTTGTTATTATTGGTTAAAAAATAATCACTATAAGTTGGATGTGGATATTTGTAATCAAAAGATTCACCGAAAATACTCATGTTATATTTTTTATTAATAGTATTTGCTACTAAATTATTAAAGTTTGGTGTATCTAATTCAACTTCAAAGCCAATATTAGTTAATTTGTCTATTATTTTATATATCAGTGGTGTTGTTACACCAACACCTAATTTTAATTTTTTTTCTTCTGGTTTTAATTGTTTAACTAGTTTTTGAGCTTCTGTTTCGCTTAATTTATTTTTATGATAATTTATATCTAATGTTATTATGTTACTGTTAACAAAATGTTTTGCAAATGAAACTATTGATGTTAAATTTAACTCTTCAATCATTTGTTGTATATTTAACGATCTTGAAATAATATCACGTACTAATGGAATAGTTATTATTTTGTTAAAGTAAATATAATTGCTACTAGCTGTTTTGTTTTCTAATATTTTAAAATTTTTAAATTCGCTTTTATCAATTTTTTCTTTTAAATTTATAATTTGGTTTGAATTAAGTCCAGTGCAAATGTCAATTTTTCCTGTTTCTAACTCTTGTATAGCAGTATTATTGTCGGATATTATTTTAAAAATAATTTTTTTATTCGTATTAGCTATAGACTGTTTATCGTAATATTCTTCAAAAAGTTCTAATTCTACTTTATCATTTATTTTATGATTTTTAAATTTAAAAGGGCCAGTACCTATTTTAAGACCTTTTGCTTCATTTTTTTGAACTTCTTTTTTATTAATTATTTTAATATATTTAGTAAAAAATAATTCCCAATCAGAATAATCTTTGTCTAAATAAATTTTAAATCTTTTATCATTTATTTTTTCGACTTGTGATATTTTTTTATAATTTTTATCACCTTGTATTTTCCCTCTATTGATTGAATATACTACATCATCAGTTTGTATAGGATCATTATTATGAAAATAAATTTCATTTTTTAATTCACATATTATTATTTTTCCGTTTTTTTGAGGAATTTGTTTTAATAATCCTGATCCTGATATTATTGTTTTACCATCTTCTTGTGTGTTTAAAAAACATTCATGTATGAAATCCATTATATGTGCTTTATAAACTGTTCTACTGCCACCAGCAGTTTCCCAATCTTTTATATCAACGGGAATCCTTATTATTATTTTATCTTTAATAGATTCGTTCATTATATTTAGATATATAATCCAAAACCCTACTAAGCAACTTAAAATAATAGCAGTTATAATAAACATTTTACCTTTATGATCTATTAAAAAATCTTTCATTTTCTTTTTATTAACAATCATTTATTATATCCTTTTTATATTTATTAAAAATTAAATTTTAAAAAAATTGAAATATTTTTTTAATTAATCTAACAACTTAATTATATTTATTATTATCCAAATAATGGATTAAACTTTTACCTATTAAATCAAAAGAAAAAACAGTTAAAAAGATAATAATAAAAGGGCCATAAAACAAATTAGGATTATCCATGATATATTCTTTGGAAGCAAATAAAATATTACCCCACTCAGCTTTATCTCTGTTCAAACCTAAACCAATAAAACTTAATCCCGAAATGGCTAGAATAACACTCGACATATTTAAAATCATTTTAGTTATTAAATTAGCGCAAATATTTGGCAAAATATGTTTTTTAATAATTCTAATTTCGCTCGAACCTAAAGCTTTAGATGCTTTAACAAAATCTTTTTGTTTAATGGTTAAAGTATTTGCTCTTATTACACGAATATAAGAAGGTATATAAGAAATAACTAGTACAATAATAAGTGTAAATATTTTATTATTAAAATTTTCTAAAAATAACATAATAAAAATAGCCAAGATAATATCTGGGATAATAGTTAAAAAATCACATACAAAAATAATTATATTATCCAAAAAACCTTGAAAATAACCAGCTATAATTCCTAAAAAAGCACCTATTAAACTACTAATCATTACTATTATAAAGCTAATACTTAATGAAATTTTCGCTCCTTCTAAAACACGAGCGAATAAATCATATCCAGTTCCGTCAGTTCCCATCCAATGTTTAAAGCTAATTTTTTGCAATCTAGTACTTGATGAAGAATCATAAGGATTAGGAAATAAACCAGAACGAAATAAAATTAAAAACATTAAAATAATTAAAAATAAAAAACCAAATAAAAAATTTTTATCTTTTAATATTTTTAATTTGGTTTTAAAAGAACAAATTAAATATTTAAACTTTTTCATTAAATTTTTTATCTTTCTATAATAATTAAAATATATTTTATTTCTTTTTATTTATTGTAGGATTTAACCAAAAATATATTAAATCTAATAATAAATTAAAAATAGAAATGAAAATACCTAATAAAATAATAGAACATTGAAGGACTGGAAAATCTCTATTTTCAAAAGCTAATATTGTTGAACTTCCTATACCTTGTAAATTAAATATAGATTCTGTAATAGCAGCACCACTAATTAAACCATTAAAAATTAAACCAATTTGAGCTAAAATAGGAATTGAAGCATTTTTTAAAGCATGTTTAAAAATAACTGTTTTTGTCGATAATCCTTTAGCATAAGCTGTTGTGATATAAGGTTGTTTTAAAGATTCTTTCATATTATTAAAAGTTATTTTAAAAATAGAACCACTAGCTGCTAAAGCTAAAGTTAAAATAGGTAAATAAATAGTTCCAGATATTTCCGATATATTCCAGCAAAAACCTAAATAATATTGCAATGTAAAACCAATAATAAAAGTAGGGGTAGATAATAAAAACATAAATATAGAATTTAAGATAAAACTTTTTTTGGTATTTCGCCATAAAGATGATAAAGAACCAAAAAAAATACCTATTATAGAACCTAAAATACAACTTAAAAAAGCTATTAAAAAAGTTATTTTAAAATTAGGCCAAACAAGACTAAATGTTGTTTGATCTCTATATACATAAGAATTACCAAAACTAAATTTAAATATATTTATTAGATACGTTTTAAATTGTTCTGGTATACTTTTATCTAATCCTAATTTTTTTTCTTCAACTTCTCTTTGTTCTTTTGTCGGTCCTTTTTGCCCAAACATAGCTGAAACTGGATCGCCAGGTATTAATTTAACAGAAAAAAAACTTATTAATATTATGGTTATTAACATTAATAAAATATAAAAAAATTTTTTTAAAATATAATCTGTTGAAGACATAACATATAAATTCTTCTTTCTTATAAATATTTTTTATAAATATTAATAAAATAATATATGAATTATAATTTAATTTTTTACAAAATTTATTTTTAGTAATTATACAAAAAAATTTGTTTTTAAAAAATTATTTAATAAAGATTTTGTATAATTATGTTTAGGTTTTTTTAAAATTTCTTGAATAGGACCTTGTTCTATTATTTTTCCTTGATACATAACTATAACATTATCTACAATTTGAGATATAACTCCTAAATCATGAGTGATAAATAAAATAGATGTTTTTATTTCTTTTTTTAAATCATTAATCAAATTTAAAATTTCTTTTTGAATAACAACATCTAAAGCTGTAGTCGGTTCGTCAGCGATTAAAATTTTAGGTTCACATACTAAAGACATCGCTATCATTATTCTTTGACACATCCCACCTGATAATTGACTAGGATAAGCTTCCATTACCCTTCGAACATTATTTATTTTAACTTTATTTAAAATGTCAAAAATTTTTGCTTTGCTTTCGGCATGATTCATTTTTCTATGCAATTTTAAAACTTCCATGATTTGGTTTTTTATTTTAAAAACAGGATTAAGACTAGAAATAGCATTTTGAAAAATCATAGCTATTTCATTGCCGCGAATTTTTGTCATTTGTTTGTCATTATATTGGGAAATTTCTTTTTCATTAAAAATAATTTTACCTTGATATATTTTTTGATTTTGTGCAAATAATTTTAGAATTGACATGGCAGTTTGGCTTTTACCACTTCCTGATTCGCCAACAATACCTAAAGATTGCCCTTTTTTTAATTTAAAAGAAACTCCCTTCACAGCTTTTATTAACCCTTTTGGAGTTTCAAAATAAGTATGTAAATTTTGAACTTTTAACAAACTTTCCATTTAAAATCCTACTTTTTAAATTTATTTTTTTAAAGTACATCTAATAAAATGCTGAGGTTCAATTTCTAGCCAATTTAAATCTTTTTCATTTTTATGAAATAAAAATTTGAATTTAAGGGTTTCATAAACAATTTTATATTCTGTTTTTGTTTGGTTGTTTAATTTAGGAATAGCATTTAAAATTTGTTTAGTATAAGGATGACAAGGATTTTTTAAAATTTTGTCTTTAGGTCCTAATTCTACTATATTACCTAAATACATGACACATATTCTATCGCTTAAATAACCAGCAACACCTAAATCATGAGTAATGAACATTAAAGTTAATTGATTTTTTTGCTTTAAATCATTTAAAAGGTCAAGAATTTTAGATTGAGTTGAAACATCTAATGCAGAAACAATTTCGTCACAAACAATAAATTTAGGTTTTATAATTAATGTTCTAGCGATAGCTATCCTCTGTCTTTGACCTCCTGATAATTGTGTCGGATAACGATTATAAAGAGATTTATCGATTTGACATTTTGACATAATATCTAATATTTTTTCTTTGTAAAAATGATCTTTTGTGTTTTTAACCATTTTATGAATTAAAAGACCTTCACCGATAATATCAGATATTTTTAAAGAAGGGTTTAAAGAAGAAAAAGGATCTTGAAAAATAATTTGAAGTTCTTTTCTTAATAAACGTTGTTGTTTTTTATCTAATTTTGTTAAATCAATTTTATTTAATTTATTTTGATGATAAAATATATTTCCAGAAGTATGTTTTTCTAATTGCAAAATTAATTGTCCTAAAGTAGATTTTCCTGAACCTGATTCGCCTACTATAGATAAAGTTTCCCCTTTAAAAATAGATAAATTAATATTTTTGTTAGCTGCTAAAATTTGAGGTTTTTGAAAAATTTTTTTATTAATTAAAAATTTTTTGGATAAATTTTGAATGTCAATTAAAATCTGATTATTAATTTTTTTTACCTATTTCATTTATATTTCGTTTTTTTAAAAACAACTCATAAATTAAAATTCATAAATTAAAATTTAATTTTTATGAATAGTTAATTTATTTTTAATATTTTAATACTAAATTATTTTCATTATAACATAAAATGTTGTTTTTATAATTAAAATAATTTTTTTAGAACAAATTAGAGACTTCTCTATCAGTTCAGTTTTTAAGAAAACTTCATTAAAAAAAGACCTCATAAAAGTCTTCTTCATATGGATTTATATAATATTCAATTTATTTTTTTATTTTTATTATTTATTTAAATTTTTATAAAATTGTTTCTAACCATTCTATAATATCTTGATAAACTTGTTCATTTTCTAAATCATTAAATAAATTATGATACATATTAGGATATAATTTCAATTTTTTTATTAGATTCTTGAAGAATATCAAACAATTCTTGGCTATTTTCTGATAAAATAAATTTATCTTTTTCTCCGTGTAATAATAAAATAGATTTTGGATAAATATATGAATTATTGATTAAATTTTCTTGAAAATATCGAATACTTAAAACCATAGTATTTCTTATAAAATTCGGAGTTAAGAATTTTATACTTCTAAAATTCTTCATTTCTTGTGTCAAAGGTAATCTGGATAATCTTTCGTAATTCATTACTACTGGAATATTTGGCATATTTTTTATTGATTCTTCTTCTATAAATACATTTACAGAATCTATTATTTTTGTTGGAGAACCACTGTTAATTACGCCGTCTATATTTTTATATCTGTAAATATAACAATTATTTATTATACCGCCTAAACTATGTCCTAATAAAATATTTTTTAAATTATTTTTTTGTTTTAAAGAGTTAATTATTAAATACAAGTCATCTATTAAAATATTAAAATCATCAATATTTGCTATATCATTGTAATTATTTCTGCTTTGCCCATGACTTCTAACATCATAAAGCAAAACATTATAATTAGTATTATTTAAAATATTTGATAATCTTTCATATTCTTTTGAACTCTCAGCTATTCCATGAGTAACAACTATATTAGCTTTAGCATTCGGAACTTCTTTAAAATCTGTATGAATACCTATATTTTTGTCTAACAAAGGGTAAGCATAAATTTTTTGTTGCATAGTTACAAAAATTAAAAAAATAATATAAGTAAAAAATATTTATTTTTTTTAAAAATTGGTTTTTTTAATTTGATCATTAATAAAATCACCTTTATTTTTATTCTTCAGATGAAGCAATTTGGCAGAAGGAATTCAAATGTTCTAAGAAATTTCCGTAACTATTTTTGGAATTATCATAATCGCGCTTTAATGAATCTCTTCATTGAATAACATTTAATAAAATAACCTTATAAGTTTCTTTGTCATCTTCTAAAGTCGGCTGTTTCTCTTTTTGTTAATCCTTGTACGATCTTTTTATTTTTAGTTTCTTCAATTTTTTTGTTGAATTCATCGCATTTGTATTTAATTTGTTAATTGCCTTGTTTTTTTGATATTCTAATATATTTGTTTTTGGCTGTTTAAATTTCAATTTTTTTAAAAAGATTGTATAATGATAAAACTTCATTGTGGTTTTTAAACAAGATTTAATGAAATTAAATCTTTCTAGAGTTATTTTAATTTTAAGTTTTGGAGTTTTAATTTCGCGTTTTGGTTCTTGATGGTTGATTAAAAAGTTCTTCTTTTTATTTTCTAATGGTTGTTGATAATTAAATAATGTGTTACAATTGTTTTTTTATTTAAAATAAAAATAATTGTAATACAAACTCAAAAAAATCCCGAAACAACAATAGCTTCTTTATAATTTTTAAAAAAGTCCATTATTTCATTACCTTTCTAATAATAGTAGTAATTTATATTATCTTTTCAAGAGATCGACTACTACTAGTATACAACTTTATTGTTTTAATTTTAAATAAAAATTTATATATTGATTATATAATGATAGGTTTAAAAAAATTTATTATTATCTTTTTTATTCTGATCTTTTTTTATCTCTTGACTTAATTTAGGTCTTGTTATTTTTGTTCTTCTTTTAAGATATTAATTTCTCCAGTTATTGTTTCATTTTTTCTTCTAGTCAATTTTGTTACAATTTTAAATCTGTTAAGTCAGAAACTAAATTATTTTGTTTAGTTAATTCATTTACAATTAATATTTTATATTCATCAATTAGTAAACATTTTCTTTCTTCGCGTTTTAATTGTTGGATTGCTCATTTTTCTTGTTCTGAATTTAAAATTATATTATACGCATAACAAATTTTATATTTTTCTATTTTCTTTTCACAATCTTTGTAGTCGGCTTTTGATTCTTCTAATTTTTGCTCTATTATTTTTACAATTGTTTCGTATATATCTTTGTACATCGTTTTAATTGTTCTGTCTTCATTGTTAAATAATTATGGTCTAAACAGATTACACGATGAACTTCGTGAAACTATTATTAATCCACCTTTTGATGATAATGTTCCAAAGACTTTTTAGTTATTACAAAGTTTAATACTATTAACATGCCTCAACTGCAGAAAAATAATCCATATATAATTAGGCTTCCTAGGAAGATATCGTCGCAATGATTACACCAAAACTAAATTCATGCTTTTTATCCCAATAGGTTGCGGTAAATCTTGATTCAAAAGCTGCTTCTCTAAAAATTTTTAATCTTTTTTTGTTTTTTTAGATTAAAGTTCATTTTTATTTTATTTAGTCAATATTATTTTATTATTTTGGATTTCTGTGAGTATTTGTTCAATGGATTTGATTTAGGCAAAAATTTTTTATTCTCCAAGAGTTAATTTATCATAATCACGCTGTAATGGATCTCTAAATTTAATTTTATTTGATAACACATTGGGGGTCGGGAGTCTCATGCATTTCTTTTTCAGCTTATAAATCAGTTTTTTCTCTTTTAATTTTGATTATTTATTTAACAATTAATTTTTTTAAGTTTCTAACCAGTTGATGTTATTTTTTAATCTAGTTTTGTCATTTTCGTTAGTATTTGTTTTTAGTTATTCTTATTCTTTGTTAACTCATTTTATTTTTGATTTTTATTTTAAGATATTGATATTTCCAAATACATTTTTGATTTTATTTTTATTTCTTTAATGGTGTTTTTGTTTTTATCTAAGGTTTCTTTTATTTTTTCTTTTTGTTCTTGAGTTATTTTTTTAGCTTCGTACAATTATTTTAATTCGATTTCTATTTTGGTTAATTCTTTTTCCCAAGATATTTTTAAACCTTTGTAATCTTTGATAATTTCATAATATAATATTAACCCCATTTCAATCCTTAATGATAGGTCTTTTCTAGATAATTAAACAAATTAATTTGTTCTGTCGAATCAAAAGAGCTCTTGATAAAAAACTGATGTAAGGGTTATTTTTGCTATTTTAATAAGGCAGATCAATAAATAAAAAATCATCTTTTATGGCGTTAGAAATTATTTTTTGATAATCAGTAAGAAATAAATACATGTTTCTTTTTTTTGAAAATGTTTTTTTGAAGGTAATTAAATCATTTAAATTTAATATTCCTGTTTAAAATTTTGATTGATAACTGAAATACGTAAAATAAATTTTGATTATTTTTGTATCTTAAAATACTAAGAAAACAATATTTACTGAAAATAAAGAAAAGCCCTGCTTTAGTTAATCTTTTTTTTATTTTTGTTAATAAATAGTTATATTGATTTAATAATGTTTGAAAAACGGCTTTTTAATAGAGTTAGTCGTAATTATTAATAAATAAAATTTTGAAATACCAATGTTTTTTAATAAAATATTTAGGAATTATCAACAATATTTTCCAAATCGATAATAAGTCGAGATCATTATCATTTAAAATAGCTTTTTTAATAATTAGAGAAAGATAAATAAATCCACTACCTTTTATTTTTTAATTTTTTTAACTAAGAGTTTATGATTAATTTTTCTTAAATATAATTGATAAGGATTAATAATTTGGTACCCTGTAAATGATCAATGTTTTTCTTTCTTGAAAGGAAAAGGTTATTATATTTATGAGTTTTTTACTGAATCGAAGAGGAATAACTTTTTCTAATAAGTTCTCTGGTTGAAGTTATATAGACAACAAATTCATAACCTACATCTTAATAATTATTTAAGACTTTTATTAATCTAAAATTACTTATTAATATAAATCATCTTTTTGAAAGACTCTTGGATAATATTTTAATATATCAACCAAATTATTTACAGATATAAATGCATATCAATTAATTCATCTCGAAATTTTAATTTCTCTTTATTTTTTACAAATTCTTTAAATAATTCTTATCTTGATATTTCATTCCTTTCTAAAAATATTTTTAGAAAGGATATAAAAATTATTTCAGTCTTTGAAAATAGTTATAAACTTATATAGGGTTATTAAAAAAAATAAAGATTATAAAAGAAATAGTGAATAAAACTTTTCTTAGGGATTTAGTTTGATTCATAGTTTTAACCTCCTTTTGATTTTGAATTATTCTAATCTCGTCGAAATAGCCATTATTTGATTTTTTTATTTTCTTAATTGATATATTTTTCGATGTTGTGATTAAATTTATTTTTGTAACGTCTTTTTATTATATATTCGTTTTTACTACTAAATGCCTTTGTATAATAGTTTTTTTAAATTAATATCTAACCACTTTTCTTTATTTTTTAATTTATTAACTTGTCAATTCGTTGTGTGTTAAATAAAAAAGACCCTAGAAAAGGGTCTTTTAGAATTGAAAGTTGAATATTTAATTATTCAACGTCTTCTTGGGTTATTGTTTCTTTGTTGTTGATCTCTTATTTGTTGTATTATATTATTAATTTGTGATTGAACTTGATCTATATTTATTTGAATATTTCTTAATATATTTATCTGTGATTCAGAAGCATGCAAAGGAATGTTGTTGATGGCAGTCATCATTGAATTTTCTAATAATAAACTTTCTCTTTCGAGTTGAATTCTTGTTAAATTTAAATCTATATTTCTTATCATTTGTTGTTGCATATTTAGCAGTCTTTGTTGATAATTTACTATTTGTTGATGTATTTGTTTATGTCTATTCAAAAGATTTACTATTTCTGGTTCTGAAGCACGATTTAAAAAAGCATTAATAATTTGTTGTGCTGAATTTCTTTGTAATAACATTAAGTTTTGAAATTCTCCTATATTATTTATAATTTCAGCGTTTGGATTTTGTGATATATTATTATTCATCGCCATAACTCGATGATCACTAAAAATAAATAACAACCCTATAAAATTAATTAAACAAATATAAACTATTTGAAATTTATTTTTTAATTGAAACATTATTGAAATCTCCTTATTTTTATTCCTCAAACGAGATGATTTCGTAGAGGGAGAATTGAGATAAGATATTACTATTTATTTCATTAAATAATATTCTATCATAATTTTTTTTCAATCTATTTTTAGATTTTTAAGCAAATTTTAATTGTGAATTTAGGGATTTAATTTTATTAACTTTTTTATGGATCAAATTCTAGAAAATTTATTTGAATCATTAAAGCGTCACATTTTTTTGGTATTCATCAATTTTATTTTGATATTCATTTAGAGGTTTTAAATTAAATTTCCAACTATTTTTAATTTTATCAATTTCGATTTTTTATTCTTCGGAAAGTTTTTCTAGGGATAATACATATTTATCATTTTCAAAAAAGACATAAGATTGAATTTTATCAAATTCTTTTGAAATTCTTTTGAAATTCTTTTGAACTTAGAAATAATGGTTTATAATGTTGCTTTTATTTTTTTCAATTTTGTGCACATTCATTAATTTATTCTTCATTAAAATTATATTTTTTAAATCGTGGGATTTATAAATCCGAAATAACTTGTAAAAATTCTCAATTAAAAATATTGAAGCCTAAATTATTAAAATTATTTTTTTTAAATCTGATAATTTATCTTTGTAATAGTATATTTATATTCCGTTCTAAATGTTCTAAACTATCAGATGGATCCTAATATAAATGTGAATTAACTTTTTTTAGTTTGATATTCTTCTTAAAGGAATAAAAAATCTTGTTGTAATTTTAAAATAATATTTAATTTTGCTTTAATTTTAGTTTTAGTAAATTATCGAAATCTAATGTTGTCTTAATAATATTAGATAGTGAATTATTTTTATTTTGTTTTTTTACTTGAAATAACGCCCCATTGTAATACAAATTACAACAAAAAATAAAACAATAATAAATTCTTTATAATTTTTAAAAAAGTTCATTCTTTAATTTTCTTTCTAATAATAGTAGTAGTTTATATTATCTTTTAAAGAAATGATTACTAATATTATACAACTTTATTGTGTTAATATTAAATAAAAAGTTTTATATATTAATTAATTGGTAATAGATTGAAAAAATTTATTATATCTTTTTTGTTTTGAAATTTTTCGAACTTTTGAGATAGTATGGGACTTGTTGTTTTAGTTCTTCTTTAATAAAAGTGATTTAATTATCAATAGATTCTAATTTTTTGTCTAGTCGTTCTCTTTGTATGATTTTTAATTTATTTTTTTGAAGTGTTCTTGAGAAAACGGAACACAAAAAAATAATAAATTAGATATAAAATATGTCTAATTTAATTATTAAATTTCTCGAAAAGAGACTTACCTGAGTTAGAAACTCAACTGTATACTCCTAAGAGACCTTGAGGAGGGTTTTTGAGTTTAGGATAAAAAAATTGTTTATTATAAGGATTGTATGAGAGTTCTTCAAGGCCGTAGATGGAAGTTTGAATATCAAAATATTCTAAGATGTTGGGAATATCTTCTTTATCTAGAACGTTAATATCGTATCTTTTTAATTTAGGTTGGGTGTTTAACCATTCTTGTTGGAGGGTTTGGGAGTCTGTTAATTTTATTTTGGATTTTGTTTGTTTGTGAAAATAGTTATGGGCGTAGATATGGTTATGAAATAAAAGAAAGATTAATAAAGAAATAACAATTAAGAGAACTTTTTTAGGAATTTAGTTTGATTCATATATTTTTCACCTCCTGGGTTTTAAGTTTTATTGCCTAACCAGTTTGGGGGGTAAAAAACAAGACCCTTGAAAGGGTCTTGTTTTTGTATATCTTTTATTTTAAATAGATTTATTTCTTTGTAATTTTATACAATTATTTTTATTATTTGTGGGTTTTGCTATAGAATTTATTACATTTATCTTGTGAGAGACACTTTGTAATGATGAATTCTTATCACTAACATAATAACTCATTTTTAATGAATTATTATAATTTTCGTTAATATTAATTTTATAAAATGTTTTTATTTTTTGAGTATTTAAAAGACTTAAATTAATTTCTGTATTTTCCATCGCCATTACTTGATGATTGTTAAAAAGAAATAATAATCCTATAAAAGCAATTAAACAAAAATAAATGGTTTTAAATTGTTTTTTTAATTTAACCATTAATTAAATCTCCTTTATTTTTATCCCTCATATGCGATTATTTCGTAGAGAGAGTTGATAGAGTTTAGGACGGATTGATTGTCTTCTAAATAATAATTTATCATAATTGCGTTGTAGCCAGTCTCTTATAGTTTGATGGCATCTGATAACATACCATTTAAATACTTGAGGAGGGTCTTTATGAAGAATTAATTATTTTCATTATTTAAAGTTTTTAAAAGTATTTGATAAGTTTTTAATTGTTCTTTTTGATTATGAATTAAATTTTCTAAATTTTGTTTTAAAGCTAAAAGAGTATTTTTTCTAGGTTCATTATTTGATAATTGTTGTATTTCGTTTTCTGTATTTATTTTTTGAACTGCATTTTCGCGAATTTTATATTTTAAATTAATTATATTTTCTTCAATAGAGTAATTAGTTA
This sequence comes from Phytoplasma sp., assembly GCF_035187685.1. NCBI lineage: Bacteria > Bacillati > Mycoplasmatota > Mollicutes > Acholeplasmatales > Acholeplasmataceae > Candidatus Phytoplasma > Phytoplasma sp. The sequence goes on along the minus strand of NZ_CP131022.1, from coordinate 123,387 downwards.
TGTTTTGATTATTATTACTAGTGATAGCAATATCTTTGTTCATCCCCATTACTTGTTGATTATTAGTAATTAAAAACAATCCTAAAAAAACTAATAAACAAATATTTATTATTTTAAATTGATTTTGTAATTTAAACATTATATGAAATCTCATTTTATTTTTATTCCTTAAATTTTAACTATTAAAATTTGTTAAGATTTTATAACCAGTCAGGGCTGATTTTTTTATTATTTTCAGCTTCTTCGGCTTTATCGTTATTATGTTTATCTTTGAAGATGAATAAAGTACCACGAACAGGATCGAAGTGAAGGTAGAAGAAGTCAGTTAATTCGAATTTATTATTATGGGTAAAAATACTACCAAGATAGAAATCTTTATCTTCTTGTAAGAAATGTTTTGGACCTTTGTATTTTAGGATTAAGTGATTAACAACTGGTCCTCTTCGTGTTGTTGTTTTTCGAAATCAATATAACGACACAATTTACTATCATCTTCCATATCAAAGTGTGTGTTTTCAAAACCGTCTTTAAAGCCAAAATCTTCTGAGATTGCCCCTCGTTTATTCCAACGGTCGAAAGGATGACGGTTTTTGATGAAGATAGCAAGGTTGGAAGGTTCGTGTTGGGATTAGAGGCGGTCTTGAATAGTCGTGATTTCGAAAAAGTCTTTATTAGATTTATCATTAAGTTGTTGTTGGTAATAACCAACCCCATTAAAACCATCGAATTTATAAAGCATTTTGATAATGTATCGATCTTGACCTCTTTGATTTTCATCTTCCCATTCTTCTAAGATTTTAACTTCGACTTTATTTAGAATAGGAATCGGGTTTTTAGGAAGTTTAATCACTCCTATTTTGGTTAAGATTATAAAACCAACAAAAACAACAATGATAAAAATAATTATTAATAAAAACCATTTGATTATTTTTTTTAATTTTAATCATAATTATTAATTCCTTTTAGAATAATTTTTAATATACAGTTATTTTAACATATTTAACTTTTTAATTAACATTAAAACCATTTTTTGAACTAAAAAGTTACTGGTTTGATAATATTATTATTAATATTTGTACGGATAGGTTGGAATTAACCAACAAAAGTTTTTTGTTTTTTTATTATTTTTTCTAGTTTATTGTATTCATTATTTTTAGACGATAATTTGGTTTTTTTGTATTTCAATTCTTAACTAGTTTGTTCATGTTGTTTTTTTCGGTTTTTAGTTTTTATTTCAAGGTTTCGATTTCATTTCGGAGTTCAGCGTTTTCTTGAAGGTATTTAGCTAAGGGCTGATTCTAAGGTTTTGATGGTAACTTCTAAAATTTTGGAACACCTTAATATACCCTACTTTTAAGTTTGAATAAAGTAAAGAAATGTCAAAAATTTAGGATTATCGATGATTCAAATACCTAGTCTTAATATCTATAAATGTATAACGAAACTAACAAAGAGGTTAGCAGCTAAAATATGTGAAGTATAGTAAGGGTTATTGATAAACAACTAGAAAACCACCATACTAAAATAATTCGAAACAAGAATTAGCAAAGTATTAGAAACAAAGAAACAAAAATACTTTGTAAACCATGTCACAGACAAATAACTAATCAACAAATACAAAATTTTTAAAAAATAAAATAAATTAAACTAATATAAAACTTATCCTAAAGTTAGAAATTTAAAACCGCCGTATGCTTAGAAATTTGCTTGTATAGTGGTGTGTAAGACTCAGTATAAATAACCAAAACGTACTGAAGCCTAAAACTTTTTTTCTATCACGATTAAAACATTGCCTTATTTCATAAGTTTAGTATTCATTTTACCTATTTATAAAAACCTCAAAAACTTTATAAAATATTCAAAATTACATCCAATCTTTGTTTTTCTTTAGTAAAAAAAGCAGTTAAAGTTTTACAATATACCAAAACAATTACATGAATACAAAGCATTAATTTTTTTAAAAAAGAATAATCATAAAACTGAATTAATTATTTGAGTAACTGTTGTATTTATTTCTTTAGTACTTTTAGTTTTATAATTTTCAAAATTTAAAACAGGATGAATAAAAATGTCTACTTTTTTATTTCGAAACCAACATTTGCCTCGCATAGCATAACTTCCTCTTAACGTAATAGGAAGAATATTTGATTCGCTTTTGAGAGCTATTTGAAAAGAACCATCTAAAGAATGACTAATTTTATCATTAACAACATTTTTAACTCCCCCTTCATGGAAAACAACAATCGCTAAATTTTTTTTAATGTTATCCAAACTTTTTAAAATATTTTGAATAATCTCTCTATCATTTCCTCTTGTAATTTTAATGCAATTCGAAGCATTCAAATAATAACTCAAAAACCATCCAAACTTTCCACGATACAATTCATCTTTTGGAGTAAAAGAAATAGTCCTAGGGAAAATAGAAGCGATAACAAAAGGATCAAAATTATTTTTATGGTTAGAATAAATAATTAATCTGCCATTAAGTGGAATTAAATGTTTATTATGAACAATAACTTTAATACAAAAAAAACGTATGATTAATTTAGACATACTACCAATAATTTTTTGTCTTAAAGGGTGATCAACTCTTAATTTTTTAGAAAACCAAAATGCTAAAAATAAAATAATTAAAATAAAAATCCATGATAAAACCAAAGTAATTAAAAACCATAAAATGCAGGATAAAAATGAAACCAATATCATATCAAGTTGTGTTGCAAATAAAAAACGAGCAATATTTAAAAACACAACGGATATAATAAAAATACAAGTAAACATATTCTGAATCCTTAATTTAATTTTCTTCTATAAGTGACAAAAATCAATTCTGGTATTATTTTTTTATCTTGAATCAAATACTTTGTATAATCAAAACAAGGAAAAAAAATATCACCTTGATATCTTTTAAGAACATGAGTAATATACATTACATCAGCATATTCAAAAGATTGTTGATAAATCTGACTACCACCAATAACAAAAATATTGTCTTTTGACACTTTATATTTTTCTAAAAAATCCTTTAAATTTGAAACCCAATTAACATTAGAATCTAAAATAGGAGAATGACTCACAACATATATTTTATTAAAAGGGAAAGATTTATCCTTATAATAACTTTTTAAAGATTGATAAGTATTTAAGCCCATTAAAACACTTTGATTTGCCACTTTTTGTTTAAAAAATAAAAGATCTTCTTTATAATGCCATGGTATTTTATCGCCTTTTCCAATTAAAAAATTCGAATCCACAGCCGCAATTAAACTTATCATACTGCCACTTTCGCTTTCAAAGCATTATGTGAAATATAATTTTTTAATTGGAAATCTGAAAATTTAAAATCTTCTATATTTTTAACATTAGAATTTATAATTATTTTAGATAAAGGATGGGGATTGCGTTTAATTTGAATTTTAATTTTTTCTAAATGGTTTTCATAAATATGCGCGTCACCCAAAGTATAAATAAATTCATATGATTTTAAATTAGTAATTTGAGCTATCATAATTAAAAATAATGAATAAGAAGCAATATTAAAAGGGATCCCTAAAAAAACATCTCCGCTTCTTTGAAATAATTGCAAAGAAAGTTTATCATTTTCTACATAAAATTGCATCATAACATGACAAGGTGGTAATAGCATTTTGTCTATTAAAGGAGGGTTCCAAGCAGAAATAATTAAACGCCTAGATGAAGGATTTATTTTAATTTCTTGAATAATTTTTTGTAATTGGTCAACGCCTGCAAAATTACGCCATTGTTCTCCATAAATAGGACCTAATTCTCCATATTCTTTAGCAAAATTTTTATCTTTTTTAATTTTTTTAATAAATTCTTCTAAAGTTTCTTTTTTAAATAAAGGAGATTGGGTATATTTTTGATAAGGCCATTCGTTCCAAATATTAACATTATTTTGCACTAAATATCTAATATTAGTGTCTCCTTTAATAAACCACAATAATTCATGAATAATACCTTTTAAATACATTTTTTTAGTAGTTATTAAAGGAAAACCTTTATTTAAATCAAAACGCATTTGATGTCCAAAAATTCCTTGAGTTTTCACACCAGTTCTATTTGTTCTTATAATACCCTTATTTAATATTAAAAAACATAATTCTAAATATTGCTTCATATAAATAATTTTACTTCCTTTATAATGTTTTTCGAAAAAACATTATATGTAAATGTTTTTAAAAATATAACTTAACCAAAATATAAAAAATAAATTATTTGGCGGAGGAAAAGGGATTCGAACCCTTGCATCTAAAACGATCTACGCGCTTTCCAAGCGAGCCTCTTAAACCACTTGAGTATTCCTCCGGATATATATAAAATAATCTACTTCAGTCGAAACTAAAGTAGATAAATAAAAGGAAATTGAAAAAATTATTTAGTTATTATTTTTTACATTTATTGTCTTTTTGCTTAAAGCAAAAACCTCTCGAACAATTGTTATCTCCTCGTTGGTTGGAACAATCATAACTTTAATAGAAGACATCTCACTAGAAATAACTTTTTCACCTTTTTGTTTGTTTAATTCAGGATCTAAATAAATATTTAAAACTTCTAATTTTTTGATTATTTCTTGACGGAAAAAAGAAGAATTTTCGCCTATGCCGGCTGTAAAAACTAAAACATCTATTCCTTTTAACAAAACATAATAACTCGCAATATAATCAACTATTCTTTTAATTTGGATTTCGTAAGCTAAAATAGATTGTTTATCACGTTGCATTACTTTATCTTCTAAAATTCGCGCATCATTAGAAACTTCAGACATACCTAACATTCCTGATTTCTTATTTAAAATATCCAAAATGTCTTTATAATTTTTATCTGCTTTTTTAGCAATATAAAAAATAGCAGTTGGATCGATGTTTCCACTTCTAGTGCCCATAGGAACACCTTCTAAAGGAGTTAATCCCATTGATGTATCTACAGATTTACCATTTTCAATAGCGGCTAACGAAACACCGTTTCCTGCGTGACAAATAATCATTTTTAAATTAGTTTTTTTTAAAAGTTGTTCAACTCTTTGAGAAACATATTGATAAGAAATACCATGAAAACCATATTTTCTTAATTTATATTTTCGATACCATTCATAAGGAACAGCATATAAAAAATTTTGTTCTGGCATCTCTTGATGAAAAGTAGTATCAAAAACACCTACTTGTAATACCTTTGGCAAAATCTTTTTAAACAATTTAATACCTAAAACATTAGCGAAATTATGCAAAGGAGCTAAATCATTCAAACTTTCTATTTTACAAATATTTTCGTCTGTCAAAACAACAGAATTTTGAAAAATTTCTCCACCTTGAACAATTCTATGCCCTATGGCTTGAATATCTTGCAAAGAATTAATAATTTTATTTTCTACCAAAGCATCTAATATTAATTGAATAGCTTGATAATGATCGCTAACTAATAATTGTTTTTTAATTTTTTGTTCTTTAAATTCAATATTAAAAATGGCATCATCATAACCTATTTTTTCCACAGAACCCAGACAAAACAATTTTTCTTCAGGCATATTTAATAATTTAAATTTTAAAGAAGAACTCCCTGAATTAATAGATATTATTTTCATTAGTAATATAAACTTTCTAGATCTTTTTTAAAAAAATATAAAACATATTATTCTAATTTTTTTATAAATGTTTAAAATATTATTATTAATGTTTTATCTAAAATAAAAATTTATTTTTTTAAATAAAAAAGTATTAATTTATAAATTATTTTAAAATATCTTATAATTTTGATATTAAATTTTTATAATAACTTATTTTTAAAATATTATCCTATAAAAGAAATATAAAATAACATTGTATAAAATTATATTTTTAATAATACATTTATATTTTATATATATTTTTTTAAAAAAATATATAAAATATAAATTTTAATAAAATAATAACAATTCAAAAATATTCATATTTAATCCTACAGAACTATCATTTTATTATAAAATAAAAATCAGTAATTTATTATTTTTATTTATAAAATAAAACACAATATTAACAAAATAAATATAAATATCAAAATAATATCAATTATTTTATTGGAATGCAAAAAATTATGTTTACTTCGCTTTTGTTCTATATCTATATTTTTGTATTTAACAGGAACTATATCTGTATGTTTATCTGAAGCAACATAAACACCTGTAGAACTAGGATGTCCTTTAACTTTTAAATTAATTTGACTTAAAGAAGGATTTAATCTTTTGACTTGACGAATAATTTCTGTTTCACTTGACTCAGATATTTCTCCTAAATCAGTTTTTTGAATTAAATTATCTAATTTATTTTTATACTTAAAAAGAAATTTGTATTTTTGAGTTGAATTATTACTATCATGTGTTTTATTTAAACCTAATTTAAAATAATATTGATCATCAGATACAAAAAAAGAATTTTCAGAAGGAAAATTATTACTTGTTTCAATAATCTTAAATAATGGCATATTTTTTAAAATAAATTGTTTGTCTTTTTCATCGATTGAAAAAATTTTTTGATTTATAGAATTTATAACTAATTGTTTTAAATCATTTATGTTGGCGCGCCTTAAATCTTTTGAAGGTACTAACCCCAAAGTGTATTGTTGTTCTGCACGAACTATATTCGTTGTACAAAAAAACAAAAAAATCAAAAAACAAAAAAAATAATATTTAAGGTTTATTAATCTATCAATTTTATATCTTTTCATAATTTATGTTGCTACCTTTATTTTATTTTTAGTAGAATATAAATCAAATAGAACAAAATTTTAAAATATTTTGATTAAAAAACTTTATTATAAATTTATTTTTTTTAACACAAATATTATATATTTTATCATATAAAAATTATTTAATATAAAAAAACAAAAAACTTTAATTTAAATTAAAAAAAAAAAAAAAAAAAGAGTTTTTAAACTCTTTTTTTTATCAAAATCAATAAATTTAACAAAATATAAATATTTTATAATAAAAAATTTATTTATGAATTAAAACAAATTATTCTGTTTAAAAAAATCATAAAGCTTATCTTCTTCAATATGAGGAGCTATTAAACTAGAATTTTTTTTAATTTCTTCGTAATCAGAATTTCCTAAACCAATACCAATATCTGATAACTTAATCATATCAATATCATTTACACCATCACCCATGCAAATTAATTTATGTTCTGGATATAATTTTTTAATTTGTTTGATACCATGAGTTTTATTAATACCTTTAGGAACCAAATCAACTCCACAACGAGTTCTCCAATAGTATACTTCGAATTGTGTCAATTCTTTAATAAAAAATTGAAGTTTTACCAAATCAGTTTCAAAAAGCCAAATTTGATAAACTTTATTATATAAATGAAAACTTGGAGCTACAATAGAATGTTTATTGGTGCAGCATCTTTGGCCTAAAATTAACGGGATTAAATCTTGTTCACTAGGCACAACTTCTTCATACAAACTAGTCATTCCGATTCTAATGCCTAATTCATGAGATTTATTAATCAAATATTGAATATCTTCTATTTTGAAAGCTTGATCATCAATTACTTCATCATAAACTTTAGTTAAACCACCGTTAAACAAAACTAAATGTTTAAAATAAGGTAGCATATCACCTAAAACATTTAATCTTTTAATATTACGCCCTGTAGCGATCCCTAAAATAGTATTCTTTTGTTCAGCTAAAATTTTAATAGTGCGTATAGTTTGGGGTAAAATTTTTTGAGACTGAGAGCTTAAAATAGTGTTATCAATATCAAAAAAAAACATTCTTTTTTTAAAATTCATTAAAATCTATATAATACTCCTTGTATTTGTTTAAAAATTAAGATTGATTTATACTTTTAAAAAGAATTAATTTTTTTTTTAGCTCCTCTTTAATAGCTAAATAACCTGGTTTTAATAATTTTCTTGGATCAAAACCTTTATTCATTAAATCTTTTTTTTCTTCAATATACTTTCTAGTTGCTTGAGCAAAAGAAATTTGGAATTCGGTATTAACATTTATTTTAACTACTCCTAAAGGGATTACTTTTTGGATCATTTCATCTGGAATACCAGTGCCTCCATGAAGCACTAAAGGAGTTTTATTATTAGTTAAATCTCTAATTTTTTTAAAAACATCCAAATTCAGTCCTTTCCAATCAGAAGGATATTTACCATGAATATTTCCGATTCCAGCAGCCAACATATCAACTCCTAATTGAGCGATTTGATAGCATTCATAAGGATCAGCAATTTCTCCTTGACCAATAACGCCATCTTCTTCGCCGCCGATACTACCTACTTCAGCTTCAACTAAACGACCTTTTGCATGACAAGCTTTTACAATTTCTTCTGTTTTTTTTAAATTTTCTGCAAAAGGATAGCAGCTTCCATCGAACATAATTGAATTAAACCCTACTTCTAAAGCTTGATATGCCCCTTCATAAGAACCATGATCTAAATGTAAAATAACAGGAACAGAAATATTATAAAAAGCATCTAGATTTTTGACTAAAGAAAATACTGTTTTAAAACCGCCCATATACTTAGCAGCTCCTTCAGAAACTCCTAAAATAATTGGAGATTTCAATTCTTCTACTGTTTCTAAGGCAGCTTTTATCCATTCCAAATTATTAATATTAACTTGAATAATCGAGTATCCTTTTTCATGAGCTTTATCAATAACTTTTCTATCTGAAGTTAACACTCGTTTTATTTCCTTTCTGGGATTAAAGTCCAATATTTAAATTATAACTTTCTTAAAAAATAAAAATTCATTAAATTTTATTTTTTAAGAAATAAAAAAATTATCCAAATTATTTAAAACAAATTAATATTATTTTGTTTTTTAAATCAAACAAGTCATTTTATTAAGTAAACGTACTAATTGACTTACATAACTCATTTCATTATCATACCAAGAAATTAACTTAACAAAACGAGGTTTGTCTTTTAAAACTTGAACCGCATTAGAATCATATAATGAGCCGTAACTTGTTCCAATAATATCAGATGAAACAATCGGATCTTGAATATAAGCTAAAGTTTCATTAGCTTTTTTTTGAAACAAATTATTAAGTATTTCTAGAGTAACTTCTTTATTTAATTCAACTGTCAAATCTACTAAAGAACCACTTAAAGTTGGAACTCTAATTGCTATTCCATCTATTTTACCTTTTAATTCAGGAATAACTAAACCAATAGCTTTGGCAGCACCAGTAGAACTAGGGACAATATTTGATGCCGCAGCTCTTCCCCTTCTTGTCCAAATGCTTTTAGGATGATTTTGATCTATAAGTGATTGATCATTTGTATAACTATGAACAGTAGTCATAAAAGCTTGATTGACACCGAACTCATCATTTAAAACTTTTACAATTGGTGCCAAACAATTTGTTGTACAAGAAGCGCCACTAACAATATTATCTGATTTATTTAAAATATCATCGTTAACATTGAAAACAATTGTTTTAATATTATCGCTAGTAGCTGGAGCACTAATTAAAACTTTTTTGGATCCAGCTTCTAAATGTAATTTAGCTTTTTCTTCGCTTGTGAAAAACCCAGTACATTCTAAAACTATATCTATTCTTAAAGCTTTCCAAGGCAAATTTTTTGGATCTTTTTCTTGAAAAATAAAAATTTTTTTACCTTCCACTATCAAAGCATCTTTTTCAAAATGAATATCATCGATTTTATAACGACCTTGAATACTATCATATTTTAATAAATAAGCTAGAGTTTCAGGTGTAGCTAAATCATTAATAGCTACAATATCAATTTGAGGATTGCTAAATAAAGCACGAAATGATAATTTTCCAATACGTCCTAAACCGTTAATTGCTATTTTTTTTTTCATAATTTTCCAACTTTCTTTAAATACTTTCAATACATGTCAACCCTGGCATCTCTTTTTCTTCTAAATATTTTAAAAAAGCTCCGCCCCCAGTAGAAATATGACTAAAATTATTTTCTAATTTAAATTTAATTACAGCTGCTGCACTATCTCCGCCACCAATAATTGTGATGATTTTATTTTTTAATTCACTTATTATTTGAGCTATCATTTGTGTTCCTTGAGCAAATTTTTCAAATTCAAAAACTCCTAATGGACCATTCCATAAAATGGTCTTAGCAGACATAAGATAATATTTAAAAAATGAAATAGTTTTAGGGCCAACATCCAAACCCATCATATCAAAAGGAATTTTATCATAATCATAAATAATTGCTTCAGTTTCTGGTGAAAATTTTTCTCCGCAAACAAAATCTTGAGGTAAAATAATTTTTTTTCCTTCAGAAGAAGATAATATTTTTTGAACTAAAGTAATTTCATTGTCTTCTAATAAACTTTTCCCTATTTCAAAACCACGAGCTTTTAAAAAAGTAAAAGACATTCCCCCACCAATCAAAAGAAAATCCACTTTTTTTAAAAGATTTTCAATAATTTTAATCTTATCAGATACTTTAGAACCCCCTAAAACAACTATTAAAGGTCTTTGAGGTAAATTAACAATTTTATGTAAAAAATTAATTTCTTTTTCTACTAAAAAACCAAAACACTTCTCCGAAATATAAGTAGCAATACCTACATTAGACGCATGTGAACGATGACAAATTCCGAAGGCATCATTCACAAAAACATCTCCCAATGAGGCCCAATATTTTCCTAATTGGATATCATTTTTACTTTCTTTTTTGTCATTTAAATCTTCAAAACGGGTATTTTCAACTATCAAAACAGAACCAAGACGTAATTTATTAATTTCTCTTTCTAATAATTCACCTCTAGTTTCTGGAACAAAAACTACTTGTTGGTTTAAATAAAAAGATAATCTTTCTGATACTTTTTGTAAACTAAATTTTTGTAAATCTTCTTTTGTTTTAATTCTGCCTAAATGAGAAAAAATAATTATTTTACCTTTATTTTTTATAAGATATTCTAAAGTAGGTAAAATAGCTTTAATCCTATTATCGTCAGTTATATTACCTTTTTCTAAAGGAACATTTAAATCAACTCTTAATAAAATTTTTTTATTTACAATTTTAGAGATATCTAAATTATGCAGTGTTTTTAGCATTTTATATCTCCTTTTATATATTTTTTGAATTAATTCTGCCTACATTTATTTTATTTAAATACAAAAATAATTATTTTTGTAAAAACAAAAATTTTTAATATATTTAGCAAATAATAAGTTTGCTTTATTTATACATATTAAAAAATATCCAAAAGCGGATTACGAACATTTGCAACATCTAAAATATTTTCAAAATTAACATGAATTAATTCATTTTTATTTATTGCTACAGCACAATTGTGAATATTTTGTTTTAATAAATTTAAAGCATAAGTTCCCATTTGTATTGCTAAAATACGATCTTCTACAGTAGGAGAACCACCTCTTTGTATATGTCCTAAAATTTGAGCTCTTGTTTCAAATCCGCTATAACTTTCCACTTCTTTAGCCAATTGGTAAACATCTAATATGTTTTCAGTGATAACTACAATCACATGTCTTTTATTTTGTATTTTTAAATTTTTAATTTTGTCTAAAATAAGTTGTTTTGGAATAAGATTTTCTCTTGTGATAATCAAATCTGAATTCGTAGCGAGTCCACCATATAAAGCTAAGTCTCCTTTATTACGACCCATGACTTCAATAATAATGCATCTATTATGAGATAAAGAAGTATCACGTAATTTTTCAATAGCATTCATTACATTATTAACAGCTGTACTAAAACCGACTGTAAAATCTGTTTTATTAATATCATTATCAATAGTCGCTGGAATTCCTATACACTTTATGCCTAATTCTTCTAATTTCATAGCTCCACGATAAGAACCATCGCCACCAATAATAATTAATTTGTCAATGCCCCTTTTTTTTAAATTTTGAACACATTTTTGACGCACATTTAAATCTTTTTGAAAAGACAAAAAGCGGGCAGTGCCTAAATAAGTTCCCGCTCTATTAATTGCACATAATGGCAATTTATTAAAATTTAATATCTCTATTTCATCATTATATAATCCTAAATAACCATCTTTAATACCATATATGACATAATTATTTTTGTTGCCTGATATTAAAATAGCTCTAATTACACTATTCATTCCTGGTGAATCGCCGCCTGAAGTTAAAACTGCTATTTTGCGAGCTTCTTCTTTATTTGTCATTCACAATAATTCCTTTGTTTTTATTCAATTTATCTTAATATTATTTTACAAATTTAATTTTACATTCTTTTTTTAAGAAAAAAGAATAAAAAAATATAAATTGATTTTTTTATTAAAAAAATAATTTAAAAATCTTTGATTTAAAATAAAAAAATATTATAAATATATTCATTTTTTATTTATTTTTGTAAAAATAAATTTTGAAATTAATGCAAAATTAAACTTTGGCCTTTCATTTCCTGAGGTTTCGAAATCTCAAGTAACTCTAATAAAGTAGGAGCCACATCACATAAAGAACCCGTTCTTAAATTACATTTTTTATTAATCAAAATAAAAGGTACTAAATTAGTTGTATGAGAAGTATGTGGTTCACCTCTATCATCTACCATTTGTTCTGCGTTACCATGATCAGCTACTACACAAGCAATTCCGCCAATTTTTAAAATAACCTTTACGACTTCTTTTAAACATTTATCAACTGTTTCAACAGCTTTAATTGTTGCTTCTAAAGAACCAGTATGACCTACCATATCTGGATTGGCAAAATTTAAAATCATAGTTTGATATTTTTGAGATAAAATAGCTGTTTTAGCTTTGTCAACAATTATAAAAGCACTCATTTCTGGTTTTAAATCGTAAGTTTTAACTTTAGGTGAAGGAACTAGAATATTATCCACGTTCAAAAAATTTTGCTCTTTTCCGCCATCAAAAAAGAAAGTTACATGAGGATATTTTTCTGTTTCAGCAATTCTTAATTGATGTAGTCCATGAGACGAAATAATTTCGCCATAAATATTTTTTAAGTTTGCTGATTTAAAAGCAACGACGCCCGAAACATATTGAGAATAAAAAGTCATAGTAACTAAAAAAATATTTTTGATTAATTTATTACCTTGAAAAGATTGTTTTCCTATGGTTTGAAAATGCGAAGTCATTGAAGGATTCGATAAAGCCACTGCCAAACGGATAATGCGATCAGAACGAAAATTTACAAAAATAACACTATCATTATCATCAATAAGTCCTTGTTCATCTACAATAAAAGGCTGAATAAATTCATCACTAATGCCTTCTGTATAAGAATTTCGAATTCCTTCTAAGGGAGATTTAATTATAGATGCTTGATGCGAAGTTAACATGTTATAAACCAAATTAATACGATCCCAGTTATTATCACGATCTAAAGCAAAATATCTACCACTTACAGAAGCAACTTTAAAACCATAATTTAAAATTTGTTGCATATACTTTATACCTGAATAAGGCTCAGTATCTCTTCCATCTGTAAAAGCATGTAAATAAGTTCTATCTTCTACTTGATGTTTTTTCATTAAATCTAATAAAGATTCAAAATGTGGTAAATAAGAATGAACTCCTCCGTCTGAAATTAACCCTAACAAATGTATTTTGCTGTTATGTTGTTTAACATGATTAATCGCTTTTAAAAACTGTTCGTTTAAAAAAAATGATTCATCATTAATAGATTTATTTATTTTTGTTAAATATTGATCGATAACTCTTCCAGAACCTAGATTTAAATGTCCTACTTCGCTATTACCCATTTGACCTTCTGGCAATCCTACTTCTAATCCAGAAGCTTTTAAAGTAGTATTAGGATGATTAGCTAAAAGATAATCTAAATAAGGAGTTTTAGCTAAATAAACAGCGTTATTTTCTTTTTTAGCTGATAACCCTAACCCATCCAAAATAATTAAACCTACGAATTTATTCAAAAAAACCTCACTTTTAATTAATTTTTTTATTTAACTTGAATAAAAAAATTATTTTTTTAAATTATAAAAACTTTTTAATCCTAAATAAGGAGCGTTTTGTAATTTTTCTTCGATTCTTAATAATTGATTGTATTTAACTATTCTGTCGGTTCTTGAAATAGAACCTGTCTTTATTTGCCCTACGTTAGTAGCAACAGCTAAGTCAGCTATAGTAGTGTCTTCGCTTTCACCACTTCGATGTGAAATAATAGCTGTATAAGAAGCTTTTTTAGCCATTTCAATAGTTTCTAAAGTTTCTGTTAAAGTTCCTATTTGATTTAATTTAATCAAAATAGAATTTCCTATTTTATTTTCTATTCCTTGAGATAATTTATTAACATTAGTAACAAATAAGTCATCGCCGACTAATTGAACTTTATGACCTAATTTTTTTGTTAAAAGTTTCCATCCGTCCCAATCATTTTCATCTAAGCCATCTTCAATAGAAATAATAGGATATTTATCTACTAATTTTTCATAGTAAGCAACTAATTCTTCGCTATCAAAAATTTTATTATTCTCCGAAGCTAAAACATATTTTTGTTGATCTTTATCATAAAATTCAGAAGCAGCAACGTCCATACCTAAAAAAACATCTTTGCCTGGTTTATAACCAGCATTTATGATAGCTTGAATAATATTTTGTAATGCTTCTTCATTAGAATTGAAATCAGGGGCGTATCCACCTTCATCTCCTACAGTAGTTGGTAAGTTTTTTTGTTTTAAAATTTTGCCTAAATGATGAAAAACTTCAGCACCACAACGTAAGGCTTCTTTAAAAGTATAAAAATTAGTAGGCAAAATCATAAATTCCTGAAAATCGATATTATTAGAAGCATGAGCACCGCCATTAATAACATTCATCATAGGAACAGGCATTTGTTTAGGTTGAATGCCGCCTATGTATTCATAAAATTCTAAATATAAATAATTAGCTGCTGCTTTTGCACATGCCAAAGAAACTCCTAAAATTGCATTAGCACCTAATTTAGATTTATTATGTGTTCCGTCTAATTCAATTAAAGTTTTATCAATCAAACTTTGTTCTAAAACAGACATTTTTTGTAATTTAGGTGCAATGATTTTTGATACATTTTCAACCGCTTTTAAAACACCTTTACCTAAAAATCTTTTAGGATCGTTGTCTCTTAATTCTATCGCTTCATATTCACCTTTAGAAGCGCCAGAAGGAACAATAGCTCTTCCTGAAAAACCTGTCAAAGTAAGAATCTCTACTTCTATTGTAGGATTCCCTCTAGAATCTAAAATTTCACGAGCAAAAATTTTATCAATATACGGCATTTTTATAAAAACTCCTTTTTTAAACTTAAAAAAATAAAAAACCACACAAAAACAATTTTTTAATTAATAAAATACATAGTTATTATAATATTATTTGCAAATATTTTTATACATAAAAAGTTTTATTTTTTATTCAAATAAGAATAATAGTATAATTTAAACAAGGAAATATCACAAAAAACTTATATTTTGATGAATTTAAGTTATATTAAATTTTAGAAAAAATTATATTATTTTTCATAAAAAATAAAAAATATATATTATATGTTAGAATTATGTATGATCCAAAATTAATAACTAAATATAAAATGTTAATAATTTTTATAAAAAGGTCATAAAAATAAAACTATTGATAAAAAATATTAAGATAAATATAAATAAAAAAGAGGTTTAATAAATAAAAATCATGTTTGTAACTAAATTAATAATTTTATTATCAGGTATATTTATAGGAATTTTTGTAGGAGCTATTTTATACAAATTTATTTTAGATTTTCCAATAGACAAATTAAAAACATCAAAAAGTAACTTAGATATTTGGTTAATCAAATGGTATGATTATATAAATATATTAACGAATCAAATTTCTAAATTTATTAAAAACAAAAAATAAACATGAAGCAAAAAAAGATCCTCGATTAAGAGGATCTTAATATTTTTTAATTCATTTACATTAATACGAATTTGATTTACAAAATAAATGTTATAAAAAAGATTAAAAAAATGGAATCGAAAACAAAAATCCAACTATTTGTGAAATAAGCAGGCGAAAAAAATCAATTATTACCTTTTTTAAATATTTTTATGGATATAATAATATAAAACATATTTTGAACCTTTTTAAAGGCGAAAATAATTTTTTAAGTTTATTAACTAAAAAAATTATTTTATCTGATATTAATGAAGAATTAATTATTTCTTGACAAACTTTGCAAGTAAAATCTAATGCTGTAATTTATTTAGTCAAAAAATACATAAATAAATTAAATTCTTCAGGAGAAAAATTTTATTATCAATTTTAGAAACCAAGATATTTTTTGTTTGAATAATATTTAAAAAACGGCATATTTTATCTTTCTCAACAAAACTTGTTTCAATGAGTTTTATAAGGTTTAACTTCTCAAAATAAATTTAATACTCCTTTTAATTAGTTAAAATTAATATTTATTTGAATAATTTGATCCATAAAAAAAATTTAAAGCAAATAATTTGTTTTGTTTCGATCCTTATCACGATTCAGATACTCAAACTTTTAACAGTTATATGCTAATGCTAAAAATTTTGACAAATTAGAACAAGAAGAAAATTGCGTCAATCTTTAAAAAAAACTGATTCTAGAGGTGCTAAATAGGTTTTAACTAATCATGATATAAAATTAATTAATTTTATATCAATCTTTTTATTCTTTTTATTTTATACTTATTCCGTTGAATAGATTTATTAATTCTAAATACAAATATAAACCATAAAAAGGAAAAAAATAGATAATTTATTATTTTTTTAAAGAATTACAAAATACTTCTTATAATTTAAAAAATTAATTCTTTTGAAGCGAAATTACTAATTTTATTGATGAAAATCACAAAATAATTAAAACATTCAATGAACTTACATAAAGCAATAATTTTTTGACAAATTTGAATTTTATTATAAAAAATTCATCTATTTTTAAATTTTTTCCAATATTTATCACTAATAAAAATTTTTTTAAAGATAAAAATTTTTTTAAAGAAAAAGAATTCATTTGCCTAAATAGCCAAAAATAAGAAATTTTTTTTGATTATACAAACTCATAATTAAAATTAATTAAACTATTTTAGTTGGAATATCTTTCCTTTTTATACTTTATAAATATGATAAAGTTTTTTTAATTTTTGCATCATCATCTTTCTTTTTCAAGGTTGCCCTTTTATCATATTTTTTCTTACCACGCACTAAATAAATCTCTAATTTTAACAAATTTCTATCAGAAATAATTTTAACAGGAATTACACTCAAACCTTTCATTTGGATTTTATTTTTAATTTGTAAAATTTCTCTTTTTTTTAATAATAATTTTTTTTTTCTCTTTTCATCGTAATCGAATGAATTGCAAAATACATATTTATCTATAAACATATTAAAAACAAAAATTTCATCATTTTGAACATTAACATAAGCATTATCTAAATGAACTTTTTTTAATCGAATAGCTTTTACTTCATTGCCTAGTAATTGAATTCCAGCGACATATTTTTTTTCTAAAAAATAATCATAAAAAGCTTTTTTATTAATTAAAATTGTTTTTATCATTATTTTCAATCACTTTTTTAATCCAATCCTAAATTATATTATTTAATGTCAATAATATAATTTAGGATTTTAATATTGCAAATAAAATGCATAATTTATTTATAATTTTTTTTCAATTGTAGGTATTTATCTAAACATTTACGAATAACAATTAATGATTTAGATTTGTCATCTATCAATTTTATAACAACTTTTTTTTGTTCTAAATCTTTGTAATGATGCAAAAAATGTTTTATTTCTTGTAAAACAGCATTTGGAATGTTTTTAATATCTTGATATTCTTGCATGAAAGAATCTTTTATAGGAACAGCAATTATTTTTTCATCTAATTCTCCGTTATCAATCATATTAATGACTCCAATAGGTCTACATTGGACAATAACCATTGGTTCTAATACTTCTTTAGATAAAACAAAAACATCTAACGGATCATTATCATCACAATGTGTTAAAGGAATAAAACCATAATTAGCAGGATAAACAAAAGAAGTATTTAAAATACGATCTAATTTTAAAAAACCTGTTTCTTTATCTAATTCATATTTTTTGTTACTACCTTTAGAAATCTCAATTAAGACAAGAAAATCATTTTCAGTAATTCTTTGAGGATTAATTTGGTTTAAAAAATTCATATATTAAATTTTCCTTTTTAATTTAAATAAATAATAGACATTATTTATATATAATGCACAAATGCACAACATATTAATTTATTTTTTTTTCAGCCCAAACAATTTAGTTTTTGTCATAAATAGCTTTTTATTTTGTTTGATATCAATAGATAAATGATTAAAAAATAAATATTCTTGTGTTTTAGAATCTAAAATTAAAATTTTATCTATTAATTTTAATTTTTCTTCTATTTTTTGTTCATCTAAAAAAATTTCATAAAAACAAAGATAAAAAACATCTTCGTTATTTTTTTCAATTTGCAACAAAAAACCTGTTGTTTGATGTTCTTTTTTAGAAGATATCTCTAATTTCATCTCTTTTAAAGGTTTTATATTTTTATAATCTATCGAATGATGAAGAGAAAAAAATTTAGGTATAAATATAGAAATAAATTTTCTCATCAAATGCAAAAGAAAATTTTTATCTAAAATTTCTATATCAGTAATTTCAATAACATTTGCTAAAAATTCTTCAATTAAATTATCAATGTCCTTTTGAGATGTTCCTTCTTTATCCATTTGTTTTAAATGGTTAATATAGTTCGTTAAATGTTGTTTGAAAATAATTAAATCTTCGCTTTTAAAATTAATTATTTCAAAAATCAAATCTACAATTGAATAACCAGAAGTTTTGCAATTACAAAAAGATATATCAACAGAATGAATTTTGTGTCTATCTTCATCTTGAAAATAAAAACAACCTAATTCAGGATTTTTTTGCAATAAAGAATAAAAAGAAACACTTTCCAGACCTATTCTATCATATTTATTATCTATAAATTCTTCTTTAAGACCTGCAATATCTAAAAAATCAAATAAAATTTCTATTTTAGGAATATGATGTTCTAATAAGTTTAATATTATTTGTTTAAAATTTAAAATTTCTTGAAAAGAAGAGCAAGGAACAGTTTTAGCATTTTCATGAATATTATAAAACAATCTTATTTGTTTAGAAAATAAAGAACCTAAATCATGTTTCCAGCCTATAATAGGATGTTTAGCATTTAAATCTTTTTTATATTCTTTTTTTAAAATTTCTATTTCTTCATTTTGGGTATTAAAAATAATATCAGAAATAATTAATTTATTTTTTTCTTTTAAATCTTTAAAAACCACAGAAACATCTTTAAATTTTAATTTACTATCTAAATTATCATTATTTATTATTTTGTGATTATATTTTTGAGAATATGTTTTTGTTAATTCACTAACTTGTAAATTTTCACTATTGTTAATTGCTTTTACACAAATTAAATTAATTTGTAAAAAATATAAAATAAAAAACAATATAATAAAATTAATTTTTTTTAAAAAAAAATTTTTTCTTTTCAATTTTTTATTTCTACCTAAATCTATATCATTTTTTATATCAATAAATGAAATAAATATCATGACAAATCAAAAAAAATAAAAAAACATAACAAAATTTCTTTAAAAAAATTTAACTTTAAACATAAAAATTTTAATACTAATGGTGGCTCCGGGCAGAATCGAACTGCCGACACGAGGCTCTTCAAGCCACTGCTCTACCGACTGAGCTACAGAGCCTTTATTTATATACAATAAAATGGCGGTCCGGACGGGATTCGAACCCGCGATCTCCTGCGTGACAGGCAAGCATGTTAACCACTACACCACCAGACCTTTTTTAATTTTTTTATTCTTTTTTATATTATTAATATATTATTAATTGTTTTGGTTGCGGGAGAAGGATTTGAACCTCCGACCTTCGGATTATGAGCCCGACGAGCTACCAATCTGCTCTATCCCGCGATCATTTATATAACTTATAAAAAAATATAAAATTCATTTTAACAAACTTGGCGGAGAAAGAGGGATTCGAACCCCCGCGTCCTTACAGACCTTCCAGTTTTCAAGACTGGCCCCTTAAACCACTTGGGTATTTCTCCGACAATCTCTGAAAATAATAATGGTGGACCTGGTAGGATTCGAACCTACGACCAACCGGTTATGAGCCGGTAGCTCTGGGCCAACTGAGCTACAGGTCCAACTGGTGGCGGCAGAGGGATTTGAACCCTCGACCTCACGGGTATGAACCGAACGCTCTAGACCAACTGAGCTACACCGCCTTTAGTTTGTTATGTTGGTTTTTTTGTATTTTTTTATTATTGTTACTCTTTTTATATTATAAACTTTTATATTATAAATTATCTAAATTTTATTATTTATTACTATAATATTTTAAAATGGTGGAGTTTAGCGGATTCGAACCGCTGACATCCTGTGTGCAAGACAGGTGCTCTACCAACTGAGCTAAAACCCCTTTTAAAATGGTACCTAGAGCCGGACTTGAACCGGCACGGCTTTTAACCATGGGATTTTAAGTCCCACGTGTCTACCAATTCCACCATCCAGGCAATTTTAAAAATTATTTTATTTTATAAAAATTAATTAAAAAATGGTGTCCCGTAAAGGACTCGAACCTTTGACACCTTGATTAAAAGTCAAGTGCTCTACCAACTGAGCTAACGGGACATTAATGATGGTGCCAAAAACAGGAATCGAACCCGTAACCTACTGATTACAAGTCAGTTGCTCTACCAATTGAGCTATTTTGGCCTTTTCATTGTTATTGTTGTTGTTAAGATATTGGTAGAGGATGAGGGACTTGAACCCCCGACATTCTGCTTGTAAGGCAGACGCTCTCCCAACTGAGCTAATCCTCTAAAGTTGACCTTGGCTAATCCTATTTTTGCTTTTGTAAACAAAAACTATCGTCAGGTTAAAAGGACTTAACTACTGTATTCGGAATGGGAACAGGTGTTTCCCCTTTTATAAATAACCAAGGATCTTTCAAAACTAGATAAATATAACTTTTTTAATTCTTTTATAAAATCAAAGTCAATGGATCTATTAGTATCAGTCAGCTTAAAAGATCACTCTTCTTACACCTCTGACCTATCAACCTGATAGTCTTTCAGGGATCTCATAGGGAAATCTCATCTTAAAGGAGGCTTCACACTTAGATGCTTTCAGTGTTTATCCTTTCCATACATAGCTACTCAGCTGTGGTCCTGGCGAACCAACTGAAACACCAGAGGTACATCCATCCCGGTCTTCTCATACTAGGGACAGCTCTTTTCAAATTTCCAACGCCCACGACGGATAGAGACCGAACTGTCTCACGACGTTCTGAACCCAGCTCGCGTTCCGCTTTAATGGGCGAACAGCCCAACCCTTGGAACCTTCTCCAGCTCCAGGATGCGATGAGCCGACATCGAGGTGCCAAACCGCTTCGTCGCTGTGAACGCTCGGAAGCGATAAGCCTGTTATCCCCAGGGTAGCTTTTATCCGTTGAGTTACGACCCTTCCATACGGTATCGTAAGATCACTAAGTCCGACTTTCGTCTCTGCTCGACTTGTAGGTCTCGCAGTCAAGCTCCCTTATGCCTTTACGCTCTCTAAATGATTTCCGACCATTTTGAGGGAACCTTATGAACGCCTCCGTTACTCTTTAGGAGGCGACCGCCCCAGTCAAACTGCCCACCAAACACTGTCCCTCGTAATACACTTACGCAGGTTAGAACATAAAAAATCAAAGGGTGGTATCCCAAAGGTGACTCCCTCTAAACTGGCGTCTAAAGTTCTCCGTCTCCCACCTATGCTGTACATCGATTTCTCAAATTCAATATTAAGCTACAGTAAAGCTCCATGGGGTCTTTTCGTCCTGTCGCGGGTAATCGGCATTTTCACCGATAATTTGATTTCACCGAGACTCTTGTTGAGACAGCGCCCAAATCGTTATGCCTTTCGTGCGGGTCGGAATTTACCCGACAAGGAATTTCGCTACCTTAGGACCGTTATAGTTACGGCCGCCGTTCACTGGGACTTCAATTCAATGCTTTGGTTTAACCCGAACATCCCCTCTTAATCTTCCAGCACCGGGCAGGCATCAGCCCCTATACATCACCTTACGGTTTAGCAGAGACCTATGTTTTTGATAAACAGTCGCTTGGGCTTCTTTTCTGTGACTTTTACTTTTTACGCAAAAGTTCTCCTTATCCCTAAGTTACGGAGCAATTTTGCCGAGTTCCTTAACAAGAGTTTTCTCGCGCGTCTTAGTATACTCTACCATCCCACCTGTGTCGGTTTACGGTACAGGTAAAAAAACAATTAACCCTAGAAGCTTTTCTTGAAAGTATGACTTCGGTCATCTTACCTTCGAATCTCATTTTTTGGAATAAGAAAACGGATTTACCTGTCTTCTCAAACTCGATCCTTCAACCCTAATCCATATAAAGGGCATGCCTAGCCTGCTTTGTCCCTCCATCAGTTGTTTTTTTAGTGCAGGAATTTTCGCCTGCTTGCCATCGACTACGTATTTCTACCTCGCCTTAGGACCTGACTAACCCAGGGCGGACGAACCTGCCCCTGGAAACCTTGGGTTTTCGACGGATAGGATTCTCGCCTATCTTTTCGTTACTTACACCGGCATTCTCACTTCTGATTTCTCCACCACTGCTTCCGCTATGGCTTCACTGACATCAGAACGCTTCCCCTACCATATCTAACATTAAAGTTAGTATCCGTAGCTTCGGTATAATGTTTGAGCCCCGATAAATTTTCGGTGCGAAGTCATTAGACTAGTGAGCTATTACGCACTCTTTAAAAGATGGCTGCTTCTAAGCCAACTTCCTAGCTGTTTTAACGTCTCCACTTCCTTTTCCACTTAACATTAATTTGGGGACCTTAGCTGACGGTCTGGGCTCTTTCCCTTTTGACCATGGACCTTATCACCCACAGTCTGACTGCTGATTATTTTTCATGACATTCGGAGTTTAATTGAGTTCAGTACCCCGAGATGAAGCCATCACTCATTTAGTGCTCTACCTTCATGAAAATTTTAAAATCAACGCTAGCCCTAAAGCTATTTCGGGGAGAACCAGCTATCTCTGAGTTCGATTGGAATTTCACCCCTAGCCACAAGTCATCCAAATACTTTTCAACGTATCCTGGTTCGGTCCTCCATGTGAGATTAATCACACTTCAACCTGCTCATGGCTAGCTCACTTCAGTTTCGGGTCTATGACATACAACTAAACGCCCTTTTAAGACTCGCTTTCGCTATGGCTCCGTTCCTTCAAACTTAACCTTGCTCTATATCATAACTCGCCGGTTCATTCTGCAAAAGGCAAGCCATCACTCCTTAACGAGCTCTGACTAATTGTAGGCATACAGTTTCAGGATCTATTTCACTCCCCTCCCGGGGTTCTTTTCACCTTTCCCTCACGGTACTAGTTCACTATCGGTCACTAAGAAGTATTTAGCCTTGGGAGATGGTCCTCCCGTCTTCCAACCAGATTTCTCGTGTCTTGCCGTACTTTATAGGATACTCTAGATAAAAAACTTTCCCTTACAGGACTATCACCTTCTATGGTGTTTCTTTCCAAAAACTTCAAGTTGTTTTTTATTTTGTAACTAGTAATTAGTATCCAAGGCTGTTCCATGTTCGCTCGTCGCTACTGACGGAATCGTTATTACTTTCTTTTCCTGCAGTTACTTAGATATTTCAGTTCACTGCGTTCCCTTTTTGATAATTAAATCAAAAAACTACAAGTTTATTGTAGTAGGTTGCCCCATTCGGAAACCCATGGATCTCCATTTATTTACAACTCCCCATGGTGTATCGCCGTTAATTGCGTCCTTCATCGGCTCTTAGTGCCAAGGCATCCACTGTACGCCCTTACTTTCTTCAATTTTATTAAGAATTATAGAGTTATATTTATCTACTTTTCAAAGAACTTTCTTTTAAGCAGGACCTGTTTTTAATCATGGTGGGCCTAAATGGACTTGAACCACCGACCTCACGCTTATCAGGCGTGTGCTCTAACCAACTGAGCTATAGGCCCTTTGGCGCTTAAAAAAAGAAAAACTTAACAATTTAAGTCTTTCAAAACTGAAGATGATGATTTTTATTTATTATCCTTAGAAAGGAGGTGATCCATCCCCACCTTCCGGTAGGGATACCTTGTTACGACTTAACCCCAATCATCAACCCTACCTTAGACAGCTCCCTCTTCTTTCGAAGTTAAGCCACTGCTTTCGAGTATTGCTAACTTTCGTGGTTTGACGGGCGGTGTGTACAAACCCCGAGAACGTATTCACCGCGACATGCTGATTCGCGATTACTAGCGATTCCAACTTCATGAAGTCGAGTTACAGACTTCAATCCGAACTGAGACTGCTTTTTTGAGATTTGCTAAAAACTCGCGCTTCAGCTGCTCTTTGTAACAGCCATTGTATCACGTTTGTAGCCCAGATCATAAGGGGCATGATGATTTGACGTAATCCTCACCTTCCTCCAATTTTTAATTGGCAGTCTCGCTAAAGTCCCCACCATTACGTGCTGGCAATTAACGACAAGGGTTGCGTTCGTTTTAGGACTTAACCTAACATCTCACGACACGAACTGACGACAACCATGCACCACCTGTGTCCCTGATAACCTCCACTATATTTCTATAGCTTTGCAGAGCATGTCAAGACCTGGTAAGATTTTTCGTGTATCTTCGAATTAAACAACATGATCCACCGCTTGTGCGGAGTCCCGTCAATTCCTTTAAGTTTCATACTTGCGTACGTACTACTCAGGCGGAGTACTTAATGTGTTAACTTCAGTACCGAGTTTTATCCCGACACTTAGTACTCATCGTTTACGGCGTGGACTACCAGGGTATCTAATCCTGTTTGCTACCCACGCTTTCGTGCCTCAGCGTCAGTCAAGACCCAGCAAGCCGCCTACGCTTCTGGTGTTCCTCCATATATTTACACATTTTACCGCTACACATGGAATTCCGCTTGCCTCTATCTGACTCTAGTCAAGGTAGTTTCTATAACAAGACAGCGTTAAGCACTGAAATTAAATTATAGACTTTCCTAACCGCCTACGCACCCTTTACGCCCAATAATTCCGGATAACGCTCGCCCCCTATGTCTTACCGCGGCTGCTGGCACATAGTTAGCCGGGGCTTATTCATTGAATAACGTCAAGATAATTTTTCCATTATTTTTTCTTCTTCAATAAAAGAACTTTACATACCGAAATACTTCATCATTCACGCGGCGTTGCTCGGTCAGAGTTTCCTCCATTGCCGAAAATTCCCTACTGCTGCCTCCCGTAGGAGTTTGGGCCGTGTCTCAGTCCCAATGTGGCTGTTCAACCTCTCAGTCCAGCTACACATCATCGTCTTGGTAGGCCATTACCCTACCAACTAACTAATGTGGCGCAAGCCCATCTTTAAGCATACCTTCGAAGAAGGTCTTTTAAAAACAAAAAGATGCCTTTCTGTTTCCTATCCAGTCTTAGCAACCGTTTCCAGTTGTTATCCTCGTCTTAAAGGTAGGTTACTTACGTGTTACTCACCCGTTCGCCACTAAAACCTTTTGAGGGGTTTCCGTTCGACTTGCATGTATTAGGCACGCCGCCAGCGTTCATCCTGAGCCAGGATCAAACTCTTCGTTTTATTTTTAATTTCATATTAAATGAAATTAAAATGTTTAATTAAAATTTTTTATAAAATATCATCTTCAGTTTTCAAAGAAATAAATTTAATGGTGGAGAGGGATGGATTCGAACCATCGTACCTATTACGGAGCAGTTTTACAGACTGATGCGTTTAGCCACTTCGCTACCCCTCCAAACATAAAAATTAAAAATAAGCATTTCTACCTACATAAAAAAACTACAATTAATTTTAACATAATTTATAATTAAAATAAATATTTTTTGAAAAAAATTTAAATATTTATTTTAATTATAAAAATATATAATTATTTTAATTATAAAAATATATAATTTAGTTTCAAAAGAATAATAAATAAAAAAATCGAATAATCTATATTTAAATTATTCGATTTATCAAATATTTTATAACAAAATTTTATTCTAATTTTTTATTCTTTTGATTATATACATAATAACCTATACAAGCTAATGTTGCTATAACTAAAGCAATTCCCAAAGAAATCAACCATGTTGCATTACTTCTTTTATCTTTGTTATCTTCTTTAACTTGTTTAGTAACATCTTCAGCATCTGAATCTGTTTTAGGTTCTGAATCTTTTTTAAGTTCTGTCGACGGTTTTAATTCGTCTACTTTACCAGAGTTTTCGAATGAAGTTGAAGTTTCAACTTGTATCCATTTTAAGTTTGCCAATTGACCTTTAATTAAAGAATTATTTAAAGAATTATTGATTGAAAGATTAAATTTTCCTTGTTTATGTTCAGAATCATCTGTTATTTCTGGATTAATACCATCAATTATAATGTCAGTATCTTTCAATAATGTTAAATCTTTTGGTATTTTGCTTTTTACATATTGACGCACATTGTCTTCAAACACTTTTTTGTTTAATTTTGTTTTGCCTTGAGGCAAACTAACTTTTAACTCATCTAAAGGATTTATGAAATTAGCCAAATCAAAATAATAACTGTAAGTAAAATCTACTTCACCTTCATAAACTGAAGGATCAATTCCATCTGTTTTAGCTTGAACTTTAAATTGTCCTTTTTTCAAATCAGCATTTTTCAAAGACGAAATTAACTTTTGTCTAAAATATTCTTTTTTGCTCGAATCTTGTTGCGGATTTTTTTCTAATATTTTATTTAAAAGATCCTCAGATAAAAAATCTTTTTTATTTTTTGAAGATAACTTTATTTCGCCTAACTTTTGATTAGCAAATACTTCGGATAATTTCGTTTTTTTAAAAACAAAACTAACTTCTACTGCTTTTCCCGTGTCTTTTTTATAATAAGTATTACCATCTGCAACACTAATATCGGCTTTTTTATTATCATCTTTTATACTTACAAGCAGTTTATCTATTTTCAAATTTTTATTTTTATCTTCCAATACGTCTAAAATCTGATCTTCTGGTCTTTTATTAATTTCTCTAGTTATTTCTCCTAATGATTTAACTGTAATATCTGGAGCTAATTCTTTTTCTGTGATAGCACTTATTAAAGCAATATTATTAAAAAATAAAATCATAAAAACAAAAAATAAAAATATAGAAATTTTAACATTCATTTTTTTATTTGTTTGTTTCATTTTCATTAAGTCTCTATAACTCTTTCCATCTTATATTTATAAATTTAATTTAAATAATTTAATTAACTTCAAAAAAATATGAAAATCGTATAAATATTTTAATATATATTAATACATATTCATTTTACAATAAAAAAAATTAAAAAAATTAAAAAATATTTTTTATTACAAATATTTAATAAAAAAGCTATATAATACAAAATTTAAATCATTTATTATTTTTAAATAAATAATTTAAGTTCAATTTATTTAAACATAATAGTTACTTGTCTGAATATAAGTAAAATATTTATAATTTATAAATAAAATATGTTTTACTAATTTTGAAGCGTTCTAAAGCTTTAGACACTTTTTATTTTTTAAACATTTAATATAGAAAAATAAAAAAAATAATCAATCACTTTCCTTCTTTTTAAAATCAAAAAAATAGCTTTTAGCTAAATTGAATTATTTATCACTACTTCATATATTTTCAACATCTAAGATAAATAATTTTTTTAAATACTTAATCTTCTAAAAAGGTGTCTTTATCATATTATTTTTCTAAATAAAAGTGATATAATATATAAAAAAAATTAAATTTTAGTTACAGTATTTTTAAATTTTTTTATCTAGTATTATATATATGAACAAATAAAATATTAAAAAAATATTTTTTTAGTTTAAAAAGATATGAAATTATAAACTTAATTTTAAATCTTAAAAAATAATTTGAAAGATTTTAAAGATAAAAGTTGTATTAAAAATAAAGGAATAGAATAGTTTTTTAAATTTAATTATACGAAACAAAAAATTCATTTCAAATCTTAAAAAAATATTATAATTATTTTATATTTTTGATTATCAAAAACATTTATATTGAATTTTTTAATTTCTTTCGATATAAATCAAAAATTGAAATTAATAAGAAAGTATGGCTCCATCAAAATATGTTTTTTAGTTTAATTTATATATTAAATAGAATAAAAAAGACGATTATTATAATAATGTTGTATATTATTGTCAACAACAAAATATTATTAGCTTATTCTGATACTAATGATAAAGAATATACTATTACTGTTTCTCTTCAAAATAATCTCAATATTAATAAAAAAAGAAGCAATAATTGTATATTATCTCAAAAAACATTCTACCCTAATGGAAAATTAAAAAAAATAATTGAATATTATTATAATAGTAATCAAATACATTTTATACGTAAATATGATAAAAAAGGAATTATGAATGAAGGCGTTGTATATGATTCAAAAGGCAATTTGATAAATCAAACCAAACCATTTCCTGATGAAGGTTTAATACAAGAAGTGTGCTTTGATATAGATAACAATTATATAACCCAAGTATTTGAATATACTTCGTTAGGTAAAATATTGAAACATATTACTTATGTTTATAGTTCTAAAAATAAAAGTAATAAAATAAATCGAATAAAAGAGTATAACGATAAAGAAAAGTTAACACATAAATATTCTTTTAAAAAGAACAAAATTAAATAAAATTTTTAATATATATAAAAAAATAATTCCAATATTGTAGACTTCTCAATAAAATCATCGTTAAATGATCACATTAAAGTCTATTTATTCAAAGTAATATACTAATAGATTAAGTAGCTCTATTTATTTGGGTATTTTAAAAATAGAGTATTTAAAATCATATATTCTATAACTAATAAATGTCTTATATAATATCTTTTTTTTAATATCTCAAAAAAATAAACATATTTCAAACAAAGGAACATGACTTCAAAAAGTCTTTAACAAACATATATATATATTTTACATAGTCTAAAAAACATTAAAAAAACATTAATTTAAAGTTCCAATTTTCATTTTAATGATGTCAGCGCCGTACCAAAATAGTGATGAAATCACATTTTCATACTACCAATAAGTAATTTATTAAACTACTGTATCTTTGAATGCTGCATCTTTTTCATCCGTATTTATTCCTCTAATTAAAAAAAATATTTTATCAAACTAATTATGTTTAGGAGATTTTGATAATCAATTATCAAAATATACTTGCCTAAGCACTAAGCATTTCTTACAAATTTAATAGTTCTTATAAAAGCTTTTCTATGCACAACAACATCTTACATTTTAATTTTATACCTGTTTATTATTAGTGCTGCAAGTTCATATAAAATTATTTTTTTAAAGTTTATTAGTTATTTTTTTAAACAAATTAATGTATAATATATTAGTATATTTATGTATTCATTGAATATTTTAATTTCAAATATAGATCTAAAAAAATACATAAATTTTTATTTAAAATTTATTATAATACATTGATTTTTTGAATAATATTTAGAAAGGAATGATTATTTTGATTAAACCTTTAAATGATTATGTTGTA
The DNA here is from genome assembly GCF_035187685.1 of Phytoplasma sp. NCBI lineage: Bacteria > Bacillati > Mycoplasmatota > Mollicutes > Acholeplasmatales > Acholeplasmataceae > Candidatus Phytoplasma > Phytoplasma sp. The sequence continues at coordinate 93,743 of NZ_CP131022.1, read as the reverse complement.
TTAACATATAAAAAAGAAGACAATAAAAGCCAAAGTGGTATTATTTTAAGATTAGATGATCAAAAAACAGAACAAAATTGCACTGGCATTGTTTTAAGTTGTGGACCTGAAGTATCTAAAGAAATAAAACCTAATGTTGAAGTGGTTTATAAAAGTTATTCAGGTACTAAAATTACAATTAAAGATAAAGATTATTTGATCTTAAAAAACGAAGAAATAATTGCGTTATTAATTTAAATAAGAAATAATTGCGTTATTAATTTAAATAAATAAAAAATATTACAAAAATTCTAGAAAAAAGGAGATTGTTTAAAATGGCAGATAAATTAGTTCTTTTTGACAAAGAATCTAGAAAAGAAATTTTAAAGGGCGTTGATGCTTTAGCAAATGTTGTTAAACTTACTTTAGGGCCTAAAGGTAATAATGTTGCTTTAGAAAAAAATCATGGTTTACCTTTAATTGTTAATGATGGAGTTACAATCGCTAAAGAAATAGAATTATCAGAACCTTTTCAAAATATGGGAGCTCAATTAGTTCGCGAAGCAGCAACAAAAACTAATGATAATGCAGGAGACGGTACAACAACAGCAATTGTTTTAGCCCAAAGCATGATTCAAAAAGGTTTTAGTTTTGTCAATTCTGGTTTTAAATCTACTTTAATTAAAAAAGGGATTCTTCAAGCTTCGAACAAAGTAATAGAAAATATTTTAAAAAAATCTAAACCAATTTCTACACAAGAAGAAATAGCTAATATTGCTACAATTTCTTCTGGAAGCGAAGAAATAGGAAAAATTATAGTTTCTGCTATGGATAAAGTTACTGAAAAAGGTGTTATAACTATAGGAGAATCTAAAGGATTAGAAACAGAATTAGAAGTTGTTGAAGGGATGCAATATGATAAAGGTTATTTATCCAGCATTTTTGTTAATAATTTAGCTAATATGTCTGTTGAATTAGATCAAGCATTAATTTTAATTACTGATCATAAAATTAATAATATTAATGAAATTAGTAATTTATTAGAAATGGTTAAAGATAAATCAAATCCTTTGTTAATTATTGCTAATTCATTTGATAATGACGTAATTAATATTTTAGCATTAAATAAATTTCATGGAGCTTTAAATATTGCTATTACCGAAGCGCCAGGTTTTGGTGATAATCAAAAAGAATTATTAAAAGACATTGCTGTTTTAACTCAAGCTAATTTTATCTCAAAAGATTTAAATATTAAATTACAAAATGTTAAAATCGAAGATTTAGGAAAAATTAAAAAAGCAATTATTAAACAAGATAATACTGTTTTGATAGGAGCTTCTAAAAGCCCTGATTTAGCAAAAAGAATTCAAGAAATCGAAAGTCATATTTCACATACAGCTAATGATCATGAATTAACAAATTTAAAATCTCGTTTAGCTAAATTATCAGGAGGAGTTGCAGTTATTAAAGTAGGTGCCGCGACAGAAACAGAATTAAAAGAACAAAAATTAAGAATCGAAGATGCTTTAAACGCTACTCAAGCAGCTGTAACAGAAGGTATTTTAGCTGGTGGTGGTAAAACTTTAATAGAAATTTATAAAGAATTAAAAGAAACATTAACAAGCTCAATACCAGATATTCAAAAAGGGATTAATGTTGTTTTAGATAGTTTAATAATTCCTACTTATCAAATTGCTGAAAATGCAGGTTTCGACGGAGATTCAATTATAAAAGAACAATTAAAACAAAAAGAAGGTTTTGGATTTAACGCTAATACAGGTGAGCATGTTGATTTATTTAAAACAGGAATCGTTGATCCTACTAAAGTAACAAAACAAGCTATTTTAAATTCAGCTTCTATCGCTTCCATGTTGGTAACTACTGGAGCTGCTGTTGCTTCTGTGAAAGAAAAAAAAGGATTACCTACATTTACAGATAATAATTCTTTTTAAGAAATTTTTTAACACAAATTTAAGATAAAATTTACAAAAGTATAATAGTTTTCTTTCCAACATTATTGCATTGGAAAGAAAATTTTTTTATTATTTTTTATTAGGTTGCAAAAATAATAAAAAAATGTTAAAATATTTAATAAATATTGATAAAATATAATTTTTTAGTTTATCTAAAATTTGGATTTATTTTCAATATCTTAAAAAGAAAGTATTTTTTACTAATAAATCATATGAAATTAATTTCGAAATACATTTTTAAATACAAAACGCTTCTTTCATTGAATATTTTTTCTTTTTTATTAATTATTTGCGGAGAGCTATCTATACCCTATCTTGTAGGAACAAAAATCGTTAAACATACCGATGATGCAAAGTTTATAACTATTTTTTTACTTTTATGTTTGATGGTTTTTTTTATTATTTGCGGTAATTTAATTGTTAATTTTTGTATTTCTAAAGTAGCATCTTTAATTTTTAAAGATTTAAGTACTGATTTATTTAAAAAAATACAAACTTTTTCTTTTATAGAAATGCAACAATTAGGTGTTTCAGCAATAGTTAGTAGAATCACTTATAATGTTTATCAAATAATTAATTTTGTTATTACTTTTTATAAAACTTTTATTGTTACCCCTATCGTTGTAGTTTCGTGTTTCATTATTATTAATAATATAAACCCTACATTAGGGTACGGAATTATATTTATAGTTCCTTGTTTTGTAATTCTTTTAGTTTTAATTATTAAAAAAAATTACCTTTTATCAATACAGCAACATACAAAATTAGAAGAAATGAATTATAAAATTAGGGCTTCTATAACAGGAGTTAAAATAATTAGAAGTTTAAACCAAGAAAAAAATGAAGAAAAAAATTTCGAAAAAACAAATTCGCATTTTAAAAACTTAGCAATTAAATTATTTACTTCAGTTCTTTCTATTGAACCATTTTTTTACTTATTATTAAATATTTCTATTCTTATTACTCTTAAAATTGGTTCTGTTATTATTTTTAAAAACAAAACTCAAATGGGCGATTTATATATTTGTATTATTTATAACGTTCTTATTTTAAATGCAATTTTAAATTTTTTATTATTATTCATGATGTTTCCTAAAACTTTGATTGCTTTAGAAAAAATTCAATATTTATTTAATATTAAACCTTCTGTAACAAATTATTTAATTCAACCTGAAAAATTACAAACTATTAACACATTAGAATTTAAAAATGTTTATTATCAATATCCTAATAATAATCATTTAGTTTTAGAAAATATTAATTTACAATTAAATAAATCAGAGGTAGTTGCTTTTGTAGGAAAAACAGGTTCTGGAAAAACTACTTTAATGAATTTAATTCCTCGTTTAATCGATCCTATTAAAGGAGTTATAGAGATTAACGGCATAGATATTAAAAATTATGAAGTTCACAATTTAAGAAGTAAAATTGGTTTTGTATCTCAACAAAATATTTTATTCAAAGGCACTATTTATAGTAATTTATTATTTGGTAAAGAAAATGCTGATGCTGATGAAATGTTAGAAAAAGCTAAAATAGCTCAATCTTACCAGTTCATCCAAAATAAAAATGCTAAGTTAGAAGAACCAGTAAGTGAATTAGGTTTAAATTTATCTGGTGGTCAAAAACAAAGACTTTCCATTACAAGGGTTTTACTAAAACAACCGGATGTTTATATTTTTGATGATTCTTTTTCCGCTTTAGATTATGAAACAGATTTAGCTATTAGAAAAGTTTTTTTTGAAAAAAACAAAACAGCTATTGTATTGATAGTAGCGCAAAGATTAAATTCTATTTTGAATGCTGATAAAATTGTTGTTTTAGATGAAGGTAAAATAGTAAGCATTGGAAAGCATAAAGAATTAATAATAACATGCCCTGTATATCAAAATATTGCTTCATCCCAAAAAATAAAAGAGGTTTTATAAAATGCTGAAAATATTTAAATACTTAAAACCTTTTAAAACACGAATAATATTTAGTATTTTTTTAATTTTTATTATTTCTGCTTTTCAATGTTATATCCCAATCTTTGAAGGCAAAGTATTAGATATCATTAATTCAAAAAACCATGACAATATAGAAACATATAATTCTAAAATTAATAAAATTTTAATTTTAAATTTTTTATTTTATTTTTTATGTGCTGTCGGAAAATTCATTTATAATAAATTTTTAATAACCTCTATTCATACAGGTATTAAAAATATGCGCCAAGATATTTATGCTAAAATCAATAGATTACCTATTCATTATTTTGACCAAAATACTGTTGGAGATATTATGAATAAAATGACTAACAATGTTGATATTATTTCCAATGGTTTACAACAAACTTTTGCTTCTATAATTTATTCTTTTTTTCATATAACAATGTTATTCATTTATATGTTGTATATAAACCTTTCTTTTGGTTTAGTTATTTCTTTGATGATACCTTTTTCATTTATGGTTATTTTCGTTATTAACAAGAAATCACGTCATATTTTTATTCAAAGATTTGATAAAACATCTGAATATAATGGATTTTTACAAGAAAAATTCAACGGTCAAAAAGAAATCATTTTATATAATCAACAAGAAAATGTTTTTAAAGAATTTCAAAATATTAATCAAGATTTATCTAAGATGATTTTCAAATCTAATTTTGTATCTAGCTTAGCAATTCCTATTGTTAATTCTTTTACATATATCATACAAACTATTGTTATTATTTTAGGATATTTTTTGATATCTCCTGATCCTAATAACGCTAACATTCCAAATTTACTTAAAAATTTAGGCTTTGTAGCTATTCAATTAGGTATGTTTGAAGCTTTTATACAATTTGTTTGGCGTCTAGGCAATCCTATTAACGATTTAAGTCATTTTTTTGTTATTACTCAATCCACTAAAGCCGCTATTAAAAAAGTTTTTGATTTTTTATACGAAGACGAAGAAAAAGATTTTAATCAAAAAGATTTATCTTTAAATAAAATCGAAGGAGCAGTAACTTTTTCTAATGTTTCTTTTGGCTATTCAAAAGATAAACCTATAATCAAAAATATTAATTTAAATATTCATAAAAATCAAAAAGTAGCTATTGTAGGTTCTACTGGTTCAGGAAAAACAACTTTAATCAATCTTTTAACTAGATTTTATGAAATCGATGAAGGTTCTATAACTATTGATGGAATAGACATTAGAGACTTTAACAAAAAATATTTAAGACAAATTTTAGGTTTAGTTCTACAAGATGTTTGGTTGTTTAAAGGCACTATTCTAGAAAATATTAAATATGGTAGTGAAGACAAAACAGATGAAGAAGTCATAGAAATAGCTAAACAAACTAAAATTCATGATTTTATTATGTTTAAAGATAAAGGTTATCAAACAATTATTAATGAAGAATTAGATAATTTATCTCAAGGAGAAAAACAATTAATTACGATAACTAGGACTTTGTTACGCGATCCTTCTATTTTAATTTTAGATGAAGCTACTTCTACTATTGATACACAAATGGAAATAATTTGTCAAAAATCTATTCAAAAATTATGCGCCAACAAAACTTCTTTTGTTATTGCGCATCGTCTGTCTACAATTGTTAACTCTGATGTTATTGTAGTTTTGAAAAGCGGATTTATTATTGAACAAGGCAAACACGAAGAACTATTAGAACTAAAAGGAGTTTATCATAGTCTTTATCATAGTCAATTTCAACAATAAACTAAAATATCAGAAATAAAGTTTATAAATTTATGTCTGATAAATTATTTTAAATTTACATTTTATTATTATTGTTCTTATGATATAATAGAATTATAATTAGAATTATTAAAAATTACAAACGGATTATATAAAATAAGCTGGTGTGGCGAAATTGGTATACGCATTTGACTCAAAATCAAACGAGTTCAAGCTCATGTCGGTTCGAGTCCGACCATCAGTACCAAATTCAATTTTTATTTTTATAAATAAAAAAACATCACATGAGAAATGAGAAACTTTTTTCATGTGTTTTATTTTTTTATATACCTATATTGAAAAAAATATTATTTTAAAAATCTAAAAAATTATAAGAGAAAAAAATATGTCTTCTCAGAATATATCTAATAAATTTAATTCTTTTATACAAGAATTTAATAATAAAAGAAAAACCACTTATAAGTTAGACAAAACAATTGTTTATACAAACGCAAACAAATGGATTTTGAATATTTCAGGAGAAAAAAATTCATTGAATATTGATTATTTAGACATTTTTGAACAAGAAACGCAACAATTTATTAGTGACGAAACTAAAAAATTCATTCCGAATTTGAATAATGATATTCATATTTCATTCGCTAATTTTAATGATGTGTATGATTCAGATTTATGGATTAAAATATTTCAATATCTTTTAAAAAAAATAATTCAAAAAGAAGATACAAAAAAAATATTTTCTATGTTAGAAGATACAATTAATTCAAAAATCGAAATTACAAATATTGATTTTTATGAAAAAAAATGTCATATACACATTATATTCAATCAATATTTCAAAGAATACAATGAAATAAAATTAAAAAATATAATTATAAAATTAGAAAAAATATTAAAAAAAGAATACGGTTCTAATTTAAATTTAATTATACAAAAAATTCATTTTCCTCATTTATCACCGGCAATAAATGATTCAAATAATATAATTAATAATAGATTTTTTTTAAAATTTAATGATATACCAGTATTATATAAAGAAACTACATATTTTACAAAAAAATATGATAAATTTTGGATAAAAGGTTATGTTCAACAAATTTCAAAAAGAGAAAATAAAAATAAACAAATTACATTTACTTTTTATTTAATTGATCCAGATACAAAACAAGATTCTATTTTTTATAGAAATTTTTTAGATCCTAACAAAAATTTTTATAAAAAAATAGATAAAGAAATTAAAGAAGGAAGTTTTATCGAAATTTTAACTTCTGTAAAATATAGTAACAATAATTATAAAAAAGAAGATTTTTGTTTTCAATTAAATGATTATAACATTGTAAATTCGATACCTTTACATCTAGAAAGAATAGATAATTATCAAGGTAAAAAAAGAATTGAATTTCATCTTCATACAAAAATGTCTAATTTAGATGCTACAAATAGTGCTAAAGATTATATCGAAACAGCTATAAGATGGGAACATAAAGCGATCGCATTTACAGATCATAATGGGCTTTATGCTTATCCTGAGATAGATCAATTTTCTCGTAATAAACCTATTAAACCTATTTTGGGGGTAGAATTAGAATTTATTGAAGAAAAACCTATTTTTATTACTAACTTAGAACAATATCCTAATTTCAAGAATTTTACGTTAAAAAAACATAAATATGTTGTTTTTGATATTGAAACTACTGGTTTTTCAGAATTTAGAGACAAAATTATTGAGATATCAGCTGTTAAAATAGAAAACGGACAAATAATAAAATCTTTTTTTAATGAATTAATTAACCCTGAATTAAAATTAAATAAAAATATTACAGACTTAACAGGAATTACAGAAAAAGATTTAGAAAATAAACCCATCATAGAAGAAATTTTACCTAATTTCTTCGAATGGATCAAAGGCTATGTTTTAGTCGCTCATAATTATTCTTTTGATATGGGTTTTTTAAAAGAAAAAGCTAAACATTTAAATATATCTTTCGAAGAACAACCTTTTATAGATACTTTAGCTTTGAGTCAAAAATATTTTGAAAAAAACTTAAAATATTTTTCTTTAAAAAGACTTGCTAAATATTTTAAAGTGAATCCAGACATAAAAGGTAATCATCATAGAGCTTTATTTGACGCTTGTACTACAGCACATATTTTATTAAAAATGTTTGATCTATTAGAGGAACAAAATATTTTACATTTTTATGATTTAAAGGGCAGTTTGCCTCCCAAATTTGAAAGACCTTATCATGTTAATATTTTAGTAAGCAACCAGATAGGTTATAAAAATTTATTTTATATGATAAGTGATGCTTTAACTAAAGATTTTTATAAAACTCCTAGATTATTAAAATCTAATTTTGAAAAATATAAAAAAGGATTACTAATAGGTAGCGGTTGTTTCGAAGGAAATGTTTTTCAAACTGCTTTAAATAAAAACGATAAAGAATTAAGCAAAGTTATTTCTTTTTATGATTATATTGAAGTCCAACCTGTTAATAGTTATAAACATGTTATTTATGATTTAAATGGAGATGATGAAAATAACCAAGGCAAAGCATTAATTCAAGACATAATTTGCAAAATTATAAAAGAGGCTCAAAAACAAAATAAAATTGTTATTGCTACTGGAGATGTTCATTATTTAAATCATTATGACAAAATTTATAGAGAAATTTATATTAATGCAAAATTAGTTGGCGGTGGCTTACATAAATTGTCTAAATATCCATCCTATAATTTACCAGATAATTATTTTTTAACTACTCAAGAAATGTTAAATGCTTTTGATTTTATTAACGATCAAAAACTTAAAGAGGATTTAGTTATCAACAATACTCATTTATTAAATGATAAAATAGAACAAATACAAATCTTTCCTCAAAAAATTTTTTCATTAAAAGATAATAATTTTGCTACAAATTTAAAAATTCCAAGCATTAAAAAAGAAATACAAAAATTAATAAAAAAACAATTAAAACAAATATATGGAAAAGATTTACATCCTATAATTGAAAAAAGATTAACAAAAGAATTAAAAAGTATTGTTTCTGATAACAAAAATACAGATAATAATATAGCGCCCATATATTATTTAGCTTATTTATTAGCTAAAAAATCTATAGAAAATGATTATCCAGTAGGTTCACGAGGTTCTATTGGTTCTTCTTTTGTAGCAACTCTTTTAGGAATAACAGAAGTTAATCCTTTAAAACCTCATTATATTTGCCCGCAATGTCAATATACTGTCTTTCCAAATATGACTATAGAAGAAGAAAAAGATTATCAAAAATATATAAAACTAAAAGGTTTAGATTCTAATATTTATTCTAATTTAAAAAATGTTTTATCAGGATATGATTTACCGAATATGAATTGTCCTTTTTGTTCCATTAACTTTTTAAAAGATGGTCAAGATATCCCTTTTGAAACTTTTCTTGGTTTTGAAGGTAATAAAACTCCTGATATAGATTTAAATTTTGCAGGAGATTACCAACCTAAAGCCCATGATTATATGAAAGAATTATTAGGTGAAGATTGTGTTTTTAGAGCTGGAACAATTCAAACAGTAGCAAAACAAACTGCTTTCGGTTATATTAAAGGTTTTATTAAAGATAAACAAATAGAAGACAAAATAAGGCCTTTCGAAATTTCTAGAAGAGCCAATGCAATTGAAGGAGTGAAACGTTCCACTGGGCAACACCCTGGCGGGATCGTTGTTATTCCACGAGATATTTCTGTATATGACGTAACTCCAACTCAATTTCCAGCTAACGATGTAGAATCTAATTGGAAAACTACTCATTTTGATTACCATTCTTTTGAAGATAATTTATTCAAAATGGATATTTTAGGTCATGATGATCCTATGTTGATTAAATTTTTTATGGATTATGTTAAAAAAAATCCAGAAAATTTTAATTTTAATTCTTATCAAAATATTCCTGTTAACGATCCTAAAGTTTATAAATTATTTTCTAATGAAAATTTAATGCCTAACGGCAAACCTATTACAACAATTGCTATTCCGGAATTTGGAACAGATTTTGTAAAAAACATGTTAAAAGATATTTATGCTAAAGAAAACAAAACTTTTAATTTTGGTACTTTAGTTAAAGTTTCGGGTTTATCACATGGAACAGATGTTTGGTCCCAAAATGCTAAAGATATTTTAAACAACAGAAATGATATTGTTTTCGATGATATTATTGGTTGTCGTGATGATATTATGTTATATTTAATTCAAAAAAATATTGTTCCATCAAAAGCTTTTGAAATTATGGAATTAGTTCGTAAAGGGAAACAATACTCTGAACCTAACAAATGGCAAAAAATAATGACTTGGCTAAAAGAAGAAAAAGTAATACCAGAATGGTATTTAGAATCTTTAAGAAAAATTAAATATCTTTTCCCTAAAGCACATGCAGCTGCTTATGTTTTAATGGCTATAAGAATTGCTTGGTTCAAAGTAAATCATCCTCTTTTATTTTATAGTGGTGTTTTTTCTACAAGATTAGAGCAATTTGATTATGATATAATGTTAACAAATTCTGAACAAATTGATGCCAAAATTCAAAATTTAGTCAAAAAAAATGACAAACAAAAAAATACTTCTAAAGAACAAAACATGATAAATACTTTAAATATTGCATCAGAAATGATTCAAATGGGATTTAAGTTTTTACCAATTGATTTAAATAAATCTGAAGCTTTTGAATTTGTTATACATAATAATAATTCTTTAATTATGCCTTTTATTTCATTAGATGGTTTAGGAGAAAAAGTTGCTCATAATATAATTACTGAAAGAAAAAATAAATTATTTACACAATTAGATTTTCAAAAAAGAGTCAAATTAAATAAAACTATTTCTAAAAGAATTATAGAAGAGTTAAAATTAGTAGAAAAATTACCTTTAGAATAAATAGAAAATTTGGTTTCAATTAAGTTTAAAAAGAATGGCTTAATATTTTATATTTTTTTATTTTGTTTTATATTATAATTAAATAAGACCTTTTTAAAGGGTCTTATTTAATTATTGGAGTGTTCTTAAAAACTAATCTATGAGAAAATCTCGTTTTGTTCTAAAAAACACTTTTTAGAAATCAAAATTGTTTTATTAATTATTTTTATAATAACATAAAATTTATTTTTTGAGTTTTAAAAAATATGAAATAATAAGCTTGATTTTAAATCTTAAAGAATTATTTCAAAAATAAAAACTGTATTAAAACAAGGAAGAGATCAAAAGTATTATAAAACTGTTAGTAGTTTTGTTTTGAAATATATTTATAAATAGGATGTTTTTTTAACACGATAACAACCTTTTTTAAATTTAGTTAAGAATTATGAAATATTTTAACTCATCTTCGCAATAGTATATAATGTTTAAACTATTTGTTATAATTTTTTTTAATTAATTTTCCATATTTATCTAGTTTTTGAAATTCTAGTTGTTATATTTGCAAAGTTTATAGTTTATTGATGTTGGTTTTAATAATTATTTCTTTGATTTGGTTTTTGTTTTTATAATTGATTTGAAAAATATAAAAATGCGTCTTTAAAGATATTATTTTGAGTTCTATTTTTTTAAAAAACAAACAAGTTTTTTAGAAAAAAATAAATTTGAATAAAATAAAAATTTATTTTTTAATTTATTTATGTTACAAAACTTATGTTTAATAAAAAGAAAGAAGTATATATGTTAAAAATTTTAAATTTATCTAAAAAGTATAAAACAGGATTTATTGCTCTAAAAAACATTAATATCGAATTTGGAAATAAAGGGCTAATTTTTATCACAGGAAAATCAGGTAGCGGCAAAACTACTTTGATGAATATTTTAGGTGGTTTAGATAAATATTCTGACGGAGAAATTATGCTTGATAACATATCAACTAAATTTTTTAATCAAAAACAATTAGATAAATTTCGTAATTATTATTTAGGTTTTATATTTCAAGAATACAATTTATTGAAAGATTTTACTGTTGCTGAAAATATTTCAATTGCTTTGGAATTACAAGATAAAAAAGCTTTAACTTATGAAATTGATGATATTTTAAAACAAATGGATTTACAAAATTTTAAAAATTCGAAGATTAATGAAATTTCAGGAGGTCAAAAACAAAGAGTTGCGATTGCACGAGCTTTAGTTAAAAAACCTAAAATCATTTTAGCAGATGAACCAACAGGTGCTTTAGATAGTGTTACAGGCAAACAAATTTTAGAAATTATTAAAAAAATATCCAAAAATAAATTAGTTATTATTATATCTCATGATTTAAATGCTGCTTTAAATTATGGAGATAGAATAATAGAAATGAAAGATGGTCAAATTGTTTCTGATAAAATAAATAATGCAAATATAATAGAAACATTAGACAAAAAAATTAATAATAAAAATGAAAACTTTTCGTTTAATAAGAAAACTTCAAATTTAAATTTTGCTAAATCTTTTAAAATAGCTTTTAAATATTTTAAATATAAACCTATAAATATGTTTCTAAATATTTTATTAACTATTTTTTCTTTAGTGTTTTTTGGAGTAGGTTTATGTTTCGCTTTATATAACAAAAATGAAACTATTTATAATTCTTTTAAAAAAAATTCAAATATGATATTAATTTCTAAAATGAATGAAATGAATAATACAGAGATTCAAAAATTTATTGAAGAATATACAGATAATAATTGGGAACCTGTATATACATTTGATCAAGAATGTAAAAATATTTTTAAACAAAACTTTAACGAAAACCTATATTATATTTGTGATATTTTTCAATTAACAGAAAAGCAATTTGTTAAATATGATTTAAAATTTGAAGAATTAGAAAATTATTTTAAAATAAAAGGCTTAAAAATTACACAAATGCCTTCGTCACAAGAATTTAATTTTTTTATTCCTCAGTTTTTTATAGAAAAAATCAAAGAAATGATTGAAGAAAATTACAATAATTCCGATATCGAATTAAAAAACAATGCTTTACAAAATTTCCAAAAAATTTGTTCGAAAATAGGGATAATTAAGAATAATATACAAGAAAACAAAAGATTTGATGATGTTAAAAATTTAAAAAAAGAAGAAATAACCAAAATGTATGAAGACCCTATAAGAAATTTAATAAAAATTGCTTCATATAATTTATTTGAAATAAATAAAAATGAAAGTTATGAGAGTAATTTTTATATTTCAGAATCTTTTTTAAAACAAGCGCAAATAAAAAATTCTAATTTAAAATTAAAATTCTTCAGAGTTAAATCAAGTTATTTGCAAGATGAAAAATTAAAAAAATTAATATCCGATCATACAAAAAATATAAATACTCAAAATTCTAAATTTACTTTATCTTCTCCTATGGTTCATTTCGCTGATTCAGTAGAACCTATTTTTAAAAAAATAAGTTATGTTTTTATATTTATAAGCTTTAATTATTTTTTATTTGCAATTGTTTTAATTTTTAATTTTATTTCATCTACTATTAAAGATAAAAAAAAAGAAATTGGCATTTTAAGGGCTATTGGTGCAAGTAGCAAAGATGTTTGTAATATTTTTTTAAAAGAAATTTTATTGATTTTTTTTATAATTTCAACAATTTCTTGTTTAGTTATTAAATCAATTATTTGGTATGGTAATTATTTAATTTCTAATCTAATTTGGGTTCATATAATTAAATTTGGATTATATCAAATAATTACCGTATCGTTAACTTCCTTAATTATTCTTTTAATCTCTTGCTTCATTCAAATTTTTAATATCACAATTAAAAAACCTATTGACATTATTTTAGAAAAATGATTGCTATTGAATAATTTATATTGTTTGTGATGTTTCTTTTTTTAAGTACGACCTTTAGAGCATTCTTTGGCATTTAAAATTTTTCTTTAAAAATTTAAAATCAAGACTATAATTTCATATCTTTTCAAAATAAAAAAATATCTTTTTACACTTTTTTTAGATTCATTTGATAAAATAAATAAAAAAATTCGCTTCTTTTTGTAACAAAAATTAGATTTTAAGCAAATTAGATTATAAATCACCTTTTAAAATATGCCAACTTATCTAAATAATATTAAAAAAAATAACAGCAAATAGGGGATATATTTTATTTTGGTTCCTTTAATTGTATACTACTTATTAAGTAACAAGAAATAAAGGCGATAAAAGATGTAGTTTTTTATATCGAATGAATAATAATAATGAAAACGATACAATGATAATATCAAATATAATTATCGATATAAAATATCTGAGTTGTTCCAAAAAATGTCTAAACTTTTGGAACAACTCAACGTCTTATAATTTATTTTGCATATTTTTGTAAAAATCTTTTTTTGTAATTTACAAGATATATTTTTTTGATTATATAAAATACAATTAAAAAAAGCAAATTATGTAAACGTTTTACAAATATGTACTTTTTAAATATACAAAAACTATATATAGATTTTTGTTCTTAAATAATATTATTTGTTCTAAATCTAGGTTATATTTGTTAATTTTATTAATATTATATTTGATCTTCTTTCAATTAAGAGTCAATTTTTATCATATTCGATATCAAAGTCGACAGCTTCTGCATTATCAAATTCTAGATAATTATTTATTTTAACATTTAGATAATGTATGTTATTCGTTTTTTAATTAAATCCGTCTAGAATATCTTTCCAATCTTCGAGAATTTTTTTATTATCAATAGGCAAATACAAATTCCTTTTTATATAGTTCAGACAAAATATATCTAATTTCTACATGTTTCAAATTCAAAAAAAATTAATATTTAGAGTATAAATTTACTGACGTAGTTGATAATATAACGGATAAAAAATTTTGTCTCCTTATCTTAAATATCAAATAACAATTAATTATTAATATAACATAAAATAAAAAATTTTTACAAATTTTCAAATTAAATAATTATATATTATAATTACGAATCGTATTTAAGAATGTTAATTTAAAAAAACTTAAAAACAATAATTTTCACAAAATACATTAGAACTATTAATTGTTTAGGCAAAAACAAAAAATATAAAAATAAAACTTTTTAAAAATTTTTATTATGAAAAAAATAATATTTTTATATTACATGAAAAAAAATTAATAAACAATTTAAATTAAGTTATAATTATATTGAATAGTTATTTTTTATTTTTTTATGTTGTTACGAAAAACAATAAAAATCATTAAGGCGAGGATATATAATGAAAGTAATTGTCATTGGTTGTAATCACTCAGGAACAGCCGCAGTTAGAACAATGTTAAAAAAAAACAAAGATATTGAAGTTAATATTTATGAAAAAAACGACAACGTTTCTTTTTTATCTTGTGGAATAGCATTATATATAGGTGGGGTAGTTAAAGATAGAAAAGGTCTTTTTTATTCTAGTGCTGAAGAATTATCTAATTTAGGGGCTAATGTAAAATTAAAACACGAAATTATTAAAATAGATTTAAATAAAAAACAAATTTTAGCTAAAAATTTAAAAACTGGTCATGAATTTATTGATAATTTTGATAAATTAATTCTTTCAACTGGTTCTTGGCCGATCATTCCTAACATAAAAGGTATTCGTTCTAAAAATGTTTTATTATCTAAAAATTTAGAACATGCTAATCAAATTATTGAATATGCTAAGGATATTAATAAAATAACAGTTGTTGGTGCTGGATATATAGGAGTAGAATTAGCTGAAGCTTTTTCTAGACAAAAAAAAGAAGTAACTTTGATAGATATCGAAAATAGAATAATGCCGAAGTATTTAGATAAAGAGTTTACTGATATAGCTGAAGAAAGTTTAAAAGAACATAATGTCAAATTAGCTTTAGGTCAAAAAGTAATTGAATTTGAAACTAAAGATGATTTAGTAACTAAGGTAACAACAGATAAAGGTTCTTATGAAACAGAAATGGTTATTGCATGTATTAGTTTTAGACCTTATACAGATTTAGTTAAAGGTATTTTAGAATTAGATTCCAATAACGCTTTAAAAGTTAATGAATATTTACAAACTTCACATCCTGATGTTTATGGTTGTGGGGATTGTATAAATATTATTTACAATCCAAATGATAAGAAAAGTATGTATATTCCTTTAGCTACAAACGCTATAAGAACTGGAACTATTGCAGGATTAAATATTCAAAAAAATTTTTATAAATATTTAGGTACTCAAGGTACAAGTTGCATTCAAATTAATGATTTAAGTATTTCTTCTACAGGTTTAAATGAACATAGTGCTAAATTATTCGGCATTAATTATGATACAATCACAATAAAAGACGCTAACAGACCTGAATTTATGCCTGAATATAATAAAGTTTTATTAAAAATTTTATTTAACAAAGATACAAGAGTTATTTTAGGAGGGCAAATTTTATCTACTACTGATTTAACTGAGAAAATGAATACCTTAAGTATTTGTATTGAACAAAAAACTACTATTGATATTTTAGCTTTTAAAGATTTTTCTTTTCACCCATATTTCAGTAAACCATGGAGTTTGTTAAATTTAGCAGGAATAAAATATTTAGAAACTGTTAAATAATATAAATAGTAATTTTAAAAACTATGTTTAATACACATAAACATAGTTTTTATTTTTATTTATTAAAATTTTTTGATATCGAAACAATATAAATATTTGAATGTTATGTCAAAATTTACAAAAATATAAAAATTTTATGTTTTTTTTAAATATTTATATTATTAAAACAAATTATTAAATTTTTTTAAAATAATTCCGTTGTATATGTTTTAAGAAAGGCCTAATATAAAATGATTTTTAACTTTGTAAAAAATTTTTTTAATTCCTCCAATAAATATTTAAAAAAAATAAAACCATTAGTAAATCAAATCGAAACATTCAATAATTTATTTTCAAAATTAAATAATGAAGATTTTCCAAAAGAAACAGAAAGATTAAAAAAACTTTATAACGAAGGAGCTTCTTTAGATGATTTATTAGCAGAAGCTTTTGCTTTAGCAAAAGAAGCTTGTAAAAGAGTAACAGGTTTAGATCCTTATAATGTTCAAATGTTAGGAGCTATTGTCTTACATAAAGGACAAATTGCTGAAATGAAAACAGGTGAAGGTAAAACTTTAACTTCAGTTATGCCTGCTTATTTAAATGCTTTAAACGGTAAAGGCGTTCATATTGTTACCGTTAATGAATATTTGGCTCGCCGTGAATCTGAAGGAGAAATAGGTGATATTTTTCGATTTTTAGGAATGACTGTGGGTTTAAATATTAAAGAAAAAAACATTGAAGAAAAAAAATTAACTTATAAGTGCGATATTATTTATTCTACTAATAGCGAATTAGGTTTTGATTATTTAAGAGATAATATTCAAACTAGTGTTGAAGATTTATTGATGACAAGAGAATATAATTATGCTATTATTGACGAAGTAGATTCGATTTTAATTGATGAAGCTAGAACGCCTTTAATTATTTCTAGTCCTGCTAGACAAAGCACAAAATTTTACAGAGATGCTAATCGTTTTGCTAAAACCTTAAGAGAAGATTGTTATGTTATTGATTTAGAATCTAATACAATTGAAATGACTGAACAAGGAATTCAAAAAGCTGAAACTTTTTTTCAAATTAAAAATTTATATAACGGTAGTAATTATAATTTGTTGCACTGTATTAAAAACGCTTTAAAAGCTTTTTTTCTTATGAAAAAAAATAAAGATTATTTAGTGGATAATAATAGGATTTTAATTATTGATCAATTTACAGGAAGAATTTTACGTGGACGCCAATTTAGCGAAGGTTTACATCAAGCTTTAGAAGCTAAAGAAGGTTGTCATATAGAAGCGGAAACAGAAATTAGTGCAACTATTACCTATCAAAACTTTTTTCGTATTTATAAAAAAATATCTGGTATGACAGGTACAGCTAAAACAGAAGAAAAAGAATTTATTAATATTTATAATATGAGAGTTATTGAAATTCCGACTAATAAATTAATGATTAGAACAGATGCTCCTGATTTTGTTTTCGCGACTTTAAATGATAAATGGGAAGCTTTAATTGAAGAAATAGAAACAAGATATAAAAAAAAACAACCTATTTTAATAGGTACTGTTACTGTGGCAATTTCAGAACAAATTTCCAAACAATTAAAAAAAAGAAAAATTCTCCACGAAGTTTTAAATGCTAAAAACCATTTAAAAGAAGCTGAAATTATTGCTAAAGCTGGTAAAAAAGGTTCTATTACAATAGCTACTAATATGGCAGGACGTGGTACAGATATTCGTTTAGGCGAAGGAGTAGTAGAATTAGGTGGTTTAGCTGTTTTAGGAACTGAAAGACATGAATCTAGAAGAATAGACAACCAATTAAGAGGACGTGCTGGTCGTCAAGGAGATCCCGGATTTTCAAGATTTTTTGTATCAGGAGAAGATGATTTAGTAAAACGTTTCGGTGCTAATAAAATTCAAAATATAATTATGTTGTTACAAAAAAATAAAGATAAAAACGGTAATAATAAAAATATTTCTTTTAAATTTTTTACTAGATTTTTTACTAATATGCAAAAAAAAATCGAATCTTCCAATTTTGATTATCGTAAATTTATTTTACAATTTGATTCTGTATTAGGTTTACAAAGAGAAATTATTTATCAACAAAGAAAAGAAATATTAATTACTAATAAAATAGAAGAATTAGCTTTAAACATGATAACTAAAAAAGTAGATGAAAAAGTTAAATATTTTTTATCCAATAAAATGAAAAAACAAGAAGAACAAAATTTAATTAATTTTATTAATTATTTAGAAAAATTATTTTTTCCTAAAGATACTATAAAAATAGAAGAATTAAAAGAAAAAACAGAAAATAAAAATAATTTTGAAAAAGAAATAATTCAATTAGTGCATGACAAAATAAAAAATATTTTGACAAAACACAAAGAAAACTTAATAATCGATGATAAAGAATATTACACTCAAACTTTAAAATTTATTATGCTTCAAAATATTGATAATCATTTTAAATCTCATATTTCAGATATGCATGCTTTAAGCAAAAGTATTAATTTTGTAAGTTATGGACAACAAAACGTCTTAAAAGTTTACCAAGACAAAGGACGTATTTTCTTTAATGAAATGATCGACAAGATCTCTTATGAAATAACACATATGATTTTAAAATTTTCTTTGACTAAAGAAGATTTATTAGAAATAAATAAAAAACCAGAAAATAATTTACAAAAAAATAATTTAAATCGAGATACTCTAAATAGAAAAAAAAGAAGAACAAAAAACAAAATAGTTAAAAACCCATGGAATTAAAATAACTGCATTACAAGGATTGATTCGATCATATGGAAAAATATGAAATTAATAAAATTTTAGAGCATTTAAAAATAATTTTAACAAATTTAGAACAAAAATTAGATTTAACACAAAAAAAAGAAAAAATGAATCAATTAAATAAATCAATGGCAGAACCTTCTTTTTGGGAGCAAAATAATAATAATATTGCTGAAATCACAAAAAAATTCCACAAATTACAAGAGCAAATTGATAATTTTACCAATTTAGAAAAAAAACTAAATGATTTAATGTTTTTATCAGATATAGTAGAAGAAAATACTGAGGATTTAGCTGTTTTGATAAAAGAATTAAAACAACTTCAAAAAGATATTAAAAATATTGAAATTAATATTTTATTAAATCAACCTTATGATACAAATAATGCTATTTTGACTTTGCATCCAGGTGCTGGTGGCACAGAATCACAAGATTGGTGTGAAATGTTATGTCGAATGTATCAAAAATATGCCCAAAAAAAAAACTTTCAAGTCAAAATATTATATTTACAACAAGGATTAGAAGCGGGATTAAAAACAGTTAGTTTATTGATTCAAGGTCAATATGCTTATGGATATTTAAAATCAGAAATGGGAATTCATAGATTAGTCCGTATTTCTCCTTTTGATTCTAATTTAAGAAGACATACTTCGTTTGTATCTTGTGAAGTTTTACCAGATATTAAAGAAGAAATTAAAATTGATATCAAAGAAGAAGATTTAAGAATTGATGTGTTTAGAAGTAGCGGAGCAGGTGGCCAACATGTTAATACAACAGATTCAGCGGTCAGAATAACTCATTTGCCTACTAATACAGTAGTCAATTGCCAAAACGAAAGAAGTCAAATTAAAAATAGAGAAAAAGCCTTACAAATTTTAAAAACTAAATTATTAGATTTAGCCTCTGCCCAAAAAAAAGAAAATGAAAATATTTTAAAAGAAGGACAAAAAAATATT
Source organism: Phytoplasma sp. (assembly GCF_035187685.1). Lineage (NCBI taxonomy): Bacteria > Bacillati > Mycoplasmatota > Mollicutes > Acholeplasmatales > Acholeplasmataceae > Candidatus Phytoplasma > Phytoplasma sp. The sequence goes on along the minus strand of NZ_CP131022.1, from coordinate 73,826 downwards.
AGTTGGGGTAATCAAATTCGAAGTTATATTTTTCATCCTTATCAAATGGTAAAAGATCATCGCACTAATCATGAAGTTTTTCAAATAGATTTAGTTATGGATGGTCATTTAGACGAATTTATAAATGCTTGTTTAAAACAATAAAGAATATATAAAATAAATAAAATTCAATTTTTACAAAAAATGCTTTTTTCAAAAATTTTATTCTCAAATAATTTAACATTTAAAATGTTAATTTTATATAAATCTTGATGCAAAGGCGATTTTATTTTTATGAAAAATGAGATAAATTATAATAAAAATTTTAAACGTTCTTTTTATAAATGGTCGATCCTTATAATTAACGATATTATTTTAGCTTTTGCAATTTATTTTTTTATTATAGGTCCTAAATTAAATAATGGTGGTTTAGATGGTTTATCTTTATTAACAATTCAAATTATTAATTTTTTTTCTTCAACTAATTTATCTGGTCAAATTTTCGATTTATGGATATTTATTTTTGTTTTTTTATTTAATTTATTAGCAATATATTTAGGTTATAAATTATTTGGTAAAGATTTTTGTCAAAAAACATTGTTTTTAGCTTTTTTTTTAACTTTTTGTTTTTTTCTTTTAAATCATTATATAGGATACGATAATAATCAAAAAATTTTGCTCCAATTTCAAAGTTTAATTCCGATTAATGAATTTATCTTTGTGATATATTCTATTTTAGGCGGTTTGTTTATTGGTTACACCTTAAGTAATATACGTAATTTAGGTTATAATACAGGTGGCATGGATATCTTGCAAAAAATTTTAAAAGATATTTATGGTATAAATTTTATTATAGCTTTATTATTAACCGACGGAATTATTATTTTTGCTTCTTCTTTAATAGAAGGTAAAAATTCAAATAGTTTTTTCATTAGATTATTTTGCTCTGTTTTATCTGTAATTATTGTCGGTTTTATAATGGAAAAAAGAGATTTTTTAAATCAAAAATCTAAAATAAAAAAATTTATTAAAACAAATAATTTTTAATTATTTAAAATTTATATCAAATAAAATAACAAATACATAATATAAGAAAGGTTTTTCGATAGTGTACAAAAATGATTTTGTTAAAATAGAAATGTCGAGTCCTAATTTGCATATCGGTAATTCTTTGAAAAATGCTCAAAATATTCTTCAAGTTTTGAACAAAAGTAAAGCAAATTTTTTATTATTTCCTGAATTATGTTTGAGTGGTTATACAGCAGGAGATTTATTTTTCGAAACTACTTTTTTAAAAGAAAATTTAAATTCTCTGGAATTTATTATTAATAATACTTCTTTTCAAGGTGTTTATTTTATTGGAATGCCTTTTTTATTGAAAGAAATTATTTTGAATGTGGCTGTTGTTATTCAAAATAAAAAAATTTTAGGAATTGTGCCGAAACAAACTATTCCTAATTACAAAGAATTTAATGAAAAAAGATGGTTTCAATCAGGAAAAAATATAAAAACTGAAATAATTAATTTTTTAGGACAAAAAGTACCGATAGGAAATATTTTATTTATTAATAAACAATTTGATATTGTATTCGGTGTTGAAATTTGTCAAGATTTATGGACAATTGAAACTCCTAGCGATTTAATGGTTTTAAATGGTGCTCATTTAATTTTTAATTTATCTTCTTCTACCGAACACGTAGACAAAGATACTCTTCGTAAATTAGCTGTTTTAAATCATTCTCGTAAACAAATTGGAGGTTATTTTTATACTAGCAGTGGTATAACTGAATCTTCTTTGGATACTCTTTTTTCTAATCATAAAATTGCTGCTGTTTTAGGCCAAATGATAGGAGAACAAGATTTAAATAATCAAAATATTAGTTTAGTGGTAGATGTCTTTATGGAATCTATTAAATACCAAAGAAGAATAGATACAACTTATGCAGATCAAATCATCGGTAAAGAATTTCCTTTTCATAAATCTTATTTTGATTTAAATGAAGTAGAATTTTATGAATTCGAAAAACCTTTAAATATGAAACCTTTTTTAGCTGAAAATAAAAAAGAATTAAATAAACAATTGAAATTATCTAACATTATTCAAGTTTTATCTTTGAAAACTCAATTATCTTCTAATCCCAAAGCTAAAATTTTATTAGAAATGACAAATAGATTAAATGAAATTTTAACTCTTTTAGCAGTTGTTCAATATTTAAAAGATAATCAAAAACCTTTAGAAGATTTAGAAATTATTATAAAAGAAAAAAATTACAAAGATGATCTTGAAAGATTTTCTTTTGAACAAAAATTAATCAAAAATTTGGGAATAACTAATATTACGATTCATCAAGAAAAATATGAATGTTTCGAATCACTTTTTAATCATGAATTTAATAAGTTAGTTTTAGTAAGTGATAATTTATCTGATAATGCTAGTGGAAAAATAAATTATAATTGTCAATCTAATAGTTACTTATACAACCTAAATTTAGGCATACCTAACACTTTAATGACAGAATTAATTCTGTTTTACTTTCAAACAAAATATGAATTTATAGAAGAAAATATTAAATATTTTTATTTTAAACAAACAGAAAAATTTTTAAATCAACAAATTATTATAGAAGATTTCATTTTATATTATCATTTAAATAATAGTTTTTCAAAAGAAAAAATAGCTTTTTTAGTGGAAAAAACTTTTCTTGTCGATTATAAAGAAATTTTATTATTGGTTTCTCAATATATTAAAAATTTTTATAAAAATCAATATAAGAGAAACAGAATGTCTCCAGGGCCTAAAATTTTATCTTGTGGTTTATCTTATCGTACAGAATTAAAACTACCAATTAATATCGAAAGAGATTAAAAAAACAGATTCACAAACAATCTTAATTTTAAAGGTTTAAATATGAAAAAAAAAGTAATTATTGGATTATCTGGCGGCGTCGACAGTAGTGTAGCTGCTTTTCTTTTAAAAAAAAAAGGTTATGATGTTGAAGGTGTTTTTATGCGTAATTGGGATAGTAGTTTAAATTATGATATCAAAGGCAATCCTTTTATTAATAATAATATTTGCCCTCAAGAACAAGATTTTAAAGATGCTCTTAAAGTTGCTGAACAATTAAAAATTAAATGCCATAAAGTAGATTTATCAGAAGATTATTGGAATAAAGTTTTTCTTTCGTTTTTAAATAGTTTAAAAGCAAATTTAACTCCTAATCCTGATGTTTTATGTAATAATAGAATTAAATTTGATGCTTTTATAAAATACGTTCAAAAATTCAAACCCGATTATATAGCTATGGGGCATTACGCTAGAATTATTTATAAAAATAAAACAAATATCTTAGCTAAAGCTTTAGATAATAATAAAGATCAAACTTATTTTTTATCTCAATTAAAAGAAGAACAATTACAAAATATTCTTTTTCCTTTAGGTGAATTAAATAAAGAACAAGTAAGACAAATCGCTTTAAAAGAAAAATTCATTACCGCTACCAAAAAAGATTCCACAGGCATTTGTTTTATTGGAGAAAGAAATTTTTTTGTTTTTTTAAATAATTATTTAAAAACCAAAAAAGGACCTATCAAAGATATAAACGGTGTTTTGTTAAAAGAACACGAAGGCGTTATCAAATATACTATTGGACAAAGAAAAAGATTAAATTTAAACGTAACAAAAGAAAACCAATCCCCCTGGTTCGTTGTTGGCAAAGACTTAAAATCTAATACTCTTTACGTTGACCAAAACTCTAATAGTTCTTATTTATATAGCGATTCAGCTTTAGTTATTGATGTTGTTTGGAGAAATTGCGGCTTTTATTTTGATAAAAAAAATGATAAAATAAGGGTATCAGCTAAATTTCGTTATCGCCAACCTGATCAAGAAGTTGAAATAATATTTTTAAGCGAAAATACAATTAAAGTTTATTATTATCAAAAAATTAAATTAGTTACTCCTGGTCAAGTTTGTTCTTTTTATAAAAAAGATTTTTGTTTAGGAGCTGGTATAATAAAAGAAGTTTATTATCAAAATCAAAAACTGATGTATGTATAAATTTACTTTAAACTTATATAGTTCATTTTTTAAAAATATCAATAATAAAAATATAAAAGATAATAGGGTGATTTGTTTGTGTTATTATTAGAAAATAAATCCAATAAAGGACCTAAAACAGAAGATAAAATATATCAAGAATTAACAATGCAAATTAATTCATATATTAAAAATCCAGATATTTTAAACAAAATACATAAATCTTATTTATTAGCTAAAGAAAAACACAAAAATCAAAAAAGAGCAACAGGAGAAGATTTTATTATTCATCCTATTCATGTGACTAAAATTCTATCTGAATTAAAAAGCGAACCTAACACTTTGATCGCAGGTTTGTTGCATGATACTCTAGAAGACACTGATTTAACTTTTGAAGAATTAAAATCTTTTGCAGGCGAAGATGTTGCTGATATAGTTAAAAGAACCACTAAATTAACTAAAATTGTGTTTAATCAACAACAAACACAAATCGATAATCAACAAAATATGTTTTTAGCTATGGCCAATGATATTCGTGTAATATTAGTAAAATTCGCTGATAGACTGCATAATATGCAAACTTTAAAAATAATGAGACCTGATAAAAGAATACGTATTTCGAAAGAAACTTTAAGTATTTATGTCCCTTTAACACATCGTTTAGGTTTATTTAAAATCAAATCAGAATTAGAAGATCTCTCTTTTCGCTATATTAATCCTGAAGAATATTATCGAATTTCTAGTTTAATTAATATGAAAAAAAACGAAAGAGAAAAATCTATTAAACAAATTATTAATAATATTGAAAAGTTATTTCATAGTTCTAATATCAAAAATTTTTCTATTAGTGGCAGAAGCAAAAATATTTATAGCATTTATAAAAAAATGACAAAAAGACAAGTAAGTTTTGAAGAAATTTTTGATTTATTAGCTATTCGTATTATTGTAGATGAAGTAGATTTATGTTATCGTTGTTTAGGAATTATTCATTCTAATTATGTTCCTTTGCCTTTAAGATTTAAAGATTATATTGCGGTTCCTAAATCTAATTTATATCAATCTTTACATAATACTGTTTTATCTAAAGATGGAACTTTATTCGAATTACAAATAAGAACTAAACAGATGAATGAAATTGCTGAACAAGGAATTGCTGCTCATTGGGGTTATAAAGAAAATAAAACTTATTCCAAACAAGATAAACAATTAGAAATTGCTAAAAAATTAAGATGGTATCAAGAATTAATTAAAATAACCCAAGATTCAGAAAGTAATTTTCCTAGAAATTCTCAACATTTTGTAAATGCTATTAAAAATGAAATTTTAACAGAAAATGTATACGTTTTCACTCCCAAACAAGAAGTATATGAATTACCAAAAGGTTCAACACCAATTGATTTTGCTTTTTTAATTCATTCTTCTATTGGTTATAGAATGACAAACGCTATTATTAATGGGAAAATTGTTTCTTTAGATTACATTTTAAAAAACGGCGATATTATAAATATTAAAACTAATAAAAATGTTTTTCGTGTTAACAAAGAATGGTTACAAATAGTTAAAACAGTTCATGCTAAAAAATTAATTAAAAAAATTTTACATAAAAATAAAAAAGAACATTTATATTTAATTAAAATAGGACAAGAGCTGTTAGAAAAAGAATTAAATAATAAAAAAATAGATTTTGTGATTGATCAAAATTTTTTAAATAAACATTTTCATAAACAAGACATCCAAAATATCAACGAATTATATATCGCTATCGCTAATAAAAAAATTACTTGTAATTTAATTATTAGTAAAATTAATAATGTTTTAGAAAAAACAAAAGTTCAAGTAGAAAACAAAACACTTACAAATTATAATAAATTATCTTATTGCGAGGATATTGGTATTTTTATAGAAGGAGTTAAAAATGTCAAATTACAATTAGCTAATTGTTGTTCTCCTGTTTTTAATGAAGATATTATAGGTTTTATTTCCAAAGGTCAAGGTATCAAAATTCACAGAAAACAATGTCCAAATTTATATAAAAACAATTCTGATGGAATGATTTCTGCTTATTGGCATAATAATTCTAAATCAAAATATTTTACTTGGATTTTTTTAATAATTTCTCGGGATCCTTCGGTTTTTATTGATATAAATAAAAAAATTAATTTATTAGGTATTAATATTTTAAAAATGAATGTAATCAATTACAAAACATCAGAAACCAAAATTAGATTAAAAATTTTAATTAATAATATCCAAGAAATAGATAAACTTATTTCTGATTTATCTCAATTACCTAATATTTATCAAATTTATAGAGGAATTAATTAAAAAACAATTATGAACAAAATTAAAGGAACGCATGATTTAATATTTCCTGAACTTGATAAATGGATTATTATAGAAAATAAAATAAAAAAATATTTAGCAAAGTATAATTTTCAAGAAATTAGAACTCCTATTATAGAATATTTGGAAGTTTTTCAACGTTCCGCTCAATATTCTGAAATGGTTTTAAAAGAAATTTTTCAATTTATAGACAAAAAAAATAGAAAAATAGCTTTAAGACCTGAAGGGACAGCTTCTATTGTTAGAAGTTATGTCGAAAATAAACTTTATCATGATAATGAATTAAAAAAATTTTATTATTATGGCCCTTTTTTTCGTTACGAAAGACCTCAAAAAGGACGTTATCGTCAATTTCATCAAATAGGATTTGAAGTAATTGGAATTCAAAATTTTTTATCAGAAATAGAAATTTTTATTTTAATAAACGATTTGTTAGATGAACTCAATTTAAAAGCTAAAATTATAATTAATAGTTTAGGAGATTTAGAATCTCGCAATCGTTTTTTAAAAAATTTTCGACCTTATATAATACAAAATACAAATCAATTATGCAATTTATGTTTAAAAAGGATAAAAACAAATATTTTAAGAATTTTTGATTGCAAAGAATGTGCTTTCAAAAAATTTTTAAAAGAAGCTCCTGTTATTTTTGATTATTTAACACAAGAATCTAAATATAAATTTCAAACTATTTTAGATATTTTGCAAAAAGCTCAGATTAATTTTGAAGTTGATTTTCAATTAGTTAGAGGTTTAGATTATTATACTGATATTATATTTGAAATTTCTTATTTTTCACTTGAACAAAAACAAAATTTAATTTTAGGCGGCGGTGGCAATTACAATGAACTTATCAAAGAATTTAGTGGTCATAAAATTAATAGTATAGGTTGTGCATTTGGAATGGAACGTTTAATGTTAGTTTTAGAAGAAAATCTTTTTTTTCAAAATTACCCAAAAAAATGTTTAGATGTTTATGTATTTGTTTTAGATGATATACTTATGTTAGATGCTGTATTTTTATTAAGGTTAATTAGAAAAAATAATATAAAATCTGAAATGAATTATAAAATATTTAATTTTAAAAAACAATTTTCCAAAATCTTATATTTAGAACCTAAATATATTATTTTTATAGGTAAAAAAGAAATGGAAAAAAATAAAGTGACCATTAAAAATGTTTTAACGCATCAAAATACTGACATAAATAAATCAAAAATAATACATTTTTTAAAAGAAAGATTGTTTGCGTAGAATGAAAACAAAATACATTTTGTCTAATACAGAAATAACATTAAAAAATGAAGGGCAAATAGTTTTAATTAAGGGCTGGATCGCAAGAAAACGAAATATAGGAGCAAAAATATTTTTAATTTTAAGAGATTTTTCTGGAATTATACAATTAGTTATCGATAAAGAACATACTCAATATCATCAAATAGCTTCTTTAAAGACAGAAAGTGTAGTTGAAATTAAAGGTTTAGTTCGAGAAAGAATAAATAAAAATTTAAATTTACAAACAGGAGAAATCGAAATTTTAATTAAAAAATGCCTAATTTTATCTGAAGCTCAAGATTTACCTTTAAATATTTTTGAAAAAACAAAAGCTTCAGAAGAACATCGTTTAAAATATCGTTATTTAGATTTAAGAAAAGAAGAAAAAAAAAAATATTTAGTGAAACGTCATCAAATTACTCAAAATATAAGACAAACTCTTTTAAATAATAATTTTTTAGAATTAGAAACCCCTATTTTATCTAAATCTACGCCTGAAGGAGCTAGAGATTATTTAGTTCCTTCCAGAATTTATCCTTTAAGTTTTTATGCTTTGCCTCAATCTCCACAAATTTTCAAACAGTTATATATGTTATCTGGTTTCGAAAGATATTTTCAAATAGCACGTTGTTTTCGCGATGAAGATTTAAGATCTGATAGACAACCAGAATTTACTCAAATAGACATCGAGGCTTCTTTTTGTACTAAAGAAAACATTATGACTTTAATAGAAGAAATAATAAAAAACCTTTTTGATTGTATTTTCAAACAAAACTTAAAAACTCCTTTGACAAAGATAACTTATGATGAAGCTTTAAACTTATATGGAACAGATAAACCTGATTTAAGATTTGATTTGTTGATTGAAAACTTAACATCTTATTTTGAAGTTGATTTTTTAAATAAAGATAATATTAAAAAACACATCAAAGGAATTAAATTAGATATAAATAATCATAAAGATTTTTTTTCAAGAAAAAAATTAGATTATTATAAAAAATTAATTAAAGAAAAATTTACTTTAGATTTAAATTTTATTCAAAAGCAAAACAACACATTCAAAGGATATTTAAGCAATTTTATAACAAATTCATCTTTTATAAAAGAAAAAGAAATTTATTTTTTTATTTTATTTAACAAAGTAAAAGAAATTAACCAAAATAATGTTTTAAAAGCTTTAGGTTTTTTAAGAAATAAATTAGCGCAAGATTTAGAATTATATGAACCTCACAAAGAATCTTTATTATGGATTGTTGATTTTCCTTTATTAAAATTGGATGAATCGCAAATGAAATATGTTTCTATTCACCATCCTTTTACTGCGCCCATAAATATAGAACAATTATATAAAGAACCTGATAAAGTAAAAGCACAAACTTATGATTTAATTTGGAATGGTTATGAAATTGGTGGAGGTTCCTTAAGGAATTATCAATATCAAGTTCAAGAATTTATTTTTGAGAAATTAGGACTGACCAAAGAAGAAATTCAACAAAATTTTGGTTTTTTTAATGAAGCTTTAAAATACGGTGCACCTCCTCATGGCGGAATTGCTTTAGGTTTAGATCGCTTAGTAATGTTATTTACTAAAACAAATAATATTAAAGATGTTATTGCTTTTCCTAAAACACAAAGTGGTCAAGATTTAATGATGAAAAGTCCTGATTTCATTGACGAAAAACAATTAACAATTTTAAAATTACAAAAATTAGAAAAAAACAAATAATAAAATAGTTTAAATGATAATTAAAAAGGAATTGAATTATGATGTTATCTTTGTGTCTCGAAATGGATAAAAAACAAATTTACATTATTTCTGTAAGTGGTGGCATTGATTCTATGGTATTATTAGATTATTTATATCATTTACAGTATAATTTAATTGTGGTTCATTTTAATCATTTAAAACGAAAAGAATCATTAAAAGATAAAATTTTGATAAAGGAATATTGTCTTTTAAAAAAAATTCCTTTTTATTATTTTGAATTAAACATAGAAGACCAAAATTTTCAAAATAAAGCTAGAATATTAAGAAAAGAAAAATTAAAATTAATTGCTTCTAAATATAAAACTCCTTATTTAATAACAGCTCATCATTTAGATGATTTAGCAGAAACCATTTTATTAAAACTTTCAAGAGGCAGTTCTTTGTTAGGGTATAGCGGAATGCAATCATCATATTGTCACGATAATTTTTATTTTTTAAAACCATTTTTATATATTTCAAAAGACAAAATTACATCTTATGCTATTAAAAACGCAATTCCTTTTTTAGAAGATTATACCAATAAGTTAAATATATATACTCGTAATAAAATAAGAAACCAAATTATTCCTTTTTTTAAAAAAATAAATAATTTTTTAAAAAATATTCAAAAATTTCATTTTCAAATTACTGAAATGAATACCTTTTTAAAAAGACAAACTAATTTTTTTTTAAAAAAAATGAATAATAATTTTTTTGATTTAAAATCTTTTTTACAATTAGATATTGTTATTCAAAAAGATATTATTGTATCTTTATTAGAAAAAAAAAATATTTATAAAAATTTTTATTTAATAAATAATATTGTAAAAGGATTGCAAAATAATAACAAACCTAATATTACATGGGCTTTCCCTTCTTTAGAATGGTTATTAATTAAACAATATCATAAATTTTTTTGGCAAAAAAAAATAAAAACGGAACAAGTTAACCAAATGACAAAACCTTCATTACATTATAATAATAAAAATGTTTTATCGTTTTGTTCTTCTATTCAACAAATATTTTATGATGTAGATCGCCTTCAACCACCTTTTATATTAAGACAAAAACAGCCAGGTGATATTTTACAATTTCATTTTGGAAGACAAAAATTAAAAAAATTTTTGATAAATTCTAAAATTAATTTAACTCAAAGAGAAAAAATTTGGTTGGTAGTAGATCAACAAAATATTATCATTTGGATACCTCGTTTATATTTTAATTCCACACTAGGTGACAAACAAAATATATATTTTGGTATAATTGAATAAAGATAATATTATTTCAATTTCTTATTTTCAGATCAATAAAATAAGAAGTTTATTTTGACAATAAGGGGTTTTTTACAAATAATGGATTTATCAATAAATTGGAATAATTTAAACATCTTTATTTCTTTTTTTGTAGGATTTTGTTTCGGTTTAGTAATTTTTTGTTTGTTATATTTATTTTCTGTTTTAAAACAATTTAATAAAAAAATACAAAAAATAAAAAATAAAAATGATAAACTAACGAACGCAGATATTAATAAATTAATTAAAAATACACAAGACATGTTTAAAAAAGATATCAAAACAAACCAAGACAATTATATGTTATATTTGTTACAAAATTGTAAAAGTTTAATTTTATCCATATCTTATGGTTTTTATCCTAATTCCAGTGTTCCTTATTTAGAAATTACCATCGAAGAAAGCTTATTATTAATGCAATATATGCATGATAGAATAGATGATTTATTTAATAAAAAAATTATATTTTTTTTTAAAAAAATGACTTTAAAACAAATTTTTATTTTAAAACATAAATTAATAGATAAAAAATATATTGAAAAATATCAAAAAACTAATAAAATATTAAATATAGCTTCTAATACTTTAAATGTAATTAATCCTTTTCATTGGGCTAAAAAAATTTTTACAAAACTTTGTTATAATACACTTATTGATAAAATAGGATGTTTGATTATTAGTATTGTGGGGGAAGAAGTTGCTCAAATTTATAGTAAGCAAAGATTTGTAAAAGATAAAAATATAGATATAAATGATATTTTGAATGAATTAAATGAAGAAATAAAAAATACAAAATAAATACGGTATTATTATAATAAATAGAAAAATGGTATTCGATTAGTGATTAATATTCAATGGTTTCCAGGATATATGTCTAAAACTTTTAAAAATATCAAAAATAATTTAAAATTAGTTGATTTTATTTTAATTATTTTAGACGCTAGGATTCCCTTTTCGAGTATGAATTTTGAACTTTTAAAGTTTTTAAATAATAAACCATTTTTAATTTTATTAAATAAAAGTTATCTTGCTGATTTAGAACAAAATAGTTTTTTTCTAAATTTTTTTTATAAAAAGAAAATATTTTATACTTTAAACATTGATGCTAAACAAAAAATTAATATTAATAAAATATATCCTAAAATTACAGAAATTTTAAAATCTCAAAATCAAAAAATCAAAAAGTTTTTAAAATTGATGATCGTGGGTGTTCCTAATGTAGGCAAATCAACATTAATTAATTGTTTAGCAGGTAAAAAAGTAACTAAAACTGCTAATTTACCAGGCGTGACGAAACACATGCAATGGATTAACCTAGATAATAATATGAAACTGTTGGATACTCCTGGTGTTTTATGGCCAAAATTTAGTTATAAAGAAATAGGTTATTCTTTAGCTATTTGTGGTTGTATAAAAGAAAATCTTTTTATTGACAAAGAAATTGTTGATTATTTATTTAAATATTTAAAAGAAAATTATCCAAAAAGCATTAAAAAACTTTTTAATTTAAATGATGCGGAACTAAAACAAGACAATTTATTACAAGTTTTAAAAAATAAAATATATAATAATGATTCCAATTTTTTTGATTTTGAACAAGAAAAGAATTTATCATCTATTATTTTAAAAAAAGTTCGAAGTAAGAAAATGCCAAAAATAAATTATGATCTTAATTTTAGAACTTTTTTATAGAAGATACATAAAAAAATATGTATAAAAAAGAAAGTTATGTATATTGATGAAAAATCAAATAGTTATTTTAGAATCTCCTTCTAAAGCAAAAACTATAAGTAGTTATTTAGGTAATAATATTTTAGTTGTATATTCCAAAGGACATGTTAGAAATTTATCTTTAAAAGGTTCAGAACGTTTAGGAATTGATATTACTAATAATTTTAAACCAGATTATATAATTATTGATAAACAAAAACAAATAGTAAAAGACTTAATCAAAAAAACCCAAAATAAAAAAGTTTTTTTAGCAATGGATCCAGATAGAGAAGGAGAAGCAATAGCTTGGCATTTAGCACAAATTTTAGGTTTAGATAAAAAAGAAAAAAACAGAATTTTATTTAATGAAATTACTAAAAATGTAGTCCAAAAAGCATTTAAATCTCCTTGTATAATTAATGAAAAATTAGTAGATTCTCAAGAAACAAGAAGAATTTTAGATAGAATTATTGGTTTTAAATTATCACGTTTAGTAAGAAAAATTAATTCTCAATCAGCAGGAAGAGTTCAATCAGTTGCTTTAAAATTAATTGTTGATTTAGAAGAACAACGCAATAAATTTATTCCAGAAGAATATAATTTAATTAAAGTACATTTTAAAGATTTTCAAGCTAATTTAGTTATTAAACCCAAAAATCATAAAATAAAAAAAAAAGAAGCTCTACAAATTTTTAATAAAATTAAAGATAAAAAATTTTTGTTAAAAACTATTAAAAATAAAAAAATCAAAAAGAAACCTCCTAAAAATTTTATTACATCTACTTTGCAACAAGATGCTTTTCAAAATCTTTCTATGAGCGCTAAAAATACAATGTCAACAGCACAAAAACTTTATGAAGGAATAGATATAGATAATTTACGAATTGGTTTAATTACCTATATGAGAACTGATTCTTTTAGAGTTTCTAATGAATTTGAAAAAATAATTCAATCTTTTATTCTAAACACTTATGGTCCTGAATATGTAGGTAATAATCAGAAAATCCCCAATATGAAAAACAAAAATATTAGTGATGCTCATGAAGCTATCAGAGTAACTGATATCACAAGAACACCTGAAAGTTTAAGCAAATATTTAAATAAATATGAATTATCTTTATATACTAGGATTTATGAAGTTACTTTGGGTAGTTTCATGTCAGAATCTGTTATTAATACAACTCAATTTTTTTTTGAAGTTGATCAATATCTTTTTATAGCAGAAGGGAACGAAATTTTTTTCGACGGTTATCAAAAAATATTAAACAAAGCATTTAAAAATACCGTTTTACCTTCTTGGGAAAAAGATAAAGAATATATACCTACCAAAATCGAAATAATTAAAAAAATGACTACTCCTCCAGCTCGTTTTACAGAAGCTTCTTTAATCAAAGAATTAGAATATTTAAAAATCGGCAGACCTTCTACTTATGCTTATATCATTGAAATATTAAAAAAAAGATGTTATGTTGTTATCGAAGATGGTAAAATGGTTTGTACAAAATCGGGTGTATTAACCAAAAATATTTTAGAGAAGTTTTTTTCTTCGATAATTAATGTCGAATATACAGCGAAAATGGAACAAAACTTAGATGATATTTCTTCTGGTCGTATTAATAAAATAACTCTTTTAAAAAAATTTTATAATGAATTCAAAACACTTTATGAAATAGCTAATAAAAAAATAGAAAAACCTAAACCAATTTTAACAGAAGAAAAATGTGATTTATGTGGTTCTTTTTTAGTGAAGAGAAACGGTATATACGGAGAATTTTTAGGTTGTAGTAATTTTCCTAAATGTAAAAAAGTTGTTAATTTAACAAAAAAAAATTCGTTAACAGAAGAAAAATGTGATTTATGTGGTTCTTTTTTAATAAAGAGAAAAAGCAAACGCGGTAAATTTTTAGGTTGTAGCACTTTTCCTAAGTGTAATAAAATTGTAAATTTAACACAAAATTCAAAAAAAAATAATTCAAATGAATGAAAAAATATTTAATTATATTTTATAAATATAATTTTTATATAATATATAATAATATGATAGAGGCGTTTATTATGTTTAATTTTTTTAAAAATTTATTTAACAAAAAACCTAAGAAAGAAATTTTATTAGGGGTTAAAAAATTAGAATATAATTTTATTCAATGGCATGAATCTATTTTAAAAAAAGAAAACATTGATATATCTTTGATAAACGATTTAGAAATTTTATTTATTAAATCAGATATCGGAGTTAAAACTTCTGCTTATTTAATTTCTAAAATTCGACAAAAAATTCAAGAAGACAAGATCGTGAAATCTATAGAATTATTGCCTTTAATCAAAAAAGAAATTTTTACTTTTTATACAAAAGATAATAAAATGTTAAAAACAAGAAATGTAAATACAGAAAAAACAAACAAAAAAGTTTTTTTGTTTGTTGGAGTTAATGGAGTAGGTAAAACAACAACTATAGGGAAATTAGCTGCTAAATTAAAACAAAAAGGGAAAAAAATATTATTAGTGGCTGGTGATACTTTTAGAACTGGTGCCATAGAACAATTAAAAAAATGGGGCGAAAAAACTAATAATGAAGTTTTTTATAAAAAAGGCAACATTAAAACATCAAGTTTATTTTTTGAAGCTTTAACTTATGCGCAAAATAAAAATTTTGATATTATTTTATGTGATACATCAGGTAGATTAGAAAACAAAGTGAATTTAATGAGGGAATTAGAAAAAGTCATAAGAGTTATTGCAAAAATAATTCCTGATGCTCCTCATGAAGTTTTTTTAATTTTAGATGCTATGTTTGGGCAAAATGGCTTAAAACAAGTAGAAACTTTTAATAAAACTATTAATTTAAGTGGCATCATTTTGACGAAATTGGATGGAATTGGAAAAGGTGGCTTGATTTTAACAATTAAAAATATGTACAATTTACCCACTAAATATATAGGAATTGGAGAACATGCTGATGATTTAATAGAATTTGATATTAATCATTATATTGATACTTTGTTTGGAAATTAATAAATTTAGTGAAACAACTATAAAGAAAGCGAAGACAAATAAAGAAAATGAGTTTTTTAAGTAACAGTTTAACTAAAATTATAAATAAAATTAAAGGCAAAAAATTTATTAACGCAAAAGATATCGAAATAATAATGAAAGATATTCGTTTATCTTTTTTAGAAGCCGATGTTAGCTATGAAGTTATTACTGAATTTAATGAATTGATAAAACAAAAAACTTTAGGTAAAGAAATTATTAAAGGAATTAAACCTCAAGAACAAATTATTAAAATTATAAAAGATGTTTTAATAATTATCTTAGGAAATAAAAATGTTAATTTAAATTTAAATAAAAATTTAGATATTATTCTTTTAATGGGGTTGCAAGGAAGCGGCAAAACAACAACTGCTGGTAAATTATCTTTTTTTATTAAAAACAAAATGAAAAAAAAGGTTTTATTAATTGCTGCTGATATTTATAGATTTGGAGCTATAGAACAATTAAAATCTATTGGTCAAAAAATAAATATTGAAGTTTTTTCGGAAAAAAATGAAAAAACCTTGAACATTATTGATAATGGAATAAAATATGCTTTAAAAAATAATTTTGAAGTAGTTATTATTGATACCGCTGGACGTTTAACTATTGATAATAAAATGATAGAAGAAATAAAAACAATTAAACAAAAAGTTAATCCTTCTGAAATATTAATTGTGGCTGACGCACTTTTAGGTCAACAAGCAGTTAATATAGCTAAAAGATTCCATGAACAAATAGGAGCCACAGGGATTGTTTTAACAAAAATGGATTCTGATACAAAAGGCGGAACAGCTTTATCAATGAAATATATAACAAAATTACCTATTAAATTTACTTCTTCATCAGAAAAACATGATGATGATAATTTTGAAATTTTTTATCCAGACCGTATCGCTTCTAGATTATTAGATATGGGTGACATTTTAACATTAATTGATAATGTCAAAGAAAAAATAAATACAACTGAAGATCAACAAACATTTGATAGAATTTTAAAAGAAGATTATAATTATAATGATTTAATGAAACAACTGAAATTATTAAACAAATTAGGATCTATAAACAAAATATTAAATTTTATTCCTGGCATCAGTTCTAAAATAAAAAAAATGCCTTTTTTAGATAAAGATGTGCTACAAAAATTTCAATCTATTATCAAAAGTATGACTAGAGAAGAAAGATCAAAACCTATATTAATTGAAAATAATAACAGAAGAAGAATAAGAATTAGTAAAGGTTCGGGAAATCAAATGATTGATATTAATAATTTAATGGATTTTATTAAAAAACAAAAACAAATATCAAAAAAATTGGGTAATTTAGAATCGGATGATTTAAATAATCCTGAAGATTTATTAAATAAATTTTTAAATTAAAAATTTATTTTTTATAAAAAAGTTTATAATGAGGATTACAATTAAAAATGCGTAAGTTAGTTTTAGTAGATGGTAATTCTTTAGTTTTTAGAGCTTATTACGCTACTTATTATAAAAATATAAAATTAATACAAAACAACGAAGGCGAAGATATAAATGCGTTAATTGTTTTTATTAATATGTTTAAAAAAATTTTAGAACAAACAGATAATTATATTTGTGTTGTTTTTGATTCTAAAGCAAAAACAACAAAACATAAGATTTATAAAGATTATAAAAAAGGTCGTGTTAAAACGCCAAATGCTCTAATTAAACAAATTTATTTAATTAGAGAATATTTAACATTATTAGGTATTAATAATTATTCTCAAGATGGTTATGAAGCAGATGATATTATTGGAACTCTTGCACAACAAGCAACTAAAAATAATGTTTCTGTTGTTATTTTTTCCAGTGATAAAGATTTACTTCAATTAGTGGATTCTAATATAATAGTTGCTTTGATCAAAAAAGGATTAAAAAACGTTATTTATTATAATCCTCAAAAATTAGAAGAAGAATATTTTTTAAAACCAAATCAAATGATTGAATTTAAAAGTTTAGTAGGAGATAGTTCAGATAATATCAAAGGAGTACCTTCTATAGGTCCTAAAACTGCTTCTAAATTATTAAAAGAATTTAATAATTTAGAAAATATTTTTAATAATTTAGACAAAATAAATTTGAAAATAAAATCTAAATTAATTGAATTTAAAAAAGACATTTTTTTTAATTTTATCTTAATTGCTATTAATAAACTAGTTCCTTTAAATTTTAATTATACTGAAACTCAAATAAAAAAAAAAGAAACTTATTTATTGCAAAATTTTTTAAAAAAATATAAATTAACAAAATAAAAAAATAAATTTTTTTATTAAAATAAAATTTTTTGAACATTTTATATTTATCTCAAGAAAAGGAAATTTATATTTATGAATTGGGAAACACAAATATTTGAAGAACCTCAAAAAACAGAAAAAAACCACAATAATAGTCGAATAATATTACCTAAAAAAAATAAGTCATATTATATAACTTTCATTCAAAAAATTATAAGCATTATTTTAAATATTATAATGATTATATTATTCGGATTAATTATATTTCGAATTACGGACCAAAAAGATCTTCTGATAAATAATGCTAATACAGCAACATGGGCAGAAGAAAAAGAAGTTTCAAGCAATAATAAATTAAAACTAAAAGATTTTCGAGGTTACGAATCTATATCTAAAGAAATGAACAAATTAGTTAATAATGTAAAAAAAAAATCGACAAATATTAATAATATACCTAGAGGCATGTTATTGTATGGACCACCGGGAACTGGTAAAACTTATTTAGCCAAATGTTTAGCTGGAGAATTACAAAACAATGCTACTTTTTTTGTAGTTAATGGTTCTGATTTTATAGAAAAATTTGTTGGCGTAGGTTCATCACGTGTCAGAAATCTTTTTGAAACTGCTAAAAAAACGGCATTAGAAAAACAAAAGGGGTATTTTTTTATTTTTATTGACGAAATAGATTCAATAGGTAAAAAAAGAAGTTTTGACACAAGCGGAAATTCAAGCGAAATGGACAACACTTTAAATGCTTTAATATCTGAAATAGATGGTTTTAATTCTAATAATGACAAAAATCCAATGCCTCCTTATGGTATTGTTATAGGTTCTACTAATAGAGCAGAAATATTAGATAATGCTTTAGTTAGAGAAGGACGTTTAGGGAAAAAAATTTTGTTAGATTACCCAACAAAAGAAGGTATAAAAA
The DNA here is from genome assembly GCF_035187685.1 of Phytoplasma sp. Taxonomy (NCBI): domain Bacteria; kingdom Bacillati; phylum Mycoplasmatota; class Mollicutes; order Acholeplasmatales; family Acholeplasmataceae; genus Candidatus Phytoplasma; species Phytoplasma sp. The sequence goes on along the minus strand of NZ_CP131022.1, from coordinate 55,226 downwards.
ATATTTTGGAATATGTTTTAAATAAAAATAAAGATAGAGTGGAAGATATAAATAAAATTTTACAAGATGATAGTTTGTTAAAATTTTTGTCACAAGCCCAATTAACTGCATCAGATATAAATTCTTTAATAAAAGTAGCACTTGAATCGAATCAATACAAAATAAAAACAGATGATTTGTTGGAATCTTTTCACGAAATAAAATTAGGACCAAAAATGGAAAATAATGAAATTATCCAAGAAGATAAAGATAGAATTGCTATACATGAATTAGGTCATGCTGTTATATCGAAAGCTTTTGATTTCGAAGTAAGTTACCTTAATATAGAACCTAGAGGCTCGATAGGAGGTTATACGTTAAGCAATCCAAAAAAAAATCAATCATTATATACTCGCGATGATTACATTAAAAAAATTATTATTTTATTAGGAGGAAGAGCTGCAGAATTGTCTTTTAGTCAAAATAAAATGGTTAGTTCAGGTTCTTCTGATGATTTAGAAAAAGCCAAAAAAATAACTCTTAGCATGGTTGAAGATTTAGGCATGTGGGACAAAGAAGACAACAAAATAATTGATAAAGATAAAGAAAAGACAATAATTCATATCATAAACGAGTCTTATAAAATAGCTAAAAAAATTATTGAACAATATACACCAAATAAACAATATAACAAAACATGGACAGATTTATACACGAAATTAGAAAAAAATAAAAAATTAAATAAAGAGGATTTTCTAAATAAAAATTTCTATACAGAAAATAACATCAAATTTGATGAATTAAAAGGATGAATCAAATAAATAATATTTATTAAATATTTATAAAATACAGGTTTTAATTCATAAAATTTTTTTAAATTTTTTTTTATGTTATATTATATATATAATTGAATTATAAAAAAATTTAAATATAATGTATTTTTTTAAAAATATAATTAATCATCTATAAATGGAATCAAAATATAGATAATTTAAAGAAAATATATCAATTATTCAAGAATGAGGTTTTTTAAAATTATGAAATTAATACCATTAGGAATTTCAGGAAGACACGCGCATTTATCTCAAAAAACACTTGATATTTTATTTGGTGTCAAAAATTATAAATTAACTTTTTATAAAGATTTAAAACAAAAAGGTCAATTTGCTTCTGAAGAAAAAATAGATGTTATGAGTTCATCGGGAAATATTTTAAAAAATGTTCGTATTTTAGGACCAACTAGAAATTTAGACCAAATAGAAATAAGTCAAAGTGACAATTTAAGAAGTAAATTTCAAGCTCCTGTGAGATCTTCAGGAGATATTATTAATTCCGCCTCAGCTATTTTAATAGGTCCTAAGGGGGAAATTAAAATTAAAGAAGGCGTAATTATTGCTGATAGACACATTCATTTTTCAACAAAAGAAGCTAATGAATTTAATGTTGTAGATAAACAAATAGTTAATATCCAAATTAGTGGTGTTAAATCAGGTATTTTAGGGAATGTTTTATGTCGAGTAGATAATAGTTTTTCTTTAGAATGTCATTTAGATGTTGATGATGCTAGTGCTTTTTTATTAAAAACAGGAGATTTAGTAAAATTAATTAATAAAATTATAGTTTAATAATTTCAAAATTTTCTTTTTGATTTAATTAATTTAAATTAAGTAAAATTTGTTTTTTGAATATTCGGAAAAATTAAAAAATATTTTCCGAATATAATAAAAATTACAATATATATACATTTTTTATTTTTTAATTTCAAAAATAAAAACTAAATTATATAAGAAAAACAAATAAGAAAAACAATTATTTAGAAAGAAGTTTTGTTAAATATTAAATATAATGAATGCTAATTATAAAGAATTACAAAGACCAGAAGTTTTTAATGATTCTATTTACGGTTATATATATATACATTATGATTTTATAAAACAATTAATTAATACTTCTCCTATGCAAAGACTGAGACGAATCAAACAATTAAGTTGCGTACATATTGTTTTTAGTTGCGCTGAACATTCTAGATTTAGTCATAGTTTAGGTGTTTATGAATTAGCCAGAAGATTTTTAGAAACTAAACATAATATGTTAACAAATATATTAGATCATAGAAGTAAATTACTTTTATTAACTACTTCTTTATTACATGATGTCGGACATGGTTCTTATTCTCATATTTTTGAAGATATTTTTGCAACAAATCATGAACTCAAAAGTTCTCAAATAATAACTGAACATCATGAAATTATTAATATTTTAGATCAAATAGATTCTAATTTTAAAAATGATGTTGCTTCTATAATTGAAAAAAAAAATAAATATCCATTAATTGAACAACTTTTGACAAGTCAATTAGATTTTGATCGTTTAGATTATTTAAAAAGAGATGCTTATTATGCTGGAGTTAGTTATGGTTGTATCGATTCTGAACGCTTAATTAGAAACATGGAAATAGACGATATAAATAATAAAATTGTTTTTAAAAAAAGTAGTATTGTATCTATAGAAAATTATTTAATTAACCGATATCATATGTATTGCAGAGTATATCATCATCCTAAAGTTATAGGTTTTTCTGTAATTTTAGAACTTATTTTGAAAAGAACTAAAGATTTATTAGAACAAAAATATAAATTTCGAAATAATCATATTATTTTAATTTTAAAATGTTTCCTTGAAAAACCTAATGATATTTATGCTTATTTAGAAATCGATGATGTCTATATAAATATGTTAATTTTTTATTTAAAAAAAGAAAAAGATAAAATTTTAAGTGATTTATGTCATGATTTTATAAAAAGAAATATTTGGAAATATTTAGATAATATTTCATCCGAAAATCAAGTAAAAATTAATCAAATTAATAATTTTTATAAAGAAAATAAAAAATATTATACTTACAATAAAAAACTTTCGTCAATTATTTACAAAGAAGATGAAAAGGATATTAGCAATAATATTTTAATTTATAAAGATGTTAAATCACGGCATACAACTTTAAAACAAGAATCCCCGCTTCTTAGTGATTTATTAAATATAAACTTAGAGCAAAAGGAATCTAATTTTTTTTATAGAAAATATAAAGATGAAAAAGACTAAACATTTATTTAAAAAAAAATATGGACAAAATTTTTTAAGTGATGTTAATTTGCTAAAAATGATTATTAAAAAAACTAATTTAGAAAATAAAAATGTTATAGAAATTGGCCCTGGAAAAGGAATTTTAACACGTTTGATTTTAAATAAAGCCAAAAAAGTTTTAGCTTATGAAATTGATTCTGATTTAAAAAAATTTTTAAATTTTGAAAACGAAAATAAAATTGATATTATTTATGATGATGTTTTATTACGTAATTTAGAAGAAGATTTACAAAAATATTTTCAAAAAGAGGAAATAGTTTTAATTGGTAATTTACCTTTTTATATAACTACTCCACTTTTATTTAAAATTTTATTTTTATCACAAATCAAAAATTTAATTATTATGGTACAAAAAGAAGTAGGATTACGTATTTTATCTAATAAAAATAAAAAAAATTATAATGCTTTAAGTGTGATTTTACAATCTTTGTTTCAAATTACTAAAATTAAAGTGATAAAAAAAAATATGTTTTTTCCGCAACCAAAAGTTGACGGTATTATTTTAAAATTTGATAAACTTTTGTTAAATGATTTCGAAAGAGAATTTATAAAAAATGATTTTTATAATTTTGTAAAAATAGCTTTTAAGCAAAAAAGAAAAAATTTATTAAATAATTTAAGTCAAAATTTTAACATTTGCAAAAGTAAAATTTTAGATTTTTTTCAAAAACATAATATTTCTCCGAATATCAGAGCAGAAGAAATAGATATTGTAAATTTTAAAGAAATAACTTTTCTTTTTTTAAATTTTTTTTCTTTAAATAAAAAAATATAAATTTTTAATGAAAATATAATTTTAAGAAATAATATTAAAACAAATTATTATTTTTTAATATTATATTAAATATAATTTGTAATAATTAAAATTATACTTAATTTAAAATATAAAAATAAAAAGTAATTAACGAGGAAATATATATTCAATGGAAATAACTTGCGTAAGAACAAATTTATACACTAACAAAAATAGATTAAAAGCTGTTGCATCGATCACATTAGAAAATTGTTTTGTAGTACATAATATCAAAGTCATCGAAGGAGAAAAGGGTATTTTTATCGCAATGCCTAGTACTAAAAATTCTAAAGGATTGTATGTAGACATTGCTCACCCTATAAATAAAGAAACAAGACAAATAATCGAAGATAATGTTAAAAAAACTTTTCAAGAAATGATTGATAATCAAGAAACTAAAATAGAAACAACTAAAAATTTAGATGATAAATCAATTAATTTTGAAATAACAAATGTTAAAATTAATTTATATAACAGTAATAAAACTAGATTAAGAGGCAAAGCTTCTATCACAATAAACAATGATTTTGTAGTTCATGGTATTAAAATGATCCAAGGCGAAAGAAATTTATTTATTGCAATGCCTAGCACGAAAAATTCTAAGGGCGTTTATATAGATATAGCGCATCCGATAAGACAAGAAACAAGACATATAATCGAAACAGAATGTAAAAAAGTTTTTCAAGAAATGATTGAAAATAGCGAAGAACCCCTTATGGACAACAATAAAGAAAAAATAACAGAACAAAACGAAGACAATAATATTGTAAAAGTTTTATAAAAAAAAATTTTCAAAAATATATGAAATAAATTTTATTTTGAATTCTTGAGAAAGATAATATTTATATTTATGAATGATTACAAAACAAAAAAAGAATTTCAAAGTCAAAATAGATTAATTTATTTATTTATTTTAGGTGTTTTAATTTATTTTGTTATTTTTGTACCATTATATATCTTTAAAAAAAAAGAACAAAAACTAATTGTAGCCTGTGTTATTTCGGTTTTAACCGGTTATTCCATTATTAAAGAAGGTTTTGTTAAAGCATATAAAGAGACGAAAAAAAATAAAAAATTAACGCTTAATGTGCATATTTTAATGATTTTAGCCTTTTTTTGTTCTTTTTATATGAGTAATTATAACGAAGCTATATTATTACTTATTATTTTTGGAATAGCTAATTTTTTAGAAGAATACGTCGATAATAAAAATCAAAAAGAAATAAGCAAACTTTTAGATATAAAACCAAAAAAGGCTCGATTATTAAAAACAAATAATGATTTTGAAATGATAGACGTTTCTAATGTAAAAATTGGCGATAAAATTATGGTTTTAAATGGAGAAAAAATACCTTCTGATGGTATTATTATTTCGGGAACTTCTTCCGTAGATGAATCAACTATTACCGGGGAAAGTATTCCTGTAGATAAAACAATAGGTGATAAAGTTTTTAGTAGCAATATAAATTTAACTAATACTTTAATAATAGAAGTTAATACAACCGAAGATAAAACTATTTTTTCTGAAATAATTCGTTTAACTGAAAAAACAAAAGGTAATGTTTCTAAAAAAGCTTCTTTAATTAAAAAAATAGAACCTATATACGTTAAATCAGTTATTTTTATTACCTTTAGTTTTGTTATTATAACTCAATTAGTTAAATTTTTATTCAAAAATGATTTAGGAATTGCAATTGCAAATTCTCTGGATTTTCAAACAACATGTCACAAAAGTATGGTTTTTTTAACTGTTGCATCGCCATGTGCCTTAGTTGTTGCTGATATTCCGGCAACTTTATCTGCTATTTCTAACTTAGCTAAAAGGGGAATTTTACTAAAAAAAGGTTCATCTTTAGGTGTTTTTTCAAATATTACAACTATTATTTTTGATAAAACTGGCACTTTAACTCGAGGTAAACATGAAGTTCAAGAAATATTTTGTTCAAATCACGTATCGGATCAAAAACAAATAGAATATTTTAATATTTTATGGGCGCTTGAAAAAGAATCAAATCATCCTATAGCTTTTGCGATACAAAAATATTTAAAAAACAAACTAGATAAATTCAATTTTGATTTAAAATTAAAAACTATAAATCTAATTGGAATTGGAATTGAAGGTACAGATGAAAAAAATAATCATTATAAAATAGCTAAATATAATGTTTTTAAATCCGTGCCTTTGGCAATAGAACAAAAAACTAAAGAATTTTTAACACAAGGTAATACAGTTATTTATTTCAGTCATAACAACGAAATTATTATGATTATCGCTGTAATTGATATAATTCGTTCAGAATCTCAAGAAATGGTCAAATATTTTAATTATAATGGCATTCAAACAATAATGTTAACAGGTGATAATCAACAAGTAGCACAAGCTATTTCTTCCTATTTAAATATAAATACTTTTTTATCTAATTGTTTACCAAAAGAAAAAGCAAAATATGTTAACGAAATAAAAGAAAAAAATCATATAGTTGCTATGATTGGAGATGGAGTTAATGATTCACCAGCTTTAGCTAGTTCTGATGTTTCAATAACTTTACAAGAGGGTAGCGATGTAATTATTGATATCGCAGATATTGTTTTAATAAAAAATGATTTAAACAAAGTAACATATACTCATAAATTAGCTTGTAAATTAAATAAAATAGTATGGCAAAATATTATATTTGGTTTTTCTATTATATTATTATTTTCTTTGATAAATTTATATTGGACGATTCCATTATGGTTAGCAGTTTTAAGTCACGAAGGAAGCACTTTATTAGTTATTTTTAATTGTTTAAGATTAAGAAGAGATATTAAATAAAAAAGACTATTTTTTTATAAAAAAATAGTCTTTTTTATTTAAAAAATTAACAAATCAATATCAAAAAAATTTATTTTGAATTTTATAACGTTATATATGATAGAAAATCAAATAATTTTTCTTTTAATAAAAGTAATTTTGTTTTGAATTTGTAAAAAGAATAATGTCAAATATAATTTAACTTATATATTTATAAAAAAATGAATTGTTCGTGAATCATTTTTTTTATTATTATATCAAGTTTTATAATAACTATTTGAAAGATTTCATAAGTGCGAGAAAACTATTTTTATAACTTATTGGTTCAAAATTAAAAATAGGTAGTTTGTGATAAAGTCAATTATTTTTTTTATCTTCAATGTTGATAATAATCTTTCATAAAATGATGCATTTTCCGTTTTTAGCCCTTTGGGGTTTGTTATCAAGAGGAAGCAGCACTTATATTATATTTGAACAAAATATTTTTGAAAATTTTAAGATTATTGAAATTTTAAAAAATTATTTTTTACTTATTTTGCTAGTTTTTGAATAATATTTAAAATCTCAAAAAAATAAGAGAAATAAAATATTTTAAAAAATTCGATAATCTAAAATTTTAAAAATATAAAAAATTTTTATTATACAACTATAAAAAAACATTTAATATATCAATTCGTAAATAACATGCACACATATCATATACATAATATAAAAACAATTTCATAAAAGAGAATATATTAAAATAATGAGTTTAAAGATTAATTTAGAATCTTAAAATAAAATGATATTTTATATTTTAACGATTTTGACAAAAAATAAGTACATGAATATCTAAATTTTTAAAATTATTTTTTAATCAATTTTGTTTTATAAATATTTATGTATTAAGAAGATTTTTTAAAAATAAGAGACAAATTTATGAACATAAAAAAAAGGACATGAATTAACTTTTTTTATTATTGTTAAAATTGTTTAATAATCTTGCATCTTTTAATTTTTTAACTTGTATATTATGCTTATTCATATTCTAGATCTTTAATCTCTTTTAATATAGTTAGTTTTATAAGGTTTATCCTTTTCATGGCGATTTGATATATTAATATGTAAAAATAGTTAATAAACAAACTATAAAACAAAAAGAAAAAAATTTGACAATATTTTTATAATAATACCTCTCTATTTTAACTTTATTTGTATTCATTTGTTTTATTATCTCTATTTATATTTAATAATTAATATTATAATTTTTTTATTAAAATCACAAGTATTTTATTTCTTGAGCATTTCCTTTCAGAGAACATACTTAATTTGAAATTATTTCTTTTCTAAAAATTTTTATAAATAATACTTTGATAAATAAAATTTTAATCAGAACAAAAAATAAATAGTTTTGTAATTGAGGCAATTGATGAAAAATTTTCATATCCAAATATAAATTACGATTTTTAATCATTTTAAAAAGATAAAATTTGATTATTAAATACACCAACAATAATCGAAATCCATAAATAAACATTAATACTTTTCACAAAAGCAAAATAAGTATATAATTTTTTTCATTTTCTAAAACTTTTCAATTTTTGTTGAATTCAATTAGATTTAATTTCTTTAAAAGATTAGTAAAATCTATTTTTAATATTTGGTTTTCGATAAAAACATAAAAAATGATGATCCTCTCATAATTTTTTCTTTTTTAATTTTATTTTTTATAAAATTGTTGTTCCAAGTAAAATAACAATTTGTTTTAATCTTTAAAAATTTTAAAATTTTAATAATAGAAAAAATTTTTGATATTTATCAACTGATTTTAAAACTAAATATTTATAATTAGGATCTTTTTAATGAATAGTTTCTTATGATAATTTAATTTCTATTATTTCAAATCCTTTTTCATGATAATATTAACTTATTGTAATCACAAAAATTTAAAAAACAATTTAAAATCATTATTTTTGAATTAAAAATTAGAAAATTATCTCGATGAAAAAGATAAGAAATTAATAAACATTTTTTTATTTTTTTAAAACTTAATTTTTAAATTTAAAAGAAATAAAATTTTATTTATTGCTTAATATCATTAATAAATAAAAAAAATAACATTTTCTAAAATTTTGTAAGAGTAATTTTAATTTTTTTAACCAATTATATATATGTAGAGGGTTAAAATCTAAATTTTGAAATTTTAAAAAAGATAAAGGGTGACAAAGAGGCCTAATAAACAATAGATTAACGACCTAAAACGTGTAATAATCACGTACTTCATATCTTTGGTTTCTAAAACGAAAGAATTAGAAATTACAGCAAAAGATAAAAGCAAATTGAGGTGAAGTTATTAACCAAAATGATTTTGCAAGAAGAATGAATTCTATGGATAAGCTCTTCAAAGAACCTAAATGCAACAAATGGGGTAATACTAAAACCAAATCGAAAATAGCTGAAATTACGATTTGCAAGAAGGAATTAATTAATATTTTATATTTGATTAATTAAATTATTAACGACTATATAAAGTCGATCTGGATTAAATTCCCACTTTCTTGACCTACTCAGTTAAAAAACATTTCTTATCTCTAAATAAAAATTAAAAAAATGAGTCAGCATACCTAAAGAATTCGCGTAGTTTATTAGAGTAACTTGTATCTTCCTAAAAGGTTTTAGAATATAAAACAGAAAACATAATCCAAATTGATAACCTCAAGGAAAAAACAGAATCATAGTAGTCGTTAGAACAACACTTAAATCGGAATATTTAAGATAATCGCCTAACCAAGGAACCTAAGAAAGTTAGGTACAAGGTAAAAAAGGAATTAAGTTTCGCGTTTTAAATTTGGATGAAGAAAGGTGGTTAACTTGATGTTAACAATTGAATAAAACAAATCTAATCTTTCTATGCAAAGAATTTATTTTGCAATTTCTTTAACTTAAGAAATTAAAAACGCCGTATGCTTGGAAACTTGCTCGTACGGTGTTGTGTGGGAGAATCAACATAATAACCTATACACATATCGTGAAAACGCCTGTTTCATTTATCACGTTTGTATTAAATATTATATTCAGTTCAGTTTTTAACTCAATTCCTCTTTTTTGGCATATACCTTGTAATCTATAATTATTTAGTTTTAAAGACCAATAGAGGTTTCCTCTTTTACGTATTATATCAGCGTTATCAACCACGTAATTGATTAAATTACTTATTATGATCATATAATCTTTTTTTCACTCACTATTATTATAATATATATTTTATTCCGTGTTGAATTAATAGTTTTTCTGCTTTATTTGCATATTTGACAAATTTAGGTTGACTTTAATTATTCCAATATGATAAAAAAATTAATATAATTTCATTTCAACATGATTTTAAATTTAATTATTTTCTTTAATTGAAAGAATAAATTTATGTTATTATTTTATGTTAATATAATTATTATTTTTGTTATATTTAATTATGATGAGTATTTTTATTATTTATTAATAAATAGATTTCAAATTAATATTTCAAACAAAACATAAAACAAATTATATAAGAAGATTATTTTTCGTTTATTTTAAATATTTCAATTAAAATATCATCATTTTAATAAAAAAATTATTAAAAAATATATATTTTTGATCTTAATATTTTAATTAGTCATGAATGACCCAAAATAAGTAAAAAAGATTAAAAATTAAATATAAGGAGTATTAAAAAATATGAAAATTTCTTTTATATCAAAATTTGAACCGTCTATAAATATAAATGTCGCAATACTTTTACAAGTTCAAAAAGAAGATAAACTGTTTGGTTTAGAATCAGTAGATCCTAAAAATATTATTAAAAAAAGTTATGAAATTGAAAAATTCGAAGGCGCTTTTGGTTCTCAAATCCAATTATTATCTCTTGAAGGTTCTTCTTTTTCTTGTGTAACAGTAATGGGTTTAGGAAAAAAACAAGAAATCAATAATGAAACTTGGCTAAAAATAGGTGGTTTGTGTTTTTCTACAATTAAAAAACATAAAAAAGTAATTATTTTTGCTGATGCTTTAGGCATTACTATTAAAGAAAATCAAATTATGAACTTAGTTTTAGGTGCTCTACTAAGAAGTTATTCTTTCGATCGTTATCACACTTATAAAAAAGAAAATGACAATTCCGCAGAAAATCATGATTTAGAAATTATTGTAGTAACTGAAAAAGCTGATTCTTGTCAAAAAGAAATACAAGAAATACGAGCTATTCATGAAGGCGTTAATTTATCTAAAGATTTGATTAATGAACCAGCTAATATTTTAGGAACTGAAGAATTCGTTCAAAGAATAAAAGAATTAGAAAAAATAGGAATCGAAGTTGAAATTTTAGACGAACAACAATTAACAAAATTACAAATGAATGCTTTATTAGCGGTAAGTCAAGGTTCTTCTAGACCACCTTATTTAGTTATTATGAAATGGAACGGTGACAAAAATAACGAAGAAAGCAAACCATTATCTTTTGTAGGTAAAGGGGTAGTTTTTGATTCTGGAGGAATTTCAATCAAAAATTCATTTAATATGAAAGATATGAAAGCTGATATGGGAGGAGCTGGAGTTGTTGTTGGTTTAATGCATACTTTAGCAACAAGAAAAGCAAAAGTTAATGTTGTTGGGGTTGTTGGTTTAGTAGAAAATATGCTTAGTTCCACAGCTCAAAGACCTGGTGATATTGTTACTTCTATGTCCGGTCAAACGATTGAAGTTGTTAATACTGATGCTGAAGGTAGAATGGTCTTATGTGATGCTTTATGGTATTGTAAAACTATAATACAACCTAAATTAATAATCGATTTAGCTACTTTAACTTATGCTATTCAAATTTCTTTAGGTCAAGAGTATGCTGGTCTTTTTTCTAATAATGAAATTTTAGCTCAACAATTAATTGAATCAGGCAAAACAACATCAGAAAAAGTTTGGAAAATGCCTTTAGATAAAAAATACGATAAATTAATTGATAGTAAATTCGCTGATATGATGAATTCAGTTAGTGGTGGAGCGGGCTCTATTACTGCGGCTCAATTTTTAAAACGTTTTGTGGATGATCTTGTCCCTTGGGCACATATAGATATTGCAGGTGTATGTTTAAAAACAAAAAATGAATTTAATAATTCTTGGGCTTCAGGATTTGGTGTACGTTTATTAAACGATTTAATTAAAACTTATTATGAAAAAAATAATTAATAAATACTTTTAAACATTTTTTATTTCAAAATTATTAAAGACTAACTTATCAAGTTAGTCTTTTTTTATACATTGAAGTGTTCCTAAAAACTGATCTATTAGAGAGTCTCGTTTTTTCTAAAAATTATTTTTTAGAACAAATTAAACACGCAAATGTATTAAAATAAATAATAACTTAATTAATGAAATTATTTTTTATTTATTAAGTTATTTGTTATAATATTTAAGAAATTAAAAATAATAATTAAATCTTGTGAAAACAATATTTTCCGATTTTAAATTTTTTTAGAAAAATATTATTCATTTTCAATTATTTTGTCAAAAACTCGAAATTAATATAAAAAATTATAATCATATAATCAATCTAAATACATTTTAATTAAAAAAATAATATAAATTTTATAATACATTATTTAAATATATTTAAAATTTAATCACATGATAAATAGAAGAAAAGGAATAATAGATGACAAAATTTTCATTAAAAAAAATCATTGTTATTTCTTTTATTTTATCTATGTCTTTGATTATAGAAATTATTTTAACTAAAACAATTTTCCATGGACATAATTGTGAAAGTTCTATTTTAAAATTAGAATTATTACCTCTTTTTTTAATAGGTTTTCTTTTTGGTTTGAAATATAGTTTTTTTTCTAATTTATTATACACTTTTATACATATTACTTTAGAAAGTAATTTAAGTTTTGGGCATCATAGTTTATTGCGAAAGTATAATAATAACATTTCTTTTCTATATATGGGTGTTTTATTATTTTTATTTATAATTCCTTATTTATCTTGTTCTTTAACAGGTTTGTTTTATTCGGAAGAAAGAAATAAATCATATAAAAAACAAAATATTTTAAAGAGTTTATTATTAATAACAATTATACAAATAATTTCTTACACTTTATTTGTTTATATATTTTATACATCACATGCAAAAGAAATTTCTGATAATATTTTTCATAATCATGATAGTTGTCAAAATGAGGAAACAAAATCTAACACATTTTTAATTTTGTATTTTTGTTTTACAGTAATAATAACTAATATAATTAGTGGTTTTTGTCTGTTTTTTATTAAAAATATTGTCCAAAAAAATATAGAATTTATTTCTTAAATAAAGTTTATTTGTGTATTTTAGTATTCAAATTATTATAAAAAGTTATCTACTATTTTCAAATAATTGAGCCTAGGATAAAAAGCTAAAGGAATTTGATATAATTTTTCTTCACAAATTTTATAATTTATACTTTGTTTTCTAGAATTATTGATATAATCAATTAAAAATTCTATCGGGAGATAAAAATATTTTTTTCGAACCTTAAAATTAATAATAAAAAAAGCAATTCCTTTTAATTCTTGTATAAGTTTTAAATTATTTAATTGATGTTTAGGTATATTAGAAAAAGGAAAACTATTTTTATTATTAGTTTCTTTAACCTCAAAACATAAATATCTTCCTTTATAAAGTCCTTGATAATCTGGCAAAGATGTTGAACAATAATAAGCTTCAATTATTTTAGTTCTTTGTCTAGAAGAATAATCAACTTTAACAACTTTAATAGGTATTTCATTTTTAAAAATTAAAGCAATTTTATTATTTTGATAAAATATATTAGTTAAATTAATATCTCGTTCTAAAGTGCTACCTAAATTACTTTTATGTGATTTGTTTTTTGTAAAAATATTTTTTAACATTTTTTTACATATCTTGCTTTCTTTATATTTTTATAACATATTAACTATTCTCTTTTAACATAAAAATTTCATAATTATTATACATTATAATTTTTTATGTTAAATATTTATAATTATTTTATTAGAAAAAAATTTAAATAGGAGTTTTTATTAAATATGCAAGACATTGGATTTGCTGTATTAGGAGGAATAGGAGAAAATGGGAAAAATTTATATTTATTAAAAATAAAATCTTCTTATTTTATTCTAGATACAGGTTTAAAATATCCTAATATGACTATGCGTGGAATAGATGCGATCATTCCTGAATATACCTCTTTAGAAAATATAAAACAAAAAATTAAAGGTATTTTTATAACTTCTGCTTTTGAAACTCATTCTGGTTCTATTCCTTATTTGATTCAATACTTTAAGGTACCTATTTATGCTTCTGATTTTGTTATAGATATTTTAAAAGCAAATTTAGAAAATCATATTAATAATGTAGATGTTGCACAAATCAATTTCAAAAAAATCAATGAAAATGATGAAATTAATTTAGAAGATATAAAAATTAATGTTTTTAGAATAGCTCATTTTTTACCAGAAACCTTAGGTTTAGCTTTTGAAACATCTCAAGGTTATATAGTTTATATTAGTGAAATGCATTTCTTGCAATCTAAAAATACAAATTTTCAAACTAATTTTTTAGCTTTATCTAAATTAAATTCTAAAAAAGTTTTAGCTCTAATGATTGCATCTCAAGGAACATTCAACATTGAACAACAAAAAAAAGAAGAAACTTTAGAATATTCTCTAAGTAGTTATTTTGGAAATATACAAAATAATATTCTTATTTCTTTTTTGATTCCTGATTTACTAAAAATTCAATTAGTTATCGATATCGCAGTTACTTTTAATTTAAAAATAGTTTTATTAGGTAGAAAAAACGAAAAAATTGTAGATATTGCTATTCAAAAAGGTTATTTAAAAATTCCTAGTGGTTTTTTAGTAAATTTAAAAGGAATGAAAGATTATTTAAAATATAAAAATTTAGTAGTAATAATAATAGGAAAACGTTTTGAACCTTTGTATCGTTTACAAAGAATGTGCAAACAAACAGATCGTTTAATGATATTGCATCCTCAAGATAAAATTTTATTATTTTCAATAGAAGTAACAGGAATTGATAAAATTCAAAGCAAAACAATAGATGCTTTAGCACGTAATGGTTTTGTTATAGACTTATTAGTTAAAGATTTATTGACGGCCTCTTATAATTATGAAGAAAATTTTAAATTAATTCTTCATTTATTACAACCCGAATATTTGTTACCAATAATAGGTGAATATCGCCATCAATATCAAATGAAAAAAATTGCTATAAACTTTAATTTTCCTGAAAATAAAATTTTTATGCTTGAAAATGGAGATAATTGGATTTACGATTTTAAAAATAATCCTCATATCCATAAAAATTTTTTCAAAAACTTAGGAGAATTTTTAATTGATGGTACGCTAGTTTTAGAAGGTAACGGTTATATTATCAAAGATCGCGAATTATTAGCTAATGATGGAGTTATTATAATAGCTTGTAATTTAAATTTAAGATTAAAAAAAATTATAGGAAATATAGAATTAATTAGCAAAGGTTTTTTAGATAAATCCAAAATCATTTCATTCATATCAGAATTAAAAAATATTTTCGCTCAATTAATTGAAGAATTTTTGCTAAATAATAAACAAACTAAATGGAGTGATTTTAAAAATTATTTAAGAGAAGAATTATCAAAATTTATTTTTAAACAAACACAAAAAAGACCAATTATAATACCTGCTTTGATAACTATTGATTAAACAAAATTTTAAAATTTCAATAAATAAAATAAAAAAAGGAAATAAAAATTAATGGATTTGTTAAATAAAAATCCTGAATTAAACAATTTTGATATATTCTTTTATGCTTTAGGTGGTTTAGGTGAAATCGGCAAAAATATGTATATTTTCGAAATTGAACAAAAAATATTTATCGTGGATTCAGGCATTTCTTTTTTTGGAGATTCTTTTTTAGGAATTAATTACGTTATTCCTAGTTATGAATATTTATTGCAAAACGAACATAGAATTGAAGCTCTTTTTATTACACACGGTCATGAAGATCATATCGGGGGCATTCCTTTTTTATTAAAAAAAATTAAAATTCATAAAATGTTCGTTTCTGGTATAGCATTTAATTTAATAGAATCTAAATTAATCGAACATAAATTACATCAACATATAAAAAATATACAAATTTATAATAATGATTCAAAATTCCAATTTAGCAATACTACAGTTTCTTTTATAAGAATGAATCATTCTATTCCTGATACATTTGGTATAGTATTTAATAACAAAAATAGAATATTGTTTTATACAGGAGATTTCAAAATTGATAATACACCTGTTGGACCACTAGCAGAATATAATAAACTAGCAGAATTAAATAAACAAAATATTTTATGTCTATTTTCGGATTCCACAAATTCGCAAAATAAAGAATTCATTCAATCAGAAAATGAAATTAGCAAAACCATTAACCAATTATTTTACAAAATAAAAGGACGAATTATAATTGTCACTTTTGCTTCAAATTTTTACCGTATTAAACAAATAGTAGAAGCTAGTTTGTTAACAGGAAGAAAAATCGCTATTTTTGGACGTAGTATGGAAAAAGCTATTGAAACAGGAATAAAAAACGGTTATTTACAAATTCCTAAAGATGGAATAGTAAATGGTCATAATTTAGATAAGTATCATAATATCACTTTAATTTGTACTGGTTCACAAGGAGAACCTTTAGCAGCTCTAAGTAGAATGGCTAACGGAATTCATAGACAAATTAAATTGTTAAAAAAAGACACTATTATTTTTTCTTCTTCTCCTATACCTGGTAATCAAGATAGTATAAATAAAGTTTTAGATTTGCTGTTCAAAATGGGTATCGAAGTTATTACGCACGGTGATGTTGTTAATACTCATGTATCAGGACATGCTAATCAAAATGATTTAAAATTTTTATTAAATTTAGTTAAACCAAAATTTTTTATCCCTGTTCACGGAACACATATCATGTTAATAACTCATAAAAAATTAGCTTTAGAGTGTGGAGTTCGTCCTAACAATATTTCTATTTTAGATAATGGAGATGTGGCAGCAATAAGCGATACATGTATCAAAAAAATAACTAATAAAATACCATCAAATAATATTTATATAGATGATTCAGGTACAGAAGATCTTGGAAATTGTATTTTAAAAGAAAGAAAGATGTTAAGTGAAGAAGGTTTGTTTTCTATTATTGTAAGTATTAATTTAAAACATAAAAGAATTTTGAATATGCCTATAATCTTTTCGCGAGGTTTTATTTATATGAAAAGTAACAAAGAATTAATGAAAAAAACTTCTTTAGAAATTAAAAAAATAATTGAAAATCACTTATATAAATGCGACAAAGTTAATAAAAATAATTTAAAAAAAACTATTATAGATTTTATAACTCCTAAAATTTATGATTTAGTTTTAAGAAAACCAATTATTATTCCTATTATTTTAACAACATAAAACAAAATTTAAAATAAAAAATAATTTTTTATTTTAAATTTTAAATCAAATACATATTTTTATATAATATTAATGTATTGAATTATTTTCAAAAAATATAATAGAAAGAGTTTATAATTTTATAATGAATTCTCCTGAAATAAATAATATAATAAAAGAACCTATTATATTGGAAAAGTTAAGTATTGAAATCCAAAATAGATATATAAAAACAAAAAACAAAAACAAAAGAGAATGGTTTACTCCAAATTTAAAATTTATTGACAAAAATAAAAATTATAAATTCACAAACTTAATAATTAAATTTGATCATATTGACGAAGATAATCCAGAATTTTTTTTGCAACCAGGACAATTTGTTAAAATCATTAAAGGGAAAATAGAAAAAGACAAATTTTCAACAGATAAATATATTTTAACAATTTATAAATTTCAACAAGAAACGGAAAAATAAAAAACATTATAATTTTTTTATTTTTATAATACAAACTATCTCATTATAGATGGTTTTTATTTTTTATCACAAATGTTTTTAATTAAAATTAAAAAAAACATCAATATTATTAAAAATTAAAATAAAATGTAAGGTTAATGATTAAAAAAATGCCTGAATTACCAGAAGTTGAAGTTACAATTCGTAATTTAAAACAAAAAATAACTAACGTTAGAATACAAAAAATAAAAATTTTTCATCCGCCTTCGTTTCAAAGTTCGCATAATTTAGACAACATACAACAAAAAACTTTTTTAGATATTCAAAGAAAAGGTAAATTTTTATTATTTTTTTTAGAATATGATTGGGTTATAATAGGACATTTAAGAATGGAAGGCAAAATATATATTCACTCACCACAAGAATGCAATACAATTCATAAATATGAAAATTTTAGAATATTTTTAAATAACAATAAAATTTTAAGATATTATGATTTCAGAAAATTTGGTCGTTTTTCTTTACATAAAAAAGACAAATATTTAGAAGAAAGTGGTTTAAACAAATTAGCTTTAGATCCTTTTTCTATAATAAATGAAAATTTTTTTCAACAAATTAAAAAAAAGAAAATAGCTATTAAAAAAATCCTATTAGATCAAAAAATAATTTCAGGAATCGGCAATATTTATGCTAGTGAAATTTTATTTTTATCTAAAATTCATCCAGAAAAACTAGCTAATTCTTTAATTTTAAAACAAACAAAAATTATTATCTCAAAAGCTAAAGAAGTATTGCAAAAAGCAATTGATTACGGCGGAACATCCATTAGTAGTTTTGAAGCTTTAGGAATTAAAGGTTTATTTCAAAAAAAACTTTTAGTATACAAAAGAGATAAATTAAATTGTTTTATTTGTCAAAATAAAATTGAAAACAAGAAAATAGGTGGAAGAAGTTCTTATTTTTGTTCTCAATGCCAAAAATTATAATTAAAAATTAAAATTTTTCAAATTATCAAAAATAGAGGTGATTTTTTTGTGTTCATTGCAAAAATTTAATATTAAAAATAATCATATTTTAACAAATGAAGAACAAAAAATTTTATATTTACTTTATCAACCTTTATTAGGTATAGAAGTTTTAAGTCTTTATAATACTTTTTATTTTTTAAATCAAATTGATAATCTAAACTGCATTTATAATCATCAATTTTTATTTGATTTATTAAACATTAATGAAATAAATTTCATAAAATATAAAGAAAAACTAGAAGCAATGAATTTATTACAAACTTTCCAAAATAAAACAAAAGAAAAACTTTATTTATTACAACCTCCATTAAATTACAATAATTTTTTTCAAGATCCTATTTTAAATCAATGTTTATTAAGCGAAATAGGAGAAAACCTTTATCTGCAATTAATAAATTTATTTTCTGAAGATAAAAATAAAATAATATTAAAAAATTATGAAAACATAAGTAAAAATTTCACAGATATTTATAGTTTTAAACAAATAAATTTGCCTTCAACAATCAGTAATTTTAAAAAAATTCAAAACGATAAACCTTCTAATTATTTGATGAAATATTTTAATTATGAATCTTTTATTGAAAAATTACCACAACGTTTCAAAAAACCTTTTTTATTAGAATGGAAAAACATTGAATATATTTCCAAATTAAGTTTTGTTTATAACATAAATACTGAAAAAATGGCATCTTTATATCAAGATATTTTTCGTAATAATTATGATGAAAACATAGATTTGAACAATTTACAAATTATGTTGAAAAGAAAATATTTCAAAAAAAATATAACATTAACAAACGCTTCAAATATTAATGATGAAGAAAATGAAATGATTATTTACTTAAAGAATACTAACCCAATTAGAATAATACAAAATTTTAGTAAAAATGCTAATTTTTGTTCTGATTTATGCGATATCACTTTTAAACTAATAGGCCAAACAAACGCTGATGTCGGTGTTATTAACGCTTTATTAATGTATGTTTTGAAATTAAAACAAAATACAAACGAAAACTTTAATCTGCGTTTTAATTATTTCAAAACTATTTTAGATTCATGGACTCAAAAAGGAATTATTTCGGTAGAAACAGCATATGATTTTTTAATAGAAGATAAAAATTTTAAAAATATTAAAACTAATAACAAAAAGCGTCCTAAATGGTTAGATGAAATAAAAAAAGAATTAGGATTTAATAATTAAAAAGGTATTAAAAAAATAATGTGTCTTATAAAAGAATTAGATTTTGAACAAATAAGAGAATATATTAGAAAACACGAAGAAACCAAAAATTTAAAAATCAAAGATGAAGATGTTATCACAGTTTATAATTATTTAACAAATAAAGATAAAGACAATTCTTTTGGATATCAAATGGTTTTGAAAACAAAACCTTATATTTCTGTTGTTTATAAAGAAACATCTAAATCTAAACAAGTTCATTTAGAAAATAATTTATACAAAAAAAATATTTTATTTAATCAAAATGTCAATTTTGATGATATTGAATTACAAAATTTCCAAACACAAAATTCTATAGTTAAACAAAAAGTTTTAATTAAAACTCAAAATATAATTAAAAATTTTCCTAAAATCAACAAAAGTTTTTATTTATACGGTAAATTCGGCACAGGAAAAACTTTTCTACTTAAAAGTTTAGCTAAAAAATTAATTAAAAAAAATATTTCTGTACTATTCATTTTTATGCCTGAATTAACAAGACAATTTAAAAATATTTGGAGTAATAATGATATTACAGAAAGTAAATTAAATTATTTAAAAAAAGTACCTTGTTTAATCTTAGACGACTTAGGTTCAGAAAATATGAATATTTTTTTTCGCGATGATATCTTTTTGCCTCTTATATATTATCGTTATGAAAATAAATTACCTATTTTTTTTAGTAGTAACTTAGATGAAGAACAATTACTAGAAAATTTTAATTCTCATAAAGATTTAAACCATGATATAAAAGCTTTTAAAATAATTAGAATTATTAAAATACTAGCAGATTTTTATAATTTTGATTCTAAATAAAAACAATAATATATAAAATAAAAAAATTTATTCGAAATTATTTTGAAATTCATGACGTTATAATTTCGAATAAATTTTTTTATTTTATATATTGTGTTAACAATTTATATTACTTTAAAACCCTTAACGTTTAATAAACGATAGAAATAAAAAATGTAGGGTTTTAAAGGGTGTTTAATCTTTGATAATAAATTATATTTATTATCAAAGAGAAAAAGAAAAAATAAGTTTCTTTTCTTCTTTCATAATAATTAAATATTTTATCTTTCTAATAATTTTTTAAATAAAAAATAAAAATATAATAAATAAAAAATTCTTAAATTGACAAAAATTGAAACTTATTTAAAAAAATATTAATAAAAATAAACTTGAAAAATATATAAATAACATTTTAAAATGATACTGATTACATAAAAAACTAAAAATAAATATTATATCTTTTATTTCAACAAACCATCCTATATTTATAACATATATTTTTATCTCTCTTTCGATTATAAAAGAACTTTCTTATATTATAAAGTAAATTTTCGATTTTTTTGACAACAAATCCAAATTTTTTTAACAATTTAAATTAATTAATTATAATTCCTCAAATAAAAC
The DNA here is from genome assembly GCF_035187685.1 of Phytoplasma sp. Classification (NCBI taxonomy): domain Bacteria; kingdom Bacillati; phylum Mycoplasmatota; class Mollicutes; order Acholeplasmatales; family Acholeplasmataceae; genus Candidatus Phytoplasma; species Phytoplasma sp. The sequence continues at coordinate 33,938 of NZ_CP131022.1, read as the reverse complement.
AGGTATAAAATTAATATGAGGATAACCATTAAATATTCTTGAAACAGGACATTTATTATGAGTTAAATCCATAATTTCTTTAATTTCAACAATAGATAAAGTTTTAATACCGCAAAAAAGATCAATTTGAAAATAAAAACCCTGTTGGTCTTTTAAAGTATTACATGAAATTTTAATTTTAACATCTGCTAATTTATTATTTTTTTTAATAGATAAAATATTCTTAGCTGTATTATAAAAACAATAAACAAGAGATAAACACAAAAGTTCGTTAGGTTTGCTATAATCTTCATCACTGTTCAATAAAGCAGAAATTAACTTAGTTTTTAAACCATTTTTTATAATACCTAAACCTTTAAATTTTTCTTCATAATAACCAATAATTGTAATTTCATTCATACCTATTTATTAAAGTTCCTTATCTTATTTTGTATTGTTTTTTTATTCCAAATACATTTGTTTTAAATCTAAATCATTCTTGATTAAATCTAATATTTCTAAATTTAGAATACAACTAAATTGTGTATTATTAGAATTTTCTTTCACTTCAATTGCTATATTCAAATTCATAATATTATCAGTAATCGGGTTATGTTTTGTTAAAAGAAATTCTTTATTACTATTATCAGTGAAAATAGATTTTAAAACTTGTTTTTCTAATTCTTCACAATTTAATAAATAAATCTTTATTTTACTCTTTGCACATATATCAGAAAATTTATTCATAAGAAAAAAAATCAATAAAACCATAAAAATAAAAAATAACCAAATCAAAATATCCATAATTTTAAATATATAACCCTATTTATTATTTTTCATATTAAGCATAATTTGTTTAATTTGTTTTTGACTTGGTTTTCTACCCATTTGTTTAAACATTTCTTTAATTTGTCTTTCTGTAATGGGAGGGTTTTTTTCTAAATATCTTTTAAACCAAAAAAACATTAATATAGCTCCTATAACAAGACCTGCAATCAAACCTAATATTCCGCTCCAAAATGCATCCATAATAATAAATTGTTAACCCTTCTTTTAAATTATTTATTATAATTCTATAATAATAAATAAACATCGTCTATCTATTATTATAGATAAATGTAAAAAATAAATAATAATAAAATTACAAAAATATTTTTTTATGATAATAATTTATTTTTTTATTACCATATTTTTTTTCTTTAAATAAAATAAAATTATCTACACTCAATTTTAAAACAGTTTTGTGATGAGTCTCTAAAACAATTATACTTTTATCATGAGTAATTTTATCTAAACTTTGAAATAAAAATAAATAAAAATCATAAAAATAAGGCGGATCTAAAATAATTAGATCAAAAATTAATTCTTTTTGAATAAATTTTTTTAACATTTTAAAAGCGTCATTAAAAAAAAATTGAACTTGTTCTTTATTTAAATGTATTTTTTGAATATTTTTTTCAATAGTTTTAAAAGCTAGAAAAAAATTATCAACTAAATAAACTTTTTTAGCATTTCTACTCAAAGCTTCAAAACCATAAGCTCCTGAACCAGAAAATAAATCTAAAACAACGCTTCCATCAACAAAATCTCTAATTGTATCAAACAAAGCTTTTCTTAATAAATGAGATGTACTTCTTGTTTTCATAGAAGGAACTTCATAAAATTTAAATCCTTTATATTTTCCTGCAATAATATATAACATATTTTAATTCATTCAATTATATAAAAAATTATTCTATTTTGTTCTTAAAAAATTTGAAAATTTCTAACTGTTCAGGAAAAATACGAAATTTTTTTTCTTTATAATATAAAAAAGTAAATTTTAAAAAAAAATAAATAGTTTTATCTAAATTTTCTAGAGATAATTTACGTAAATAATTAACATTTTCATAAGTTCTATTATGTTCTATTTTATCACTAATAAAAATTATTTTATCTAATTTATTCATTTTTATACTACCCCAAACATGTTTTTTTATAGCACTTAAAATCTGTCTATTTTTTATATCAAATTCTTTTTGAATAACAACAGCCGTACTTAAAGCATGATAAAAAAAAGGAGCTAGTTTATATTTATCAATATTTTTTTTATCCAAGACAGATAAATGAAAATCTAATGATTCATTTTTAGTATAATCATGTAATAATGAAGCAATTTGTGTTTTCTCAATATCAACTTTATATAAACGAGATAATTCTATTGCTTTTCTATGAACACCTAAAATATGATTTAATCTCTTATTATCATTATCAAATTTTTCTTTTATTTTTGTTAAAATGATTTCTATTAAAATATTCATAATCATTCATCTTTTTTTATTTTATAAAACTTTCAAATTTGGCTTTATATTCTAATAAATCAACTTTTTTAATTTTATTAATAAAACGTTTTTCTACTACATAACGAATTAATTTAGTATTCAAAGATTCAAATTTTCTATCTAAAGGTTTGACTAAAACAGATATTATATTCATTTTATTAGCGCTAGCAATATCAGTTCTTAATTGATCCCCTATCATCATAACTTTATCATAAGAAAATTGAAATAATTTTAAAGTTTGTTTCAAACCCCATAAAGAAGGTTTTTTATGAAAAATATTTAAATATATATAACTTAAATTATGAGGTTCTAAAATTTTTCGAATTTTAGAGAAATAAGCATTAGAAATTATCACTATTTTAAAATTTTGTTTTAAATCATTTAATTTTGTTATAATATTGTTATTTAACTCTTGCTCTATAGGGCTTAACAAAGTATTGTCTAAATCAAAACATAAGACTTTAATATTTTTTTTAAAAAAATCATCATAAGGAATATCCAAAATAGAATCATAATAAAAACAAGGCAAGTATTTATGTTTATTCAACATATTTTCATTCTACCTTCAAAATATTAACTTTAAAACTTTTACTTGTTTCAGTTTTAACTAAAACTTGATCTCCCTCTTTATGGCCCTTCAGACTTTGACCTATTGGTGATTCAATAGAAATCTTATGATTAAAAGGGTTAACTTCTAAAAAACCTACTAAATGTAAAGTTTGTTTACTCATATCATGTAAAAATTGAATTGTAACTGTTTTACCAATATTAATGTCTTTGTTCTGATTTGAAGTATCAATAATTTTAACATTTTTTAAAATATTTTGAATTTCTAAAATACGAGTTTCTATGAAAGCTTGTTCATCACGAGCTGCACTATAATCAGCATTTTCGCTCAAATCACCTTGCTCTCGAGCTTCTTTAAGAGCTTCTAAATTTTCATTTCTTTTAACATTTTTAAGATATTCTAATTCTTCTTTTAATTTATCCACACCTAATTTGGTTAATTCATAATTTTTTTTATTCATTTTATTTAATCTACCTTATTTCATTTTTTATTTTATTGAGAAAAAATAATTATTTGAAATAATCCAATTTATTTAAGTTTTTTTTGAGAAACACTCAAACCATCACCGATATTCAAAAAAAACGTTTTTAAAAAATAATTATTTTTTAAAAAAACTTTAAATTCGTTTATTTTTTTAATTAATCGTCTAGTACTCCGAGAAATATCAAGATTATCAATATATAAATCACGAAAATTTAAATTATCAAATATAATAAATTTATTTTCGTTCACAAAAAGATTATATTTTTGAAATAATTTTTTATATTGGGCCTTAGCAGCATCAATAAAAATTAAATCATATTTTTTAATAGGTTGATAAAAAAAAGCTTCTGACCAAATAAAATCAATATTAAATTTTTTATTATCTAAGAAATGTAAAGCTAATTTATATTTATTATAATCTCTTTCTATAGTTTGAATATTGTTTTTTTCATTGCTCATAGCAAGAGCGCTATAACCAATAGCTGAACCTATTTCTAAAATATTAATTAAATTATATTTTTGAATTATTTTCTGTAAAAAAATCAAGGTCTCATCATGAATAATAGGTATATTATTTTCCAGAGCATATTTTTTAATTTTTTGTAAATACTTTATTTTTTCAATGTTCATAATGTTTAAAATTTTCTAATTATTTATTTTATTAATTGATTATTAAAATAATTTAAAAAATTCTGCAAAATAATAGATGCTGCTATTTCATCTTTTAATTTTTTAATTTTGTCTTTTTTATATTTTTTAATATAACATAATTGATATGTTTGTTTAGTAGATAAACGTTCATCCCATAAAATAACTTCTATAGAAGGTAAATTTTTTTTAATTCTCTTACTAAAATCAATACTAATTTGTGCTTTAATACCTATATCATTATTCATATGTTTCGGATAACCTAATACTATGGTTGTAACTTTAAATTGTTCAATAACCATCTTTAAAGGTGGTATTAATTCTTGATATTGATTAAGATTAAAAAAAATAGTTTTCAAATTATTAGCAAAAAAACCAGATTCAGAAATAGCAATACCTAATGTTTTTTCTCCTAAATCTAAACCTAAAAAACATTTCTTTTGTTCATTTTTCATAAAAAATCTGTCCAAATGTTTTTAAATTCATTAAATTTATCAATATTATTAATATTTAATTGCCCGAATTTTTTATTACCGCCGCCTTTAAACTTCATTTTTTGATTAATTTTATGGATAAAATCACCAACATGAATTAATATACTTTTGCATAAAACAACAATTTGTTCTTGATTTTTGCAACATAAACATAAAATATCTACTTGTAATTTATTAAATAAATGTTCTAATAAATGTTTTAACATAACATTGTTATATTCAGGTTCATCAATAAAAATCAATAAATTTTTTTCAATTTTTTCAGGAATAAATTTTTGAGATTCTTTAATAATTTGTTCTTTTCTTTTTTGTAAAATTTGTTGCTTAAGTTCACTTAATTGTTGTTTTAAAGATTGTAAATAATTTTTATAATTTCGGATATATAAATAACTATCTTTATATTTTTTGGGAGAAGAAATTATATTGAAAGAAATTGGAACATCTTTTGAGACAGCATATTGTTTTATCTGATATATTTGGGTTAAAATTTGTTTTTCTTCTAACAAATAAGGTTCTAATTTTTTTAACAAAACATCAGAAATGTTTGTTCCGGAAGCTGCTTCTATTCTATGAATACCTGAACCAATTATTTTGTAATCTAAAATAGCAAAATTTCTCAAATCTATTGTATTAAGAACGTGTGTTCCACCACATAATTGAGAAGAGATATCACCAATCTGAACTATTCTAACTTTATCTTGATAAATTTGATTATCTAAAAAATGAACTTTACTTTTTTTAGCTTCTGAAAAAGATATTTCATTAATATTAACAGGATATTTTTTCTCAATCCATTCTTTAACTTTGTTTTCTATTTGAATTAAATATTCAAAAGATAAATGTTGAAAATGATTGAAATCTAATCTTAATGAATGAGGGCCTAAAGAAGAACCTCTTTGCTTGACATGATCGCCTAAAATTAATTGTAACGAATCATATAATAAATGAGTAGCTGTATGATTTTTAGAAATTTTTTGTCTATTCAAAAAATCAATAGAAGCTATAACTTTTTTTCCTTCATAAAAAAAATCATTAAATAGAGTATTTAAATTATGAAATTGATGAAGAATTTGATTATTGGGTAATTTGATAACTTTGGTTACTTCTAAATCATCAATTGTTCCTGAATCAAAAATTTGACCACCCATTTCAGGATAAAAAGGAGTTTGTTCTAAAACAATTCCTTCAGAAAAAATTTTTAGAACTCTAGTTTTAACTCTATATTTTGTATAACCCACAAAATTACTTTTTTCTACAAAATTTAAAAAAAGTTCATTTTGTTTCTTCATATTATGTTGAATATTTTTTTTTCCACGTGATAATGTCTTTTGTTGTTCTAAAAAAAATTGAAATTCTTGTTCATTTATATAAATACTATTTTCTCTTGCGTATTCTAAAATCATATCTTTGGGTAAACCATAAGTATCATAAAGTTTAAAAAAGTTTGATCCTGAAAGAATTTTATTATGAACTAACTTAAAAAATAATTTTTTACTTTTTTTTAAATTAAATACAAATTTTTCTTCTTCTGATAAAATAATATTTTGAATAATATCTTTTTTTTGAACTAAATAAGGATATAATTCTTTCATTGTGTCCACAACAGTTGAAACTAATTTAAATAAAAAAGGCTTTCGAAAACCTAATATTTTACCTTTTAAAAATGATCTTCTTAAAAGTTTCTTTAAAATATATCCTCTGCCTTCGTTGGTTAATACAACACCGTCGCCAATTCCAAAAACTAAAGTTCTAATATGATCAGTTATAATTCTAAAATTTTCTGGACTTTGAGCATATTCTATTTGACTTAAAATAATAATTTGTTTAATAATAGGTAAAAAAAGATCAGTTTCAAAATTAGTTTCTGTCTCTTGCAAAACACAAGCTAATCTTTCTAATCCTGCTCCTGTATCAATATTTTTGCTTGGTAATTCGAGATAATCTTTTCTATTTTTTCCTGATTCGCTATTATATTGAGAAAACACCAAATTCCAAATTTCTATAAAACGATCATTTTGAATATCTTCTAAAATTAATTCTAAACCTCTTTTATCATATTTAATTCCGCGATCGAAAAAAATTTCTGTACAAGGTCCGCAAGGTCCTTCACCGATTTCCCAAAAATTAGTTTTTAAAGGAATCAAATGATTAGAATCAATCCCTTTTTTTAACCATAATTCATATGTCATCGAATCTGTGTCAAAATAAGTAATATATAACTTATCTTGTGACAAAGCAAACCATTCTTCAGATATTAATAATTCATAAGCTAAATCTATAGCTTCTTTTTTAAAATAATCGCCTATAGAAAAATTGCCTAACATTTCAAAAAAAGTATGATGAATACAAGTTTTACCGACACTTTCAATATCATTAGTTCTTAAACATTTTTGAATGCTTACTATTTTTGAAGAAAAACTTTTTTCAGAACCTTCAAAATACTTTTTAAAAGGAACTACTCCGGCATTAACCCATAATAAACTAGTATCAGAAGAATCAGGAATTAAAGAAGCTGACTCTTCTAAATGATGACCTTTAGTGATAAAAAAATTTAACCACATTTTTCGAATTTCACTAGAAGTCATTTTTTTCATTTAAATATTTCCTTTGTGTATTTTTTTAATAAAAAATAAAACAAAACTTTTAATCTTGTTTCAGTTTTGTTTTATTTTTTAAAATCAATTGTCCTTTATAATAAGGACTATTTAAAGTCACACGATGTGATAAAGTAAAATTATTATTTTCTGGACAAATCACTAAATTAGGTTTATTTAATTTGTAATGTGTACGTCTTTTTCTTTTTGCAGTTTTACTGGTTCGTCTAAAAGGAACAGCCATTTTTGATATTCTCCTCTTTATTTTATTATCAAATAAAAATTTTACAAACAAATTATTTATTTGATAATAAAAATTTGTTATGTTCAAATATTAATAATAATTTTTTATATCCAAAATTAAAATATGGCGTTTGAGAAGGGATTCGAACCCCTGACCGACGGCTTAGAAGGCCGTTGCTCTATCCTGCTGAGCTACTCAAACTTTTTTGAAATCAACCTATATTATACTTTAAATATTGTTTTTTTTCAATATATTCCAAAATTTTTTTAATTTAACTTTTAAAAACTTTTAAAAAAATATAATTAAACTTATCCTGAAAAGTATGATATTCCAAAATAACAAAATCATTTTTATTTAACCAATCAATTAAATAATGGATTTTACCTTGACAACCTAACAAAAAATACTTTTTTTTATAATTAGCTTTGCTTAATATTTTCGCAATAGTATGAGGACCCATTCCACAAATCAAAGCTAAATCAAAATAAACATCTATTTTATCAAAACCATCACTTAAATAAAATTTAACAGGATAATTTTTTAAATTTTGATAAGCTTTTTGTAAAGGTTTTATTTTATTATCACAAGCAATACCACTTTGAATATATTTTAAATCTAATGATTTTTTCAAAACTAAACCATGATCTGTGCCAATATCAGCAACTATATTATAACCTTTTAATAAAGACGCAATAAAAAGAATTCTTTTCATTTTTTAGTAATATTATTATATAATGTTCTTAATTTATTTTGTTTTGAAGGACTTCTTAAACGTCTTAAGGCTTTGGCTTCTATTTGGCGAATTCTTTCACGAGTAACTCCGAATTTAAGACCTAACTCTTCTAAGGTATAAACACGGCCATCGGTTAAACCATAACGCATTTTTAAAACTTGTTTTTCTTTATTTGATAAAACTTCTTCTAAAGATTCTTCTAAAGTTTTTTTTAACATTTCTTGCAACATATAATCATGAGGCGAAACAGTATTAGGATCATTGATAAAATCACCTAAAGAGGAATCATCTTCTTCTCTAGCTGATGCTTCTAAAGAAATAGTTTCTTTTTCTATCATTTGAATATCAATGATTTCTTTCTTTTTGATATTCATTTGCATAGCTAATTCTTGGTTATCGACTTTACGTAATAAATCTTGCGTTAATTTACCTACACAACGAGAAATTTTATTCATTGTTTCAATAATATGAACTGGGATTCTAATCGTTCTAGCTTGATCGGCTACAGCTCTAGTAATGGCTTGTCTTATCCACCAAGTAGCATAAGTGGAAAATTTAAAACCTTTTTTGTAGTCAAATTTATCAACAGCTCTCATCAATCCCATATTACCTTCTTGAATTAGATCCAAAAACAAAATTTTTCTCCCTATATAACGTTTAGCTATAGAAACTACTAAACGATAATTAGCTTCAATTAATTTATTTTTAGCTTTTTCAGCTTCTATTATTGTTTTATTTATTACTTCTAATTGTTCAATTGTTAAATGTATTTCTTTATTGTTATATTTCTCTAATTCCTTCTTAGCTATTAAACCTTCATAAGCCATTTTAGATTTGGCTTTTTCTTCTGCTAAAGTTAACAAAGGTATTTGCCCGATTTCTTTTAAATACATTTTAACAGGATCATTTACTTTAATAGAATTAGAAACTTTATCTAAATTAAAATCTTCTTCTTGTACATCTTCTTTATTTTGTACAATATTATCTGTTAAATATGAACTATTAAAAGTATCATTATTTAATAAATTTCTTTTTTTAAAAGTATTTTTTTTATTTTTAAATTTTTTTTCATACATAATCAAACATTTTGCAATCTTTGTATTAAAACAATCTTCATCTTTATAAAATTTTTCTAACCATTTGATTTTTTGTTTATAAGAAGTTCTCATTGAACCAGTAAATTCTTGTTCTAATTTAAAATGATGCTTTTTATAAATTTTTTTAAAAATTTTTCTTAAATTCATAAAAATTTCCTTTTTTGATTTATTAATTTAATTTGATTTGATTTTTTTCAATATTAATTAATTTATCCTCATATTTTTTTAATTCTTCAAATAATTTATTTACTTTTAAAACATCTTCTTCGTTAATAATTAACTCTTTGATAATTTGAATTTCTTTTTTTGTTTCTTGTTTTCTTATAAAATATTCTTCTATTTCAAAAGGATAAAAAAGACTTTTTAAATATTCTTGACTATCTATTCTAATTCTTTGTTTAAATACAAAATTTTCTTCAACTTTAAATAATAAATCATATATTTCCTTCGAATTAGATAAATTATCTAAAAAATGTTTATAAATTTTTTTAAAATTAGAAATATTTATACCATTTTTAACTTTTTCTTCTTTTGTTCCGTATTTTATATAATATTCTTTAATCATACGAATTAATTCTATAATATTAGAATTAATGGCTCTATATTTATAACTTTCTTCTAAAACAAAATCAATATATTTTTGAGTTAAAAATAATTCGGTTAAAATACTTTTTTCTTTATCTTGGCTTCTAATTATTCCTCTTAAAGAAATTTTATCATTTTGTTGTTTTAATAACTTATTATTAATTTCCCAGGGAGAAGAAGCAGAAAAAAAATTTATTTGTATCTGATATTTTTCGTTTATTTTATTTTGAAAATATTTAATAGTTTCTTTATCATGATATTTCAATAAAACTATAATCTTTAATTTTATTTGTTCTTTGTCGAAACCTTGAATTATTAAATCATCTATTTTAAGAAAAATATAATCTTTAATTTTATCTTCTAATCTTTTTTTTAACAATGTAATATTATATTGATTTAATACAATATACTCATCAGGATCTGAATCAGAAGGCAAAATTAAAACATAAACTCTAAATTTGTTCTTATTCAACAATAAAGCCATATACTCTATAGCTTCTTTACCTGCATTATCTGAATCCAAAGCAATAATAACTTTTTTAGTTATTTTTTTTAATGAGATAACTTGAACTAAATTTAAATAAGTACCTAATGTAGCAATAACATTTTTTATTCCTATTTTATAAAAAGCAATAACATCAAAAAAACCTTCACACAAAATAAGTTCTTTTTTTTCTTGAACATATCTTTGATGTTCAAAAAAACGATATAATAAATGTTCTTTTTTTAATTGACTATTAAATAAATATTTAGGTTGTTTTATTTCTTCATGATTTTCTGAAAATAAACGTCCACAAAAACCAACTATCTTCCCTTCTGTATTTGTCAAAGGAAAAATCAAACGATTTTGAAAAAAATCAAAATATTTGATTTGATTGTTTTCTGTATTATGAGACTTAAAAATTAATCCTAATTTTAATAAATCTTCATATTTATAATTTAACTTATCTACTAAATGTTTAATTAAAGCATTTTTACTTTTATGAGAATAACCTAAACCAAATTCTTGAATTAATTCGAGATTTAATTTTCTTTCATTAAATAAATATTTTGTTAAAGGATGTTCTTTATACTCTTCTTTATTTAATAATAAAGATAAAGATTTTTGATAAAATTTATTAACTGTTTCTAAAATCAAATCTAAATTATTCATTATATATTGTTTTTTATTAGGTAACTTAAAATTAAAAAGTTCCGCTAATTGTTGAATTACTTCTGATAAAGAAATGTCTTTTAATTGACGATAAAAATTAACAGGATTACCACCTTTATGACAAGCCATACATAAAGCAATATTTTTTTCAGGAGATACAGAAAAAGAAGGAGTTTTTTCTCTATGAAAAGGACACAAACCTAAAAAATTTTTACCTCTTTTATGCAAAATAATTCCCATTTTGATAACTAATTCATAAATAGAGATTTCTTGATTTAATCTAATAATTAAATTTTTACCAACATCATTCATATTAAATCAACTTACATACCTATCAAAAAAATTCTTATTAATTAGATGAAAAAATCAAAATATTATTTTATGTTCTATATATTCTTTGACGTCTGTAATTAATATTCTTTGTTGTAATAAAGTATCTCTATCTCTTATAGTAACAGTATTATCTAATAAACTTTGTTCATCTATGGTACAACAAAAAGGAGTTCCTATCATATCTTGTCGTCGATATCTTTTACCTATACTTTGACTTTCATCATAATAAACTTGAAAAAAAGGAGATAATTGTTTTTGTAATTCTTTAGCTTTTAAACTATGTTTTTTTTTTATTAAAGGCAAAATTGCTAATTTATAAGGTGATAAAAAAGGATGTATTTTTAAAATTATTCTTGTGGTTCCCTTATTTAATGTTTCATTTTTTAAACAATTAATAATAAGAGCTAAAAATAATCTTTCGACACCTAAAGAAGGTTCAATAACAAAAGGCCAATATTTTTCTTTAGTCAATACATCTAAATATTGTAAATCTTTTTTAGAATGTTTTTGATGTGTTTGTAAATCAAAATCAGTTCTTGAAGATATTCCCCATAATTCATCAAAACCCCAAGGAAAAAGAAACAAAATATCTGTAGTAGCATTAGCATAATGACTTAATTCTTCCTTTGAATAGTCTTTTCTTTTTAAACTCTCCGAATTAAAACCCAATTGCAAAAGAAAATTATAAGTGTAATCTTTCCAAAAACAAAACCATTCATGATATTCTTTAGGATGACAAAAAAATTCTAATTCCATTTGTTCAAATTCACAAGTTCGAAAAATAAAATTTCCTGGAGTAATTTCGTTACGAAAAGCTTTTCCGATTTGCCCCACCCCAAAAGGAATTTTTTTTCTAGTAGATTGTAAAATATTCTTGAAATTAACAAAAATACCTTGACAAGTTTCAGGTCTTAAATATAAAGGTGTAGAATTTTCAATAACAACGCCTTGATAAGTTGTAAATAATAAATTAAATTTTTTAATAGGTGTCCAATTAGTAGTGCCTAAAACTTTATGTTTAATTAAATAATCATGCATTTCTTCGAAACTTAATTTATTAACATTTATATCAGAATTATGCTCTTGAATTAATTTATCTGCTCTATAACGTTTGTTATCATCTCTATTTTCAGTCAAAAGATCCACAAAACAAGATAAATGTCCAGATGCTTCCCATACTTTAGGATTCATTATAATTGAACTATCTATAAAAACATTATTCTCGTTTTCTTGAAAAAACTTTTTTTTCCAAGCTTCTTTAATATTTTGTTTTAATAAACTACCCAAAGGTCCATAATCAAAACTATTAGCTAAACCATTATAAATTTCACTTCCATAAAAAACAAAACCATTTTTTTTCATGAAACTAACAATTTCTTTAAAAGAAATATCATTTATTTTATTTTCTATCATTATTTTAATAACCAATTTTAATAATTATTTTTTATCATTTTTTAAATTGAGCATCGAAAAAAATTTTTCGATTATTAAATTTAGAATCTACTTTGACCCATAAATTTAAAGAAATCTTCTTTTTTAAAAAATTTTTAATATCTTTTTGAGCTGCAATTCTAATTTTTTTTAAATTAGAACCATTTGTACCAATTAAAATTTTTTTTTGACTTATTTTTGGCAATAAAATTATAACATCTAATTTTACAGAAGCATTTGTTTCATCATAAATAATATTATCTAAAAAAACACTACAAACATGAGGCAATTCTTTAGCTAAATAATAAAAAATTTTCTCTCGTACAAATTCTAATATCAAATCTTCTTTAGAAAGATTAGTAATAAAATTTTTAGGAAAATAAAGCTTTCCTTCGTCTAACAAAGAAACAATATTTTCTTTCAAAATATTTAAATTTTGATTTTTAACACTAGATAAAGGAATTATAGCGTCAAATTGAAAATATTTTAAATAACTTAAAATAATTTTATCAATAGAAGTTGTTTTATTAAAAAGATCAATTTTAGTAATAATTAAAATAATTTTTTTTTTATATTTTTGAATAAAATTTAAGAAATCCTTATCTGCTTGTTGACATTTATCATTAACAAGAAATAAAACAACATCAACTTCTTCAAAATTTTTCAAAGCAACAAAATTAAATTTAGAAATTAAAAAATCTTTTTTTTTATATATTAAGCCTGGATTATCTATAAAAACTAATTGATAATTATGGTTGTTACAAACACCTAAAATTTTTTGTTTTGTAGTATTATGTTTATCACTTGTAATAGAAATTTTTTGTTCTAATAAAGAATTTAATAAAGTTGATTTACCAACATTAGTTTTGCCTATCATAGTAATAAAACCCGATTTAAACACTACAAAAACCTCTCTAAAAAATAAATTTTGCTAAATAAATAAAAATTTACATATTATTTTTTTTTAAAATTGCCTCTTGGATACTAATCATTTCTTTTAAAGAATCTTCGGTATCATCATCATAACCTTTTAAATGAAGATAACCGTGAATAACTAAAAAAGAAATTTCTCTTATGAAGGGATATCCTAATTTTTGTGCTTGTTCAGAAGCTTTCATTAAAGAAATAAAAATATCACCTAAATATTCATCATAATTTGTATTTGAAAAAGTTAAAACATCAGTAGAATAATTTTTTTGACGATAATAAAAATTCATTTTTTTCATCTCATTATCACTTATAAAAATAACATTAATTCTTTTCGGATCTTTTATAGAATCAAAAATATTAATTAAAATTTTTTTAAATTGCGTAACATCTTTTTTTGTTTTATTATATATTTCAATAATCATTATTATAATAATTTCATTTCTTTAAAAATTAGTATAAAAAATAATTTCGACAATTTCTTTCTTTAGAAAAAAAATAAAAAAAACACCTTATAAAACAGAGGTGAATTTGTTTAAAATTTAATATTTTTTATTTTTAGAAAATCTTCTGCGATTTTTTCTTTCTGTGCTTGGTTTAATATAATACTCTTTTTTACGAGCTTGAGCCAAATTACCAGATTTCGAAACATCACGTTTAAAACGGCGTAAAGTTTCATCAAAAGTTTCTTCTTTGTTAACAATAGTCTTATTAATTGATATCAACTCCTTTTTAAAAAGATAATCAAAATTATAATAATCAAAATAACCAAAACAAATATTTTTGAGTATTGTATAAAAATTATAACATAATTAATAACAAATTTGTAAATATTTTTTATGAATTCATTCTATTTGTTAAATGAACATAAGAAAAGACAAAATAAATAAAAACCAAAACAAATATAACACGATTTAAAAACACTTGAGAACTATCTGGTCTATGATTACCATATTGTTCTGAAAATATATCTATTATACTTTTTTCTATAGTAAATAAAACAGATAAAATGATAAAAAAACAATTAATATATATTATAACATGAAGAAAGTCCATTATAAAATTCCCTCTTTATTTTAATTAAGTAAAGCTTTAACGAAAACATCATTGGCATTTTCAACAACAATAATTTCGACTTTTTTCTTTACTTCATCAGGAATTTCATCCAAATCTTTTAAATTATCTTTAGGAATGAAAATAGTATTTAAACCACTTCTATCAGCAGCAATAGCTTTTTCTTTCAAACCTCCTATTGGTAAAATAGATCCCGTTAAAGTAATTTCGCCAGTCATTCCAATATTTTTTCTCACAAATTTTTGTGTAATAGCTGAAAAAATAGAAGTAGCTATAGTTACACCAGCTGAAGGACCGTCTTTAGGAATAGCTCCTTCTAAAAAATGAATATGAAAATCGTTATTATCAAAAACACTATATTCAATACCTAATTTTTCAGCATTAGCTTTCAAAAAACTAAAAGATGTCATTGCACTTTCTTCTAACACTTTTCCTAAATGACCAGTTAAAACTAATTTACCTGTTCCTTTATAATGTGTAACTTCAACAGGTAAAATATCTCCTCCAAAAGAAGTATAAGCAAGGCCGTTTACAACTCCAATTTGATTTATATTATTAGCTAATAAATGCTGATAAATTCTTTTGCCTAAAAAATTTTCAATATTTTGAATATTTATTTTTATTTGCTTAACCCCATTAAGTAAAATTTCTTTAACTGTTTTTCTCACCAAAGTAGCAATTTGTTTATTTAAATTTCTAACTCCAGATTCTTTAGTATAATGTCTGATCAAATAAAGAAGTGTTTCTTTATCTATAAAAAACTGTTTTTTATTAACACCATGTTCTTTTAACTGTTTAGGAATTAAATGTTCTTCCGAGATAACTACTTTATCTTGCTCTGTATAAGAATTTAATTCTATAATTTCTAAACGATCTCTTAAAGGTTCTGAAATATTACTTAAATCATTAGCAGTTGTTATAAATAAAACTTTAGATAAATCAAAAGGTTCTGATAAATAAAGATCTACAAAATTTTGATTTTGTTTTGGATCTAAAACTTCTAATAAAGAAGATCCTGGATCATGATGAAAATTATTAACTAATTTATCTATTTCATCCAAAAGAAAAACTGGATTCATAACACCAACATCTTTTAAACCGCCTAAAATTCTACCTGGCATTGCTCCAACATAGGTTTTTCTATGGCCTTTAATTTCGCTGTTCTCTTGTAAACCTCCTAAAGATTGTTTTACAAATTTACGCCCTAAAGCTTCAGCAATAGAAATAGCTAAAGTAGTTTTTCCGACACCGGGAGGGCCTACAAGACAAATAATAGTTTGAGGATTTTTTTGAGTCATGATTTTTACAGCTGCATATTCTATAATTCTTTCTTTTACTTTTTTTAATCCATAATGATTTTTTTCTAAAACTATTTCAATTTTTTTTAAATCATTATTATCTTTGCTTATTTTCCCCCAAGGCAAAGAAATAATAAAATCTAAATAATTACGAATAACAAAAGAATCAGCTAAAGCTGAAGAAATTGATTGATAACGAGAAAGTTCTTGTAAAGTTTTAACTTTAATATTTTTAGGCATTTTAGAAGTATTAATTTTTCTTCTTAATTCTTCTATATCTTCTTCTTTTTTAGCTTGATCACCTAATTCATTTTGAATAGCACGCATTTTCTCTCTTAAATAAAATTCTTTTTGATTTTCATCAATACTACGCTTAACTTCTGCATTGATTTTATGTTCTAAATCTACAAATTCTAATTGCATTTCAATATCGCGCAAAATATACATAAGCCTTTTATTTAAATTAGCTTCTTTTAAATATTTATTTTTATATTTTTCATCTATTTTTAAAGCAGAAATAATTAAATCTGCAGCTTTTTCAGTTGTAATTCCTTCTTTTATTTGTTCCAAAAAAGTAGTTTCTGAAATAGATAAAAGTTGATTAATATTAGAAGCAATTCTTTCCATTATTAATTTAATAAGAGATTGTTCTTTTTTTAAATCCCCGAAAACAACTGGTAATGAGTTATATGTAGCAATATATAAATTTTTATTTTTAGAAATATTTTGAATTTTAACTCTTTTAATAATACGAAATTTTACTTTATAAATATCATCATTAATTTTAATAGAAACTAAAATTTTAGCTAAAACTCCGTATTTTTCTATATCAGTTATTTTAGGATTTTCTTGAAACAAATTTTTTTGTAAAGATATAATAACATAAGGACATTTAAACTCTTCAGAATATTTTAAAGCATTTACAGAAAAAATTCTACCTATTTCAATTCTTAAATCATTATAAGGAATAGGAACAATATCTCTAACGATAATTACTGGCAATTCAGCAGGAATAAGTTCTGTTTTTAATTCTTTATCTTTTAATTCTTTATCTTTTAATTCTTTATCTTTTAATTCTTTATCTTTTAATTCTTTATCTTTTAATTCTTTATCTTTTAATTCTTTATCTTTTAATTCTTTATCTTTTAATTCTTTATCTTTTAATTCTTTATCTTTTAATTCTTTATCGTTTTTGATAGCCATATAATTTTCACATCCTTTATGTTTTGTTTGTTAAAAATAAAAAAATTATTATTTATACTTCGACTTTTTTGATAAAAAATAAAATGAAAATTTTATAAATAATTTTTTTTAATTACCTTCATTTAAAACAATAATTTCCGATTTTTATGAATTATTTTTATTCAATAATAAATCAATAGTTTTGCGTCTTATTAAATCATCCTTTATATGATTAACAAAAGAAGGGTTTTCTTTTATCACTTGAATGTCTATCTTATATGATTTATTTATTTGTTTATAACTTTCATCTAATTCTTCTTGAGAAATATTTATGTTTTCTTTAGATCCAATTTCATCTAATAACAAATTAATTTTAATTGTTTTAAAAGCTTTTTCTTGTATGTCTTTATTAAATTTTTCTTCGCTAAAATTCATTTGTTTTAAATATTGTTCTAAAGTTATTTTTTGAGATTTTAAATTTTCTTCTAATTCTTTTTTTAAATTTTGAGTTTCTTCATCAATTAAAAATTGAGGAATGTTTAAAACAGAATTTTTGCATATAAAATCTAAAATGTCTTCTTTTCTATTATGTTCCGCTTCATATTTTTTTTGAATTATTAATTCTTCTTTTATTTTTGTTTTAAATTCTTGAACATTATAAATATCAGGAATTTGAAAGTTTTTTACTATTTCATCATTTAAAAAAACATTTTTTCTTCTTTTAATATCTTTTAACCAAACTTTAAAACAAACTTCTTTGCCAGCAAGTTCTGTATTAGCATAATCATTGGGGAATGACAAAGTAATATCTTTTTTTTTGTTTATTTTTAAACCTATCATTTCTTTTTCAAAACCAGGAATAAACTGATTAGAACCAATCTCTAAAGTATAATTCGTAGCAGAGCCACCTTCAAATAATTGATTATTTAAATAACCTTGAAAATCAAAAACAGCAAAATCTCCTAATTCTAAAGGTAAATCATTTTCTTTTTTTTCTAAAATAGGATGATTATATAATAAAGCATCTATCTTTTTTTGAACTTCTTCTTCTGTAACTTCTGAATTATATTTGTTTAAAGGAATTTCTTGATAATTACATAATTCTAATTTAGGTTTTAACATTAATTCTAAACCAAAATCAAAAACATTTTTTATATTATTTAATTTTTCTAATTGAAAATTAATCAACTTGGGTTGCCCTATAAAATTATATTCTTTATTTTTGTCTAATATTTCTTTAAATTTTAATTGAACTAAAGTTTCAAAAGCATCTTTATATAAAGATTGAGAATCAAAATGCTTTTCAAATACAGATCTTGTCACAAAACCTTTTCTAAAACCTTTTACTTCTACTTTAGGTTTTATTTTTTCAAAAACTTTGTCAACCAATATATCAAATTCGTTTTTTTTTATTTGAAAATGATATTGAACAAAATCATTATTTATTTTTTTGACTTCCATAAAATTCATTTACCTATTTTGTATGAATATTTTTTTATAAAATGATTTTAAAATCATTTTCTGTAAAATAAAAAATAATCAATTTAGAATGCCTTTCAAATTATATAAAATTATAACAAATAAAAAAATATCTTAAGATTTAAAATAATATGATTAACAACACTTAACTTTATAATTATAATATATTATGATAAATATACAATAATATAATTCTTCAAAATTATAAAATATGTCATTGTTGGATTATTATAATTACTTTAAATAAAGATTGAACAAAATAAATTCTATAGAATTCGTATTTAATTTTAACTATTTCAACTTTTTTTATTTTTATTAGGACAATTACAAAAACAAATAAAAATTTCGGTGTCTTTTTGGTTTTGAGGATTCTTGATATACATTAACCAAGAACAAGGACTTTGTTTTTCAATATGACCAATGTTGTTTATATCTGTCATTTGTTTTAATTTTTCAATCATTAATTGACTTATTTTATAAAATTCATTATTTCGGTTTGCATCATCTTCTTTTTTATTATGTTGAAAAAATGTATTAAAAATAATGATGGAAAAATAATTATGGGATAACACAGGTGAATAACGAATTAATTGATTAAAAGCGCTCTGTAAACTTTTGACAGCTTCTTCGTTTTTATGATGCCAAATTTTACATTCAACAATAAAATCTATATTTTTGTCTAATCTAATAGAAATATCAGAACGTCCATCTCCTGCTTGTTCTTCAACAGAAATTTTCTCATTAATAACATTATTTAAACAAACAGCAACAATACTTCGATAGGCGCATTCATTAAATTGTTGAAAATCATAACGATATTTTCCGATACCATCGCAAGAATCAAAAATAATTTGTTTAATTTTTTCTATTTTAGAATTAATTTCTAAAGATGTAGAATAAGGCATTAATTTTATTTATTCCTTGTATTTATTTTAAAAATAAAAATCATAAATCAACATCAGACCCTATTTCAAAACATTATCTTTTTTAGAAAAATATTCTACTAAAAGATTATCCGGAATAATATTATTGTTGTTTTCATAACGTTGATTATAAATTTGAATCCATGGTTCTTGAGTATGTGAAATATAAGATAATTTATAACCATTTAATTTTTTGCATAAATTTAAAATTTCATCAATAACTTTTTGTCTTCCAATATCAATTTTTTTTAATTTACCATTTGGCAGAGGTTTTTTGATTTGTTTTTCATAATATTCTTTTAAAACAAAATATAATTTTCCAAATACTGGGCCATAAAGCCAAGCTTTTGGTTTTTCACTAATTAAAGGTTTTTTATATTTTAATAAATATTTAACATAAGAATAATAAATTACTTTATGCAACTTCATATGAGTTAAATTAGGATCATTTTTAGAATTAACTATAATATAATTAGCAATATCAAAAACAGTTATCTCTTTTTGATTATTATTATCTTTCATATTTTTACCTTTTTCTAAATTGTTAATTATATTATACATAATATGTTTTATTTTTTTCAATCCATTGAAGTTATTTTTTTAAAAACAAAATACTAGAAAGTAATAGGACTTTGAGGTTTTTAATAATTAAATATTTTTTAAATTATTTTTGTTTTTTATATTTTTGTTCCTTTTAAATTCTAATTTTTTTGATCAAAGAATATAATTTTAAAAATTTATGAACATAATTAACTACTGTTGCGTTGTAAATTTGCAAAACATTAATATTCATTAATTAAATTTTACTTTTTTAATACCAAATCTATTACTAAATTATTTTTAAATAAAAAAATAAAGAAAAATATAATTTTTTTATGATTTTTCAATGACAATAATAATTTTCATTATCGGAAATGTGGTCGTGATTAAGATATTATTATACTTAAAAGGAAATAAGACAAATAAAATAATTTAATGAAACCATTAAAAAAATATTACAATTTATAAAAACCCAAGAATTCCAAAACCTTTCAAACAAAAATATCAATCTAAAAAATCTCATAATACCGTTGGTAAAAAACAAACTCAACTTATCTAAAACCAACTTTTAAAATAAATATCAACTTTATTTAATCAAATTAGAAATTATTATAATTACTTATTAATTGATAACAGAAATAACGAATCCCAAATGGGATAGAATTATTTAAAATAAAAAAGACAAATTAAATTTAGAAATCATTAAAGAATTCAAATTTGGTTACATCTAATAAATCTTTGTCTTTTCGTTTAATTAATTTTTTAAAAAAGAAAAAGTTTAAGGTTAATAAATTATTAAAATATGGTTTTATCAAAACAACTTCTGTGATGATACCTGATTTATAACCTAAATAACAATATCTTAATAATTTTAGTCCAAACCTCTAATTTTAATTTCAATTATCGTTGTTTTATTAAGCATTACCTTTTATCAAAAAAATCAAACTATAATCATTCATGAAGGTTTTTTTGATAATCATTAACTGTTGACAAAAAAATCAAAAACATTGTAAGTTTAATTTGTGTCACTAAACTACTCTCCTCTCAAGCCCAAATTTAATATTTTAAAAAAGAACAAATTAAAGCGATTATTGATCTAGATAACAACGAAACAAACCAAAAAAAAGTGAAACCTTAGGCAAAAAATTAAAATTAAACCAAATCAATTATGAAATCAGAAATATTTTGTCGCCTTAAGATAAAAAATATAAAGATATTAATTATATAAGATAATTTTTAAGATTTAAAAAATAAATAAAAGAGATTAAAAAACTAAGAGACCAAAATAATATTACTTTTAAAAAACAGTAGTTTATTTTTTTACATCAAATTACATTTTTAGAATTTATTTTGACGATTAAATTAAATCTTTATTATTTTCTCTTTTTACACTTCAAAATGCAAAAAATAAATTATAAATAGAAGATTCAAAATAAAAAATGATAAATAGTCAAGAATTTAGAATTAGGAATATTTTAATACAAAATCAACCCTCTCAACCAAGATGTAGAACAAATAAAAAAATTTCTACAGACATTTAAAAGAAGAATTAATAAATCTCACCATTATTTCCCGTTACAAAAAAAATAGTTACCAAGAAGTTAACATCACCATAAAAACAAAATTATTTTCGTTGATCCTCAAATTTTAGAAGAAATAAAAAAATCACTCTTATTGAATGATAATTTTCTTCTAGTAATAGAAAAAAACCATTACTTTTAGATTTACACCCCTTTAAAAACCAAAATAATACTCTTAAACAGCTATTTAATCTTGTTAAAAATAAAAAAAATAATCAATCACTTTCCTTCTTTTTAAAATCAAAAAAATAGCTTTTAGCTAAATTGAATTATTTATCACTACTTCATATATTTTCAACATCTAAGATAAATAATTTTTTTAAATACTTAATCTTCTAAAAAGGTGTCTTTATCATATTATTTTTCTAAATAAAAGTGATATAATATATAAAAAAAATTAAATTTTAGTTACAGTATTTTTAAATTTTTTTATCTAGTATTATATATATGAACAAATAAAATATTAAAAAAATATTTTTTTAGTTTAAAAAGATATGAAATTATAAACTTAATTTTAAATCTTAAAAAATAATTTGAAAGATTTTAAAGATAAAAGTTGTATTAAAAATAAAGGAATAGAATAGTTTTTTGTTTAAATAAATAACTATGCAATCTTGTTTTCTAGAAACTCATAAAATATAAGTTTATCTTTTATATTAATTCCATCAACTATATATATAGGAAATACCTTTGCCACAACCATTAACCTAATTATTTAAATCGAATTCGTATTTATTAACCATACTGTTTATTATTTTGCGTTATAAATATATTTTTTTAAAAGTATACACTATTATCAATAAAAAAATTAAAATATAATATTTTTAAAATTACAAAATAAAGTTATTTAAAAAATGAATACCTACCTTTTTCTTAATTTTTTTATTATAAAAGAAAATTTCTATCTATCTCAATCATTTTATATTTTATTTGAACAAATAATTTTTATAAAAAATAAAATAATTTATATTTAATTTCAAAATGAAACACTTATTATCTACTTTAATATAAATCATTTTATTTATTTATAAAAATTATTTCAATTATTATGTCTTATTTTATACTTATTTTCATTAATATTGTTTTTTTTATTTATTACTCTTCTATTTTAACAACTGATATTTCTATTTCTGTACCCATTTGTTCCATTTTTTTAATATTTTCAAACAAACTTAGTTTAGAAGGAAAAGGCATGTTTTGAATTATCTTTTTTTTATTTAGTAAATTTTTATCAGAAAAAATAATTAAATAATTTATTGTAATTTGTTTATTTCGGAATTTTTCTAGAATTTGTTTCGATGTTAATTTAATTTTTTTATTTGATGACTTTATTTGTTTTATTATGTTTTTATCAAAATTTTTAATCAAATCAGAATGATTAATAATTTCATGTGAAAAAAAACTTTGAAAACTTAAATGATTAATTTGCGAAGTATTATACCCTGAATATAAATTTTTAACATGATATAAAATAATATTATGTTTTGAATCTAAAGGAATTCCTAAAATATCACAAATTTCAAATTTAGAATAAGAATTATCTCCGTCTTTAATATACAATGATTTTTTATGACTTAATATATAATTAAATTGATCTTTTTTATTATCAAGATGTTCTATTATTTTGTTAATATAGACGCCTTCTTCATGATTTTTATCTTTTTCTTTCTTTAAAAGAAAATCAAATTTGTCTATATAAATTTTTAATAATTTTTTTGTAATTTTTTCTATATATTTTGAATTAATTTCTAACCAATTACCTTTAAAAAGCAAAATATTTTTATTAGTTTTAAACAAAATACACTCCATAATTTTTTTTGAATCTGTATCTGTTGAATCATTTTTATTTACTCTTAAAATATATATTTTTTTGAAATTTTGATTTAATTTTTTAATTTTCTCTTTATCAGATTTAGGAAATTTTTTGTTAAAAAAATCACGAAATAATTTTAATATATTACTGTTTTCATAAATTTTATCTTCTATTTCAGGTTTATTATTTAATGTAAAATAAAAATCATTAGAATATAAAGAATTTTTATCAAATTCCATAGTTGTTATTTCTATTTCATGTCCGTTATTTGTTTTTTGAAATATTTGTTCAAATAATTTAGTATTTAACTTTTCTATTTCGTCTTTATTTAAAATTTTCGTGAAATTAAATAAATATTCAAATTTTTCTTCAGCTTTAGCTTTATTATATTTTGATAAAATGCATTTACATAAATTATGTAATTTATTTAAAGGATATTTTGTTGTATCCGCTTTCAATTTAAAATTATAATTACCATATATAGGTTTATTAGTTAAATGATATGTTTTTGGAAAACCTTCTAAAGCTGGTAATAAATTATTATAATCGTATTGAATTTCTAATTCTGAAAAACTTCTATTAGAACCAAATGATTCTATTTGTTTAGTTTTTTTCTCATATACAGAAGTAAATTTTGCTTTTTTTAATTTTTTATCATCAATCAAATTCAATAATGTTATAATACCGAATTCTGCTTCAGCATATTCTTTAATACAATAATAAGCTGACGTTCCAAATGTTATAGCTAAAAAACGTTCTTTATCCTTCATATACGGAACATTTTGTATTAATATAATAGCGTCCCTTTTATCGGCGACATTAAGTTTGTCTTTTTCTCCTAAACCTAAATATTTTTCCCAATCATTTAATTTTTGTTTTTCATATTGATCTTTTTTGATTTGATAGTAAATTTTTATATTTTTTAATATATCATTATTTAAATTAAATTCATATTTATCTTTATTACTAGTTTTATTTCTTAGCAACAATTTTTGAAATTCTTTTGCATCTTCTATTTTTTTATTTGTTTTTAACAAAAATAAATTAATTGTAATTTCTTTGTTATTATTTTTTATCAATGTTAATAATACTTTCTATATTGATTTTCAGCGAATATTTTTTTAAATATAGTTAAATTGAAAAATTTAATTTTGATGAAATAAAAAAATAAATATTGAAAATATTTAAAAGCCTTCCTATTAGATTTTTACAAAATTATTATTATAATTAAAAAATAAAAAAAACAATTTGTTTTATTTTTAAACTGTAATGATGTTGAAATACAATTATTATATTTAAAACATATAATAATTATTTTATAAATTTTATAAAATAATTATTATATGTTTTAAATATACATTATTTATTTATATAATAATAGTGGGATATATTTTATATGAATATATTGTCTAATTTATTTTATAAAATTTAAAAAAATTTAAAAAAATTTAAAATATTTCATTACTTTAAATTTTATATAAAACTTTAAATTTTATATAAAATCAATAAATAATAATTTAACAAATATTTAATTTTTTAAAAATTTTAAATTTAATTAATAAATCGGATGGTTAAAAAGAATGTCTATAAATATAAAAGAAGAATCATTAAAGATTCATGAAAAATATAAAGGTAAATTAGAAATAAAAAATAAAATACAAGTTAATAATTTAAAAGATCTATCTTTAGTTTATACTCCAGGAGTAGCAGAACCTTGTCTTGAAATAGCAAAAAATCCTGAAAACGCTTATAAATATACAACTAAAGGAAATAATGTAGCTGTTATTACTAACGGAACAGCTGTTCTTGGTTTAGGAAATATTGGCGCTTTAGCTTCAATTCCAGTAATGGAAGGTAAAGCAAGTTTATTCAAAACATTTGCTAATATAGATTCTTTTCCTATTTGTATTGATTCTGAAAATCCAGAAGAAATAATTAATATCATTTCTAAAATATCATCCATGTTTGGTGGAATTAATTTAGAAGATATTAAATCACCAGAATGTTTTTATATTGAAAAAAAATTAAAAGAAAAATTAAATATTCCTGTTTTTCATGATGATCAACACGGAACAGCCATTGTTGTTTGTGCTGGAATTTTAAATGCTTTAAAAATAGTTGAAAAAGATGTTAAAGATGTTGAAATAGTTATCACAGGAGCAGGCGCTGCGGGTATTGCCGTAACTAAAATGCTTCTTCTATTAAAAGTTAAAAATATAATTTTAGTAGATAAAGAGGGCATTGTCAGAAAAGATTGCTCTTGGTTAAATGAAGCTCAAAAAGAAATATCTTTATTAACTAATTTAAATAACGAAATTGGTTCTTTAAAAGATGCTATTAAAAATAAAGATATTTTTATTGGATTATCAAAACCTAATATCTTAACTGCAGAAATGGTTTCTACTATGGCTCATGATTCTATTGTATTTGCTTTAGCCAACCCTATTCCTGAAATTATGTATGATGAAGCAAAAAAAGGAAACGCTAGAATAGTTGCTACAGGACGTTCTGATTTTCCAAATCAAATTAATAATCTATTAGCTTTTCCTGGAGTTTTCCGTGGAGCTTTGGATGCAAAAGCAACTCAAATTACAGAAGAAATGAAAATAGCTGCCGTTCATGCTTTAGCTTCAGTTATTCCGGATAAAGAATTAAACGAAGAAAATATAATTCCTTCTATTTTTGAAAAAAAAGTAACAGAAATAATAGCAAAAACAGTTGCTAAAATAGCTATAGAAACTAAAATGACTAGAAAATAATATTAATTTTATTGATATTTAAAGTTTATACAATAAAAAAGCTATCAAAATAATATTTTGATAGCTTTTAACTTTGATAAAAAAGTATTAAAAATAAAATATTATATTTTTTTCAAAAAACTTTAATTGATAATATAACAATAAATTTTATACTGATAATATGTAGATAAAATTATAATTCAAAGATTATTAAAATATTCTAAAACTTTAGACATTTTTTTGTTTTTAGAATGTTATTAAAAAAGAAACCAATAAAAAATATCAATTCTTTCTAAAAAATAATTTTTTAGAAAAACTCAATTTTATAATTTCTAAATTTACGACCTAATTATTATAGAAATTTTTTTATTGTGAAAATATTTTCTAATATTAACCAAAAGATATTTTAATATCATCTATCATGATATATATTTTTATTTTTTAAATTTAAATCATCTTATAATTAATTTTAAAATATTTTTGAGATATATAAACATTTAATAATTTTATATAATTTACCATTAATTTTTTTGTAATTTACAAATTATATTAAAAATAAAAATTAATTTTCTCTTTTTTTGAAAATTTTGTTTTCATAAAATGTAAAAAAGGTATACATATACAAATACATAATATTAAAAATAAACTATTAATCCTTAATCCTAAAAAACCTTTTTTGTCATTTTTTAGAGAAATTCCTAATAATTTAAAAACAATTCGGCTTAAATTACAACTTAAATCTGGATCAACTAAATTATAAGGATATTTATATAATTTTTGATTCGAAAAAAAGCTAATAATAATGAATAAAATAAATAAAACAAAGGATGAATTAAAGCATAATAAGATTGTTTTAAAGAAATTGGTTCACATAAAGAAGAAAAATAAAAAATAGAAAAGGAATATAAAAGTGTTCAAACAAACTAATAGTAAAAAAATTATAATCTTTCGTTAAATTACTTATTTCATTTTCATCGGTAATTATTAAATTCCAGACCAATCCTGTTAATAAAATATTAATCAAAGTAATAAATATTAATATTTTATAAAATTCTTTTTTTTTTTTTTTTAAATATTTATTTATCTTTATTTGTATTAGTTTATTCAGTGTATAAAATAGTAATATAATTGTTTAACAGGGGGGTTAAAGCGAAGGTCAAAGTTTTTATCTTTGGGGTCATCGAAGAATTTATCAAGCTGTCAAAAAACATTTTCAAACGAATTTAAAAGAAATTTATTTAAAAATGAAAAAACTAGGTTTATTATGCCAAACTTTGAAAAATAAATATGTCAAACGCGAAAGAAAAATCCATTATTTACCTTATTCTAGTTTCAATTTAATCAAAAACAATTTTCAAGCTTCTCGTCCTTATCAAAAACTATGCACTGATATTACTTATTTAACTTATGGGAAAAATCAAACACTTTATTTATCAGTCATTATGGATTTATATAACCGTGAAATTGTTACTTATAATATCGGTTCTAAAATGACTCATGAAATGATGATCCAAACTTTAAAGCCTTTACCTCAATCTTTAAAAGGTTGTTTTTTTCATTCAGACCAAGGAAGCCAATATACTTCTAAAGAATAGCAAAAAACCCTCCAAGCAAAAAACTTTATCCCTAGATTCTCCAGAAGAAAGGTCAACCTTCACAAAACGCCTGCATTGAAGCTTTTTTCGGTAATTTAAAAGCAGAATTTTTGTATTTAGAAAAAAAAGAGCTCTTAACCAAAGAATTTTTAATGAAAAAAATCCCCCTTTTTATTCAAAATTATAATCAACACCGTCCTTTAGCTTATTAAAGAAGACTCAAAAAGATAAAATAAACAAGATTATTTAAATTGTAATAAAAAAACTAATTTAAGGTTTGATTGATTCGTTTTTTTAATCTTTTTTTAATTTTATACATATTTAATTCTTAATAAATTCATAAAAATCAAAGATATTTTATTAAATATTTATAAATATTTAATATTTTTTATAAAAAGATAATTAAAAAATATTTTATTTTTCAAAAAATTTTTAATTATTAAAGAAATAATTAATAAACAATTTTGATTTCTAAAAATTATTTTTTTAAAACAAAAAGAGAATATCTAATAGATCAGTTTTTAATAACAATCCAAGAATCAAAAAAGACTTGCCGAAAAACGTTGCAGTAAAATACCAGAAATTAATATCACTACCAGCCTAAAAAACTTTTATTTAACATTAATCAAATAACATTGTATAATCATTAGTTCATCATTTCTTTAAAAAATAATACGATTTACTACTATATATCAGAAAGACCATTAAAGTAATGAACTTTTTTAAAAAACACGAAACAACCATTTATACTATTATAATATTTGTAATTATTATTGGCGTTGGTATTTGTCTAGAAATTAATGACGATAAACAAGAGCAAAAATCATTATCAAATTATCAAGAAGAATTAGAAGAAGATACAGAAACAAATCAATCTTTAAGAATAAAACATTCAAAAAAATCACCAAAACCTAAAATTAAAATAACTAAAGAAAAATTTGATAAAATTAAATATTATGTCTTATCCGAAAAAGAAAACGAAGTTTTATCACCAGAAAATCTCTCTGAAGAAGAAAAAACCGAAATCAATAAAATAAAACAAAAATTAGTTAATGATATAAAAAATGACAAAGATGTTGAACAACCTTCTATTGACCAACACTCAAAAGAATGCGATGAATTAAACACCAAAATAAATACCTTTCAACAACAAATAATAAAATCTTTACAAAACCAACTAACACTATTAAAAAAACAAAAAACCCAACAATTATTGAATTCTGAAGAAAAAAATAATCCCAAATCTGAAAAAGAAAATCAAGAAGCACAAACATTAATAAAACAAATATTATCTAATCATGGCAAAATTAAAGAATTAGAATATAATTATATAATATATACCGACCGAATCCAACTAGCTAAAAGATGGAAAAATGAAGATATTGAAATTTTAAAAAAAAAAATAGAACAAAAGAAAAACAACACCCTATCCTACCTCAACTCCCTCTATGAAATCACATCATCTTAGCGATAAAATAAATGAGATTTAATAAATGTTAAAATTGAAAAAATACTTTAGAATAGTTTATTTTATTTTAATTACTTTTATAATTTTATTTTTTATTTTTAATAATAATCAAGTAATAACGATTGATTAACAGTCAAGTACCGCAAAATAAAAATGATAATATATTATCAGAAAGTTTATAGAAACTTTACATAATTTATTTTTGAATGAAGCGGATTTAAATCAAGAAATAAAGTACCTAGAAAACCTCAATAAAAATAATTTGTTTTAATTAAAATCTATGCCTAATTTTCTTTTAATTTCTTTTAATTTCTTCTCAGCAATATTTTTAACTTTTTGAGTACTCTTTTTTAAAATTTTTACTAAATCAATATTTTTGACCAAATCATAAAAATTTTTTTGAATAATTCGGATTTCTTCTAATACAACAGTAGCAACTTCTTCTTTAAACATTTTATAAGAAAAATTTTGAAAATATTTTACAGTTTCTTTTAATTCACATTTTTTTAAAGAAGAATAAATAGTTAAAAGATTACTTAAACCAGGTTTTTTTTCTGAATCATATTTAATATTATTTTCAGAATCAGTAACTGATTTGAAAATTTTTTTTCTTATACTATCTAAATTTTCTAAAAGAAAAACACAACCTTTATCATCGTAATCATTTAAAAAAGAACTTTTACTCATTTTTTTTTGTGGATTAGTTAAAGATTTAATCATAGATCCTAATTGTAAAAATTCTGGTAAACCAAAAGTATCACCATACAAATTATTAAAACGATTAGCTAAGACACGTGTTAATTCTAAATGTTGTTTTTGATCTTGACCTACAAGAACAACATCAGCATCATAAAGTAAAATATCAGAAGCCATCAAAAGTGGATAAGTCAAAAGAGAAGTTCTAACTTCCTTCAAAGAATTTTTTTTTTCTTTAAATTGAATCATTCGATTTAATTCACCTAAATAAGAATTAGATTCCATTATATAATGCAAATAAGTATGTTGATTTATTTCTGATTGAATAAATAAATTAGTTTTCTCTAAATCCAAACCCGAAGCTAAAAGAAGATATATGATTTCACGAATTCTTTGTTTTAATAAAATCGGATCTTGAACATTAGTTAAAGAATGCAAATCTGCAATAAAAACATAAAAATCATATTCTTCATAATGTTTATTTTGAAACAAAATTAAAGGTTTAATTACTCCCAAGTAATTTCCTAAAGTTAATTCTCCTGTTGGTTTAATTGCTGTAATTAATTTTTTTTTTTCTTTAAAAATTATCTTCGTCATATTAACCTTTTCTTAATTTTTTATCATTATAATTTTTTTGTTAAATTTATTTTTCAACAAAAAAATTAAAAAGAAAAAAATACCAAATAAAAAAGATAAAATCATTATTCTTACAAAAACAAAAAATGTACCACTACCAAATATTACTTCACCGTGTATATTGCATTGAATATTAGGATAAGGCAACCAACAGCATTTAGATGAGGAGCAGCAATCTACATTACCAATAAAAAATAAATAAAGTGCAAATGTAAGTAAATATAAAAAAGGATTTATATAAGTCAATAAAATTATTTTATAACCTTTTAAAGAAAAAGGTATAAAAAAGAAAAAAAGAATAAAATAAAATAAAGGTATAAATACGTGTTGTAAAGAATTAATAATATTAAATTTCAATTCTTCTCTGTTAAAAATTTTAATTATAGGATGCATTACATAAGGTTTATCATTTGCTGAGTTATATTTACTTAAAAATAAATTAAAAACAAAAAAAGTTAACAAAGCATTTACTAAAACTAAAAAACAAAAAAAAGAATGTTTTTTTTTATTTTTAATTTTGAAAAAAAAACTAATTAAAATTAATAAAATACTCAGAATAGTATGATTTGTAAAAAATTTAAAAAAATTTTTTATAACCTTTAATGTATATCCATATTTATTTATTTTAATAATTAAATCAACTATAATTGTAAAAAAAGTCAATATAAGTGTAAATAAAAAATAAATTTTAGTTTTAAAACTAAAAAAAGAAAATAAAGAAAATAATTCTTTATCTTGATTTTTTTTAGCAAACATAATAACAAATCCTTAAACTAATAATTATTTAAAATAAAAAGGGAAAATCAAATATAAAATCGTTTCATCTTCTTCACTCATAATAAGAAAGGGTTTTGATGAGTTTTCAAAAAAAAATATAATTTCTTCGCCTTGAAAAATTTTTAAAATTTCTTCTAAATACTTAATATTAAAAAAAATTTTTGTTTGTTCGATAAGAGAAAATTTTAAAATTTCAACCTCTTCCCAAGCATTTCCTATTTCTTCGCTATCAGAATAAATTTCTAATTTATGATTTAAATAAATTCTAAATTCAACAACATTATCAAAAAAATTTTTATCTTTAGGTAAAAACAAAGAAACTCTATCCAAAACTTTGATTAATTTATTTCTATCTAATTTAAAAAAATTAACTAAACTTTCTTTTTTAATAAAAGGTATTTGTGGATAATTACCTTCTAAAAGAGGTGATTGAAAAAATAAATAATTTGTTTTTAAAAAAATTTTTTGTTTTGTAATACATATTTGAACATTTTCATCTTTTTGTTGTTCTAAAAGCTTAATTAATTCTTCCAAATTTTTGCCAGGAACAATAATATCAAAATCATGATAATCTATTTTTAATTCTATTTTTTTTTGACCCAAACGAAAAGAATCAGTGGCTGTAGCAATTAAAAAAGGAGATTTATAAACTAAATTAACACCTGTTAAAACATTTTTTTGTTTATCTTTAGAAGAAATAATACTTATTTCTTTAATTATTTTTTTAAATAATTCCATTTCTATTTCAAAATAATTTTGATAATCAAAATTAAAATCAACCGAAGGATAATTATTTAAATCCATTAATTTCAATTTATATTGAGAAAAATCATTTTTAATAATTAAAAAATTATTTTCTATAGAAGCAATTTTAATAACAAAATAATCTATTTTTTTAATAATATCAATAAAATTTTTTCCTAATAAAACTAAACTTCCTTCTTCTTCTACTTTTAAACTTTCATCTTTTATCTTTATTTTTACAACAATATGACTATTATTAATTTCTAAAAATAAAACATCTTCTTTGAGTTCCATTTTTATACAATAATACATCGGGAAAAAAGTTTTTTGAGGAAGTATTTTTTGAATTTGCATTAAATAATGTAAAAAAACTTCTTTTTTTATTTCGAAATTCATATTTCAATTTCTTATTTTCCTTAAAATAATTTAAATTTTTTCTAATCATTTATTTTCTTTAAAATAAATTCTAAAACTTTTTGTAATTCTAGATTTTTTTCAATTTTTTTTTCAATTTTTTTATAAGCTTTTAAAATAGAAGAATATTTCTTATCCAGAAAAAAACTTATCATTTTATAAGAAAAATTATTTATTTTTTTTAAAAAATAAATAGTAATATGTCGTGGTAAAGTATATTTTAAATGTTTTTTTTTACCAATTAAATCTCTAACATTAATATTATAAAAACTACTTATTATATTTTTAATTTTTTCGCAAGTTATTTCTTCTTGAGTAATATTTTTCTTAGTTTTTAATAAAGGCTCTAAAGCTTCTTTTGTATTTTTTAAATTAATTTCTAAATTATAAATTCGAAAATAATTAAAAAGCCTAAATAAAGCTCCTTCCATTTCTCTTATATTATCATAAAAATTAGATGAAATAAAATTCAAAATTTCTTTTTTCAATCTAATGCCATCATCTTTAAATGTGAATATTTTTTTTTTTAAAATATCAATACGATGTTTAGCATCGGGTTTTTTAATATCTACCACTAATCCTGCTTGAAAACGGTTAGTCAATCTTTTCATAATATTTTTTAATTCTGATGCATTTTTATCACTTGTAATTACTATTTGTTTTTTATTTAAATTAAGATAATCAAAAAGTTTAAAAAATTCCATTTGAGTTCTAGTTGCCTCGGCCATTATTTGTATATCATCAACCAAAAGAACATCAAGACTTCTATATTTGTCATTAAATTCATCTATTCTGTCTTTTCTTAATTTATTTGTGAAATCTTCAATAAAACCATCTGCTTTAATATATAAAACCTTTTTATTAGGATTTTTGTTTAAAATATGATTTCCAATAGCTTGCATTAAATGTGTTTTTCCTAAACCAACGGAACCAAAAATATATAAAGGATTTATTTCTACTTTTTCTGAACTAGCAATTTTTTTAGCCATTTCAAAAGCAAAAATATTACTCAAACCAGAAACAAAATTTTCAAAAGTATAATTTGATTCTAAAAATCCTCGATGATAATTATTAAAATCATTTTTTATTTGATTTTCTTTTTTATTTATTTCTTTTTCTTCATTTTGGATTTCTTTTTTAGTTATTAATTGAAAAAATATTTTTTCTTGAGAATATTTTTTCGAAATTTCATTTATTTTATCTAAATAAATTCTAGAAATTTTATTTTTAACAAATTCATTATCAACTAAAATAAAAAAAATTTCATTTTGCACTTTGTATAATTGAATATTAGTAAAAGTTTCTTTGAAAACTTTTTCACTATAAATAAAAGATAAATCTTTTAAAATATGATCCCAAATTTCATTGTTTAACAATTGTTTTTCTTTCAT